>DASTBQ010000098.1:0-5828 GCA_035711995.1 Acidimicrobiia bacterium | reverse complement strand
GTCGCCGATCGCCCGGGCGATCTCGACAGCCCGTTCCAGATCGACGAGGCTTTCGGTCTGATCGAGTCTGAAGCCGGCGGCGTGACCACGCCAGATCAGCCACCACATCCACTTGTTGTCGTCGTCGAGACGTTTGACGCTCTGCTCATGGCGCTGGAGGAGCTCGTCGAGGTCGAGGAGTCGGGCCCGGTAGTAGAAGAGGAGCGCCCAGTCGAGGATGAGATCGACGAGTTGCGCGTCCCGCTCCGGGTCGGTCTCCGCCTCGGCAAGCAACTGGTAAGCCCTCTCGAAATGTGCTTGCGATTCGACCAGTGCGTAGCGATCCATCGCCTTGATCCCGGCATTACGGAGATAGGTCAATGCCTTGTCCGTGATCCCGGCCTGGGTGTAGTGGTAGGCCAGGGTCTCGGTCACCTCGCCGAGACGACCGGCGAACTGATACTCGATTGCTTCCGCCGCCCGGGCATGCAGCTCCACCCTCTCCTTCTTGAGCAGACCCTCATAAGCGACATCCTGGGTGAGAGCATGTTTGAAGAAGTATTCGAGCTCGGGGTCGGACCGCTCCCGGATCAGGTCGGCCTGCTCCAGGTCGGCGAGACTCGGGTCGAGAGTGGCGGTGACGGTGGCCACCCGTTTGATGACCTCATAGAGGAACTGCCGGCCCACCACCGACGCCTCCCGGAGCACCCGGCGACGGTCGGCATCGAGACGATCGATCCGGGCTGCAATCACCCCACGGACCGACGTGGGCATCCCGGCATCTTCCAACGAGCCTTTCACCTCCCAGCCCGCCTCTCCACGGACCAGGGTGCCGGTCTCGAGCAGAGAGTTGATCATCTCCTCGACGAAGAACGGGTTCCCATCGGTCCGCTCGACAACGAACTCGACGAGGGCTGGGGGAGGCTCGTCGGCTTCGAGGAGTGAGGAGAGCATCTGTCCGATTTGACGAGGCGACAAAGAACCCAGGTCGACCTCCCGGATGCCTGTGAGGGTGCCGGTGAAAGTAGGGCGATAGTTGGCGACCACTACTGCCGGCACGGTGATGGTTGTGATGAGACGTTCGATGATCGAGATGGTCGAGGGGTCGACCCAATGAAGGTCCTGGAAGACGAGCACTGTCGGCGCCCGGTCGGAGAGGGCGTCGACCACCGACACCAGCGAGTCGAGGAGCCGGTCCTGGAACGAGTCCATGTCGAGGGCGGCGTGCTCCCGCTCGGGAAGCCCGTAGAGACGTACGAACGGGTCGATCGTCCGGGGGTCCCCACCCACCAGACTGCCGACGATGTCGTGGAGCTTGGCGGAGATCGAAGCGGGGGTGTCGTCCTCACCGACGCCGATGGCGTCGGAGATGAGATCGATGAGCGCTGCGAAAGGGATGTTCTCCCCGTAGGCGTAGGCCCTTCCCTCCAACCACTGGACCTGACCGTCGATCTTGGATCGAAACTCCTCGAGGAGTCGAGTCTTACCGGCGCCTGCCTCGGCCCGGATCCCGATGACCGAGCCTCCCCCATCCTGGACCTTCTCCACGGCGGCGAGAAGCACGCCAAGCTCCTCTTGTCTCCCCACGAAGCCGGCCTGACGTCGCGACGGTCCGCTCCGTTCCCTCTTGAATCCGACCACCCGTTTCACGGGTACCGGTCCTGACTTGCCCTTGAGGTCGTGGATGCCGTGATCGGCCAGCTCGAACACGTTGTCAACGAGGCGAGCCGTCTCCGAGCCGACGAGGATCTCACCGCGTTCGGAGAGGTCCTCGAGCCGGGCCGCAAGGTTGATGGTGTCACCGAGCGGTCCGGTGTCAGCCGTATCGAAGCCGCCCGAGCTGGTGACTACCACTCCGGTGTTGATCCCCGAGTGCATCCTCAGGGCCGTCCCGATCTGCGATTCGTAGCGCGGGCTCAGCTCGTCGACTGCGGCATGGATCTCGAGGGTGGCCCGGATGGCGCGCTCTGCGTCGTCCTCGTGGGCAACCGGGTCACCGAACACCGACATCACCGCGTCGCCGAGAAGCTTGTCGACCCGCCCTGAATAGCGCTCGACTATCTCGTTGGCCTTGGTGAAGATCTCGGTCATGACCGTCTGGACGTCCTCGGGGTCGAGATTCTCCGACATGGCGGTGAACCCGGAGAGGTCGCTGAAGACAACGGTGATCTGACGTCGCTCCGCGGTACGCGTCGATTGGGAGTCGATCGGGCTGCCGCATTGATTGCAGAAGCGTGCACCCTCAGGATTCTCGAAACCACAGCTGGCGCAAGCGGCGCCTACACCCACGATGCCCAAGAGAGCCCAGGATAGGCGGCCCGATGAAGGCTGACTCTCGGTGTCACTCTCTCGGGTTGAGTCGCTGCAGTGCGTCGTAGGCCGCGTATTTGAATGCCTCAGACCGGGTGGGGACGTTGTAGGTGGTGTCGATGAAGTAGTCGATGGTTCCTCCGGTGTGGATCACGGCCTGGGCCTGGTGGATCAACTCGGCCGCTTCCTCCCCCACGATGTGGGCTCCGATGAGCCGGCGGGTGTCACGCTCCAGGATCAATTTGATGAAGCCGTTGGCGTTACCGGTGATCGAGCTGCGGGCGTTGTCGGCGAACCACGACCTGCCTACGTCGTAGTCGATGCCTGCGTCAGCCGCTGCCGCCTCGGTCATGCCCACCATCCCAACTTCGGGGATCGAGTACACCCCGTAGGGAGGAGCCGGGTCGATCTGCTCTTTGAAAGGAATCCCGAAGGCGTGGCAGATGGCGACCCGTCCCTGCTCCGCGGAGACCGAAGCCAATGCCGGTGGGCCTATGACGTCCCCGGCGGCGAAGATGCCATCCTTGGTCGTCCGGTACTCGTCGTCGACGATGATCCGACCCCGCTCATCGCACTGCACGCCCGCGTCTTTCACTCCCAGCGTCTCGGTGTTGCCCACCCGTCCGGCGGCGAAGAGCACGACCTCCGGGGTGATCGTGTCTCCCGTCCCCAGCTCGACCTGAAGTGACCCGTCGACCCGGGCGATCGAAGCGGTGGTGCCAAGCGCCATCACCACTCCCTCATCTTCCATGTGTCCCTTGAGGACCTCCGATACCTCGGCGTCGAGGAACGGCGCGACCCGATCCGCCATGTCGACGACCGTCACCGAGACCCCGAGTGCGGTGAAGATCGAGGCGTACTCCGCGCCCACCGGACCGGCCCCGATCACCACCATGCTCGCCGGGATGCGATCGAGGTCGAGAATGGTGTCGGAGTCGTGGACGTCGGGGTCGTCGAAGGGGATGCCGGGCGGATGAAGTGGTCTCGACCCGGTGGCGATGAGGACCACCTTCGACTCCAGCATCCGCTGTTCGCCGGACTCCAATTTCACCAGAACCCCACCATCGGCCAGGGAGGCCTCTCCTACGACGAACTCGATGCCATGGCGATCCAGATTGGCGCGTACCTGCTCGCCCATGTGCTGCTGCACCTGGCGTGCCCTGGCGTGGAGACGCTCCAGCATCACATCGGGACCGAGCCCGAGACCGACGCCGTAGACCTCACGTCGACCGAAACCGGTCAGGTAGAGGCCGGCTTCTCGCAGAGTCTTGGTGGGGATGCCACCGCTGTTCACCGGGGCGCCGCCGGGTCGCGCGGTGCTGTCGACCACGGCCACCCTGTGCCCGAAGTATGCGGCCTGGGCCGCGCCTTTCTCACCGGCAGGGCCGGAGCCGATGGTGACCAGGTCGAAGCGATCCACGACCTAAGGATACGTTCGGCCCGAGATGACCAGCGTCGTGTGACGGGGCATACTGCGGTATGACCGATTCGGCTCCCTGGGCGGCATGCCAGGTTTGTGGTGGCCACGAGCATCCGTACACCCGTCATCTCAGTGAGGTGACCGTGCCCGAGTTCGTCGACACCTCGGTGCACCGGTTGCGCTCGATGGAGATGGCGCACACCGACATCCATCCTCTGGTCATCGATGTCGAGACGCTGGTCGGCACCGAAGACGGAGGACGCAAGGCGTGGGCGATCTGGCTGCTCAAGCTGCTCGAGGAGCTGGAGGACGCCTCCGGCGCACCGGACGTAGCAGCCGAGATCGAGGCGTTCTTGGGCGGGTTCTCCAAGTAGCCAGATCAGGTCACGACATCTCGACGACGACCTTCCCCAACACTCGACCCTCACCGAGCGCCTGGAGCGCCAACGGCAGCTCTTCGAGGGAGTAAGTCCGATCGACTGTCGTTTTCAGGGTCCCGGAGACGACCTGATCGGCCAGCTCAGAGAGATCATCCCGTTTAGGGCGGACCATGAGAACTCCCATCGTTCTCTCCTCGGTGGCAAGAAGGCGAGCCAGCGTCGCCGCCGAGAGCAACGCAGGGACAGAACCTCCCACCACCGAGTATCTGCCACCGGGGGCGACAGCTCGACGGATCGCGAACATAGAGCGGTGACAAACGAGATCGAGGATCAGGTCGTAGCTGCCCGACCTCGTGTAATCGCTCGTCTCGTAGTCGATGACGTGGTCTGCGCCCAGCGATGACATGAACTGCAGCTTGTGGCCGTTGTCCACCCCGGTGACTTCGGCGCCGACGTTCTTCGCCATCTGGATGGCGAAAGCGCCGGTCCCGCCACCTCCCCCGTTGACCAACACACGATCGTTTTCCTTCACCCGACGACCCATCCCCTGTAGGGCGATCACGCCGGCCTGAGGCAGGGTCGACGCCTCGACGAAGGAGAGACCTGGCGGTTTCAGGACGAGCGGCGCAGACTCCGGAACCTCGACATACGCGGCAAACGCCTTGCCCCCGTGATACATGATGTCGCCGAACACCGCGTCGCCCGGCCGGAACCGCTCCACCTGCGACCCGACGGCCTCGACCACGCCGGCGACGTCGGTGCCCAGTGTCGGGGACATCCCACCTATCCGGGCATAGAGCGGTTTGCCGATGAGACCTTCCCAGTCCGACCGGTTCAACGAAGCCGCCCGTACCTCTATCAGCACACTCCGTTCGCCGGGGACCGGCTTGTCGACCTCACGCATCGCCAGGACTTCGGGGGGCCCATAACGTCCGCGGATCATGGCCTTCATGCCGGGAGTATGCCTCCGAGTGTCAGAACCGGACCAGGAGGAAGCTCAGAGCTCTCGACCGACTGCGAAATCGACCATGTCTGCGAGAAAGCGACGATCCGGGGAGTCGGGGAGGGAGGCGAAGGCGTCGTCGAAAGCGGCCGACGCCCGGTCGGCAAGGGCGTTCACATACTCCCGGGCGTATTCGATGCTCTCGTGGTCGTCCATCATCTCCCTGACCTTGTGGATGTCCTCGGCTGTTCGACCTTGGCGCTCCCCGGCGAGGAAGTCGACCAGGAACCGACGTTCGGTCCCGCGCACCGAGGAGAGAAGATGGACCAACATCAAGGTGCGCTTGCCCTCAGCGATATCGCCGTCGATCTCCTTGCCATAGAGATCCTCATCGCCGGTGAGGTTGAGCAGATCGTCAGCGATCTGAAAGGCAACCCCCAGATGCAGTCCGAAGGTGGTGACGGCGGCGAGGTTCGCGCTCCCCCAGGATCCGATGAGGGCTCCGACCCGCATCGGGAAGATCGTGGTGTACGCACATGTCTTCATGGCCACCATCTCGACGTAGTCGTCGCCCGTGAGGTCGACGGTGTTGCCGGCCCGCCAGCCCAGCTCGATCGCCTGACCCTCGATCGTCATGCGCAGGAGATCACCAAACTCGGTCATCACCCGGTTGTGCATCGACGAGCCGAGCAGTCCGAGGTTCTGAGTGAGGGGCTGTAGGGCGAGCACGGCGAGACCATCACCGACGTTGATTGCGATTGGCACCCCGTGCTCGGTGTGCATGGTGGGAAATCCA
>DASTBQ010000097.1:0-9151 GCA_035711995.1 Acidimicrobiia bacterium | reverse complement strand
GCGGTAGGGGAGTCTTCGAACAGCATCTGATACCTGGTGTTGATCGCCACGGTTGTGGTCTGAATCGAGCTGAAGACGAAGTGAGTCATCGCAAATCCGAGAGCCATCACCGAACCCAGGACCACCTTCTCGTCAGTGGTCAGATCCCAGATGAAGGGCAGCCAGAAGAGGATGGCTGCGACGGTCCCGGCCACCACCCGACGGTGGTTGGTGACGAAGAGCATCGAGAGCGAGCCGATGAGGACCAGGGCAACTGCTGCCGGGACGATCGTCCCCGACTCTCCGAACAGCGAGTACCAGACAGCGACAACGATCCCTGAGCTGAAGAGGGCCAGTCCTCCGTCTTCGCGACCAGCCACGATCTGGACTGTCATTATCGAGGCAGCTATCAGCGGCCCCACGGCCTCGATTAGGAGCGAGGTCGCTCCTGTGAATACACCCGCGACGAGATAGATCGCAGTGGCGACCCAGGCGGCGACGGCACCTGCCCTGACTACCACTCGATTGAGATGAGATCTCTCTTGGCGCGACGCCATGAGCGTGGTAGCGGCTCGGCTGGCCATTCCAGAGTCATCGGCAGGACACCATCTCTCGGACATCGGTCTAGAGACCCATTGCGCCGGCCCCGGGTATCGTCGGGGAGAGCCCAACTGTTTCCGGAGGAACGACGCGAGATGGCCGTGAGAATCACTTACGCGACGATGTCGGCTGACAACGCCGAACTGAACGAGGCCTACGACAAGGCCGTGGCAGAGGCACCAAATCGGCTGGGGCAGAACCACGGGGTGATGGTCGACGGCGAGAAGCGGACCGATCGCGAGATGTTCGAAGAACGCTCCCCGGTCGACAACGAGATCGTGATCGGCCGTTACGCACAAGCCACCCACACCGACATCGACGACGCCATAGCCGCCGCCGAGGCAGCCCAACCCGAGTGGGAGGCGGTTGGCTGGGAAAAACGACGCGATGTGATGCTCGCCGCCGCAGACATCATGGAGGGCGAGGTCTTCGACCTGGGGGCGTTGATGACCTTCGAAGTCGGGAAGAACCGGCTGGAAGCGCTGGGAGATGCCGCAGAGACGGTCGACTTCCTTCGTTACTACGCCAGACAGATCACCGAGAACGAGGGCTTCGTTCGCAACCTGAGCTCGCTCAGTCCGGAAGAACAGAACATCTCGGTGTCCCGGCCCTGGGGGGTGTGGGGTGTCATCTCACCCTTCAACTTCCCACTCGCCCTGGCTGCCGGGCCCTCGATAGGCGCCCTGATCACCGGGAACACCGTCGTTGTCAAGCCTTCGAACACAGGGGCGTTGATGGCCCTCGAGTTCTACCGGATCATGAGAGAGGCAGGCCTGCCCGCAGGAGCCCTGCACGTCGTCACGGGTGGTGACGAGGCGGGAGACTATCTGGCGCATCATCCCGACCTGGACGGTCTCACCTTCACCGGCTCGCACAACGTGGGGATGTACCTATACCGGACCGTCAACGAGCACAGGCCGAAGCCGGTGACTGCCGAGATGGGTGGCAAGAACCCCGCGATCGTCACCAAGTCCGCCGATCTCGATACTGCTGTCGAAGGGATAGCCCGGGGGGCGTTCGGATTCAGCGGGCAGAAGTGTTCGGCGACCTCCCGGGTGTTCGTCGAGGACGACGTGTACGACGAGTTCGTCGACAAGCTCGTAGAGCGTGCTGGTCAGATCAAGGTGGGTATTCCGTCGGACGGAGATGTGTTCATGGGCCCTGTAATCGATGAGGCCGCCGTGGATCGATTCCGTGAGGCAGTCGAGGAGGTCGGGTCGAGTGGGGGTGAGGTCCTCAGCGGCGGCGAAGTGCTCGTCGACGGTGACCTCGCCCGTGGCAACTACGTACAGCCCACGATCGTCACCGCTCCCCTCGACTCTTGGGTCTGGCAGAGGGAGCTGTTCGTGCCCTTCGTCGCCGTGACGAAGGTGTCCGATTTGGACGAGGGTCTCGAGAGGTCCAACGACACCGAGTTCGGTCTCACCGCCGGTCTCTTCTCTAACGACGAGGAGGAGATCGACAGGTGGTTCCGAGGAATCGAGGCCGGTGTCACCTATGTGAACCGCGCCGCCGGGGCCACGACAGGAGCCTGGCCCGACATTCAGTCGTTCGGCGGGTGGAAGGGGTCGGGGACTTCAGGAGCTGGTGGCGGCGGCCCCTGGTATCTGCGTCAGTTCCTGAGGGAGCAGTCTCGGACCAGGGTCACGTAACACCCGGAGAAACCGTTCTGTGCGGGTCTGCTCGGACTGAGTCGGGGTAAACCCGCACAGAACGGTGTGTCGCGGTCTATTCGAGGACGATGCGGAGCCCGTCGGGGTCACTGAGGATGAGACGGGGGCCTTCGGCGGATGCCTCGACACCGAGTTTGGCTAGGTGATCCTTCCAACGCTCGTGGTCCTCGACCCGAAAGACGATTGCCTCGGGACGGGTGGCCCCACCCTCGACCAACTCCACGTGCTGACCCGGACCCGCCTCGACGACGGCGGCGATCACACCTTCGGACGGAGAACGAACCTGGTGGAAGCCGAGCACGTCCCGGTAGAACTCGAGGGAGGCGGAGACCGACTCCACGCCAACCGCGATACGTGTCGTCGTGATGCCACCGGGCGCCCGGGTGGGCCCGCCCCCGGCGATTGCCTGCTTCGCCTCCTCGACCGTGAACCTGCCCGCTGTCACCTCACGTCCAACCACCACGCCGGCGAGATGACGGCCCGATGTCTCGAGCAGCATGAGGTTGCGGAGGTCTTCGAGATCACGCACCCCACCGGCTGCGATGACCGGCTCTTCGACGGTGGCGAGGGCTTCGGCGAGGATCTGGAGATTGGGCGGCTCACTGAGGGCGTCGCGACCAGCCTCGGCTACCAGGAACGCTACGGCTCCTGCGGAAGACATCTCGATGAGCACCTCTTCGAGAAAGCGTCCACTGTTCTGTGTCCAACCTCTGGTGGCCACTTCCTCGTTGCTTCGTACGTCGAGTGAGACGACGATCTTGCCGGGGTGATCGCGGCACATTTCCCACACCATTATCTGGTTCTCGATGGCGGCGGTCCCCATCACGATGCGCCACGCCCCCAGCTCGAGGAGTCTCTCACCCTCACCCTCCGACCTGATGCCGCCGGCAACCTGCACCGGGACTTCCGTCTCCGCGATCAGCCGCTTGATCAGCTCACGATTGCGGTAATCGCCATACGCGGCGGCATCGAGATCTACGACATGGAGATAGTCGATGCCCTGTTGGGCCCAGTTTCGCGCCCGGCCGACGGGATCGTTGTCGAGGGCGATCGCCTCATCGAGACCGCCACGGGGAAGCCGGACCGACAGCCCACCAAGGATGTTCACGCGGGCGTACAGGTCCATTCCCCAACCTTACAGACAGCAGGTGAACGGCGACCAAACAGGCTTTGACGTTCAGGTGGCGTCCCCGGTGATACCCAGCGCCTCCTCAGCAGCGTCGAGGGTCTGACCGCCGCGAACCACCGGGGCGAACAGGTCGCCGTGACGCTGAAGACGATCCCACACGTTGACGATGGTGAAGTCGCCATTTGCCACCTTGCCGACTTCGTCCCATTTGAGAGGGATGGCGACCGGGGCACCGCGCCTGGGGCGGACGGAGTAGACGGAAGCGACGGTCTGACCGGAGGCATTGCGGTTGTGGTCGACGAACACCTTTCCCTTCCTCTTCGGTTTGTCCCACTCCATGGTGATGTCGGCAGGATTCGCCGCGGCGAGATACTCCCCGACCTCCCCGACGAACCTCCGCACACGGGAATGACTGTGGACCGGGTCGAGCGGGACGTAGACGTGGAGTCCGCGCGACCCCGACAACTTGGGATAGCCGACCAGACCGAGCTGACCCAGAGCGAGCTCGAGGAGCTTGGCGCCCGCGGTCACCTGCTCCCAGCTCGATCCCTCAGCGGGGTCGAAATCGAAGATCGCATACGTTGGCTTGTCGAGATCCTCCGCTGTCGAATGGAACGGGTGAAACTCGACACACCCCATGTTGGCGAACCACATGAGCGCCTCGGCCGAGTCGGCGAGGAGGAAGTCGATCACCCCTCCCTGGCTGTCCGAGTCGACCGGTGTGGTGCGCATCCAGTCGGGTTGATGACCCGGCGCCCGCTTCTCGTAGAAACTCTGGCCGTGGATCCCGTTGGGGTAACGGGACATCGACAGGGGTCTTCCGGCGAGATGCGGGAGAAGCAGTGGCGCGACCGAGGCGTAGTACTGGATCAGATCGCCCTTCGTGAACCCTTCTTCGGGGAAGAAGACCTTGTCGACGTTGGAGAAGGTGATGGGTCTGTCGACATCGGCGGGGACGAAGCGATCTCCATCCTTGCTCACCCGGATCGGTGCGGGGAACGGAGCGTCGATGCTGGCGAGAGCGCGCCCGGTGGGTCGGTCGACCGTGCCGAGGGTCCTTCGGACCTCCTCCCATATCAGGCCATGGCTCTTCGTGTCACGGGCTTCGGAAATGAGGACCATCGACATGCCCGCCTCTTCGACGGCTTCGACCAAGGGGCCGACACGAAGCGTCCCTTCCCCGTAGGCAACGTGTCTGATCTCGCCGGCATCGCCAAACTGATTGTCCGAGAACTGAACCTGCAACGGTGAGATCATCCAGCCAGGGAAGTTGTCCCTGAGGAAGGTGAGAACCGACGCGAACGCCTCCTTGGATGTGAGGGCACCGCCGGTCATCGCGTGAACGTGGGCCCAGTCGACCACAGGTCTGACGAAGCCGTACTCGGAAGCCAGCACAGCAATGTCGCCGAGACTTCCGAATGCGCTCTTCTTCCCTGATGTCTCCAAACCGAGACCGACACCCAAAGACTCGATCTTGGGGGCTATGAAGTCGATACGGGATCGGATCCGATCCATCAGGACGCCGGGGTCTTCGTCATAGGTCGACCCGAAGTGAGCGACGATCACGGGTGCACCCAACCAGTTTCCCAGCTTGATCGTGTGCTCGAGGGCGTGTGCCGATTGCCGGCCCTTGTCGTCCTCGGGGATGGTCAAACCCACGAAGTAGGGAGCGTGAACCGAGAGACGGATATCGCGCTCGGCGGCAAGAGCTGAGAAGGTCTCACATCGCTTCTCTTTCCACGGGAACCCTTGGGTGAACGGCAGCTCCAGGGCGCGGTGACCCCGCTCGACCAGGTCGTCGAGGAACTCCTCGTCCCCCACCCCGTCCGCGGGCAGATCAGAGATTCCAAAGCGAATCGCGGTCACGGGCCAATCCTGCCAGGCGTAGGGTCTTCTTCCATGTCAGGTCCCTCGAGCCTGCGCGCCGGCCAGGTCATTCACGGGTTCTGGTCGACGACCGGCGAGCCGACAGTGATCGACGCGGCCGCCGCCGCTGCACCGGACTTCATCTGTGTCGACACCCAGCATGGTGTCGACCTGGGCCGTCTCGACTCGTCGATTTTCACCGTGATGGCTCTCTACGGCGTTCCCGGGCTGGTGCGCGTGGAGTCACTCGATCTGGGTCGGATCGGCAGGGCACTCGATCTCGGAGCCGCAGGCATAGTCGTCCCCCTCGTCGAGTCGGTGAGCGACGCGGAAGCGGCCGTAGACGCGACACGACACGCTCCGATCGGGGGCAGGTCCTTCGGCATGCAGACCCGACGGATCGGCGCCTTCGACGAACGACCTTTCGTTGCTGTCATGGTGGAGACGTCTGGGGCCGTTGCCGACATCGACGCCATCGCTGCGGTGGAGGGTGTCGACGCCTTGTACGTAGGTCCTGCCGACCTCGGTCTCGGCCTGGGCGGAGACCCGGCTCCAAACATCCTGGACGTGTTCGACGGAACACACCCAAACGCCGGCGAGGTCGGTGAGGCCTTAGGTGCGGTGTTGGCCGCTGCCTCCAGACACGGTGTGATCGCCGGGCTCCATTGCGGAAATGGGGCCAGTTCTCGAAGGGCTGTCGACGAGGGTTTCACGATGACCTCGGTCGCTGCAGACCTTGGATTGATAGGAACTGGCCTAGCCGAGCAGCTGGCAGTGGCGAGGGACGGCTGATCAGCGACGACCGTGGGCGTTTCGGCTTCGAAACAGTGCGGCATTTATCTCGACACTTCCCACCATGATCATCCCCAGCCAGTAGGCCCAGGTCAGCATCACCAGCGCGATCGCAACCGACCCGTAGCGCTCGGTGAGTTGGTCGACCGATGGTGCGAAGTAGACGACCATTGCCAACCGAAGCATCACGACCCCGATTGCCACGAAGACCGCCCCTGGAAAGAGGTCACCCCAACGGTTGGCTTCGGGATCCCGGGGGAGGAGTCGACTGATGATCAGCCAGAAGACGGTGAGTGCGATGATCTCGACGATGAGCACCCCCAACCACAGACTCACCGTCCACTCGTCCACCGCAGCCCCAGCTCCGGCGAGCGCCCATCCGACGAGGGACAGGCCGACGACTACCAGAGGGAGTAGCCAGGGTCGTTCCAGCTTGGTGTACGGGACACCCCAGATGAAGGCGGCGCTACGTCTCATCAGCCGTCCCAGCGTGTTCGCCGCGTAGAGCGTCGCCCAAATCGTCGCCAACACGGCGAAGAACTTCAGCCCATCATCGAGACCGACGGTGTCCCCCGCCGCTTCGGCGAACAAGGCAGGCATGCCAGCGCCGCGCGCTGCTTGTTCCGCCGTTTCATCGCCAACATCCTCGTAGAGACCGAAGGAGAAGATCACGAGGACGAACAGTGGAATCAAGTAGATGACGATGCGGCTCGCCATGGCGCCGACCAGGACGGAGGCAGGGAGTATCCGGTTGCGATCCCAGATCTGGAACCCGGCGTCGTACCAGACCGAATCCGAGCGACGCGCCTCGGCGGCCTGGGTTGCAGTTTGCAGACGTTCACGGAGCTTCCCTTCGTAACGACGCCACCGGCTCTCCGCAGCATTCGAATTCTCGGAAGACTCTGGATTCAGCGGATCGTCGGGGGCTTGATCAGTCACATAGCTCGCTTTCGAATGACCCGGCCGAACCCTGAAAAGATACCCGTCCGGCTCACATCTGAGTCCCAACGGGATGGAGTGACCCCAGGTCACAAGTACTCTGTATCGGAGCGGGGTCTCTAGCTCAATTGGCAGAGCAGCGGGCTTTTAACCCGAAGGTTGTGGGTTCGATTCCCACGGGACCCACGAGGTACCGACTCTGCGGGCACGGTTCCAGGGCGTGCCTGTTTCCCATAGAAAGGTCTCCGGCCTAACGTCCCCAAGACCCGCCGCCGCGCGCGCGTGACTCACCTCCCATAGATGCGGTCCCCCGCCAACAAGACCATCGAGACAAAAGCAGACCTCCATCCTCGCGGCGGAACCCAACCCGAGGAACAGCAATGCTCAATCACCATCGGACCACGACGCCAATCTTCGCCCTTCTCGTAGCCGTTCTGACGTTCACCTTCCTCTGGGTCTCGCCTCCTGCGGCAGAGGCGCAAGGTGACAACGCCGACGAGATGTTCTTCTATCGAGAAGACGGCCTGTTCAGGTATTACAACGTCGACCGGAGCGGCAGGGTTGGTTCTCCACTCCTGGCGGGTGACAACTACACCAGTAACTGGTCCGCCATCACAGCGGTCGATCTCGACGGCGACAGCCAGGACGAGATGTTCTTCTACCGCTCCGACGGGTTGTTTCGTTACTACGACGTCCGTTCGGCCGGGCAACTCGGGTCTCCTATCAGGGCCGGTGACGGGTATACCAAGAATTGGACATCGATAACCGCCGTCGATCTGGATGGCGACGGCCGAGACGAGATGTTCTTCTACAGAAGCGATGGTCTGTTCAGGTTCTACGACATTCGACCAAACGGTGCGATCGGGACCCCGATTGCGGCTGGCAGCAACCTCACCAGCGGATGGACGTCCATAACCGCCGTCGACCTCGACGGGGACGGCCAGGACGAGATGTTCTTCTATAGAGAAGACGGGCTCTACCGCTATTACAACGTGCGTCCCAATGGGTCGCTGCCGACTCCGATGCTGGCAGGAGACGGCTATACGAAGAATTGGTCGGCGATCACCTCGGTGGATTTGGACGGCGATGCGCAGGACGAGATGTTCTTCTACCGCTCTGACGGATTGTTCCGCTATTACGAGATCAGGCCGACCGGACAAGTGGGATCGCCCCTCACGGCAGGTGACAGCTACACCAAGGGCTGGTCGGCGATCACGTCCGTGGATCTCGATGGCAATGCCGCAGGGCTTGGTGGACGGAGTGTGGCCGCCGGTGCTGATCTCGATGCATTGGTCGCTTCGAGTCCGCCGGGGACCAGGTTCGTCCTGGAACCAGGCGTGCATCGAGGACACCGGGTATTGCCCAAAGATGGTATGTCCTTCATCGGCAAGGCCGGAGCGGTCCTGGACGGAGGTGGCGTCGTCGATCGCGCCTTCTCCGGCGGTGCCTCGAACATCACTATCGAGGGTTTGATCATCCAGAACTACGTCCCTGGGGCATCCCAGGCCGCCGTCGGTCAGGCCGGTAACAGCTGGGTGGTGCGAAACAACGAGATCAGATCCAATTCCGGGATCGGAGTTCACACCGGACAGGGATCAGGTTGGCTCGTGAAAGGCAACTACATACACCACAACGGGCAGCTCGGTCTGGCGGCATCGGGTCGCAACATGGTGATCGAGGGAAACCGGATCGCCTTCAACAACACTCAAGGGTATGACCAGAGATGGGAAGCTGGCGGAGCCAAGTTCCTCAAGACCTCAGGGCTGATCGTCAGGAACAACCACGTCCATGGGAACAAAGGGCCGGGCCTGTGGACAGACACCGACAACATCGGATGTCTCTACGAAGACAATCTGGTCGAGGGCAACACACGCGAGGGCATCTTCCATGAGGTCAGCTACGACTGTGTGATCCGGAACAACAGGGTACGTGACAACGCCAAAGCAGGCATCTGGATCGCCGGGTCGCCAAACGTGCAGGTGTACGGCAACGTCGTCACCAACAACCTCGAGGCTGGTATCGGGGCCAGCCAGGATCCTCGTGGCTCCGGAGCGTACGGCCCCCACATCATCAGCAACCTGAAGGTCCACCACAACACCATCACACAGCTCAAGGTGCCAACGAACTCCTTCTGGGGGTGGAGCGGCATTCAACAACAGATCAACGACCCATC
>DASTBQ010000096.1:0-2015 GCA_035711995.1 Acidimicrobiia bacterium | reverse complement strand
CTCGTCGGAGGCGGATCGGGAGTTGCGGTGCCTGGTGAAGTCTCTCTGGCGCACCGGGGAACACTCTTCCTGGACGAGATGGCCGAGTTCCCCCGGGCGAATCTCGATACGTTACGCCAGCCCTTGGAAGCAGGGCGGGTGACCGTGGCCAGAAGGGGGATCACTGCTTCCTTTCCCGCTTCCTTCCATCTGGTTGCGGCGACGAACCCGTGCCCATGTGGCTATCTGAACGACAGAAGGCGACCTTGCCAGTGCCGACCCGCCGAGGTGGCCAGGTACCGACAACGCCTCTCCGGCCCGCTCCTCGACAGGTTCGATCTCGTGGTCAAGGTCGACCGACTCGAGGCTGGAGTCTTGGGCACGAAGACCGAGACGAGTCAGTCGGTGCGTCAACGGGTTGCGAATGCCCGTCGGGTCCTCGACGCAACCCCGCCCGAGATGACACCGATCTGTCAGAGTCTCCTGGCTGCGGCACTGTCCGACGCCCTGCTGACCGCGCGCGGTGTGGCCAGAGTGAGCCGGGTGGCGGAGACCATCGCCGCCCTCTCAGGCGAAGACCGGGTCGACGAGCGGCACATCGCCGAGGCGATGGCGCTCCGAGGTGAGTGGTGACCGTACCGGCCCGGGTGGTTCCCGGTGGCGACGACTATCCCGAAGGGCTGCTCGACCTCGAAGAACCACCCCAGATTTGGGTGAGGGGACAACTCGGGCGTCGCCCCGGCATTGCGGTCGTCGGCACGCGTCGGTGCACCCGATATGGGTTGGATCTCGCAGACGCCTTCGGACGGATCATCGCCCGATCGGGCTGGACCACCTTCAGTGGTCTGGCCAGGGGTATCGACACAGCAGCGCATCGCGGTTGCCTCGAGAACGGCGGGCATGCAGTGGCCGTGCTCGGGTCCGGGATCGACGTGTGTTACCCGCCTGAGAATCGCCCGGTATATGACTCGATCCTCGATTGCGGCGGCGCCATCGTGTCCGAGTACTCCCCGGGGACACCCCCGGACCGCTGGCGGTTCCCGGCTCGGAACCGTCTCATAGCTGCGATGTCGTCGGCGGTGGTAGTTGTCGAAGCCGCGGTGACAGGGGGCGCCCTGATCACGGCAAGACTCGGCGCCGAACTGGGACGCCCGGTCTTCGTAGTACCCGGAGATGTCGACAGAGAGATGTCGGAGGGATGCAACCGGTTGATCCGTGATGGAGCGCACCCGGTGCTGGGGGCGGCAGACTTGGTCGAGGAGTTGAGCCTCGTCGTTGGCCCACCACGATCCCGGTTGAATGGTGATGGCGACGTGCCGGACGGAGGCGTGCTGCTGGCCGAACTGCCCGAACTCTGGCAACTCACCGTCACCGAGACCCTGGTCAAACTGGGCAGGTTGGAGATGGAAGGGAGGGTTCGTCGTCAGGGCGATCTGATCGTGCCGGCTTGATATCCCGGCTCTGTGGGCCGCTGCCAATAGCATCAGGGCGATGGAAGTCCCCGACGTCCCGGAGTGGGCCCGGGTCGAGTTGGAAAGCTATCTGAGCCGGCTGAGCGATCAACGCGGATTGTCTCCCCACACGATCGAGGCCTACCGGAGGGATTTGACCCAGTTCTTGGACTACTGCGACCGGGAAGGGCTGGGCACGATCGCCGCTCCCGATCGCCGCGTCGCCAGAGGGTATCTCGCATTCCTCGACATCATCGGGTATTCACGGACGACCACATCGAGGAAGGCTTCGTCGGTGAGAGCTTTCTACGGGGACGCGGTGACACGAGGTCTCGTGTCGGCGAACCCTTTCGACGGTGTCTCGACACCGAAGCTGCGAAAGCCCTTGCCGCACGTCATGCCGGCCCGTTCGATGGCTGCCGCAATCGAGGCGATCGACACCAGTGACCCGGCGGGTCTTCGCGATCGTGCGCTCATCGAGACCCTGTACGCCACAGGGCTGCGTGTCTCTGAACTGGCCTCGCTTCGCACCCAGGACACCGGCAGGGACACGGTGACCGTGAAAGGCAAGGGTGGGAAATTCCG
>DASTBQ010000095.1:0-7010 GCA_035711995.1 Acidimicrobiia bacterium | reverse complement strand
CCTTCGTTGTGCTGTGCTCCACACTCTGGTTTTCCTACCTACGTCTAACACTTCGCCTTCGGGTCCGAAGATGATGCGGGTGACCGAACAGTCGCAGGCGACCATCCGGAGCAGGTCGACGTCGATGATGTGACCTGATTCTGTTTTGTGGAGTCCGCCGGCGAGTCCTTGGAGGGCGGGGATGTCGGTGTGGAGGATGATGTGTGGTTTCTCACCGCCCACTGTCGGGGTGGTCCCGTTGTCCAACCAGTCCCGGCACAGGTTCTCTAGTGCGTCGTGTCGTCTATGCCTTGGGGTCCTGTGGTCGTCTTCGCGGCGGGGTGGGTTGTTGGCGTCGACAGCAGCGAGAAATGCTTCACCGGCGAGGGTGGTCAGGGTCCCGTCGACTTTCAACATGCCGCCCATGGTCCATGATGCGGAGAGACCACGTCGTTCCTGTTGTTTTTCTGTGGTGAGTTCTCCTGGACCGTCGACGGTCTCCCGCCAGTATGCGATAGCACGACGGGTGTCCAACACGTCCAACCCTTCGACGATCTCGACCAGCCGTTCCTCAGCCTGCGGATAATCGTCGGGGATGGCTTCGGCTGCGGCGAACAGCCACCGCACCTGATCAGAAGACAACCGTCCGTCAACCCACGCTTGATAGGCCACTGGTGCCTTCTCCGCGGACTGGGTGTAGGAGACGGTCTGTCTTGCTCGCCACGGAGACATCCTTCCCACATCAACCAACAGGTTCGTAGGAGACGAATAACCCAGGTCATGGTGACCGCCACGGTCAGCAAGGCTCTTAGTCTTACGGACTATCAGGACCTCGACCATCTGACCGACATGCACCAACTCGGTGATATCAGCCGCCAGGTCCTCCGTCGACAACGCTTGGTCGTCGACGGAAGCGACCTCTTCGAGGGCCGATCTGAGTTGACTCAACCCTGACTCCTCATATCCTCGAACATACGTTCGCCCACCGACAGGAACAAGAGGTTCGTGACCGAGATTCAGAAGAATTCTCCGACCATCCGAAAATTCCGGTTACGTGGGTGAACCAGCTCATTCGTGTCTCGCCTCGCGCGGGTTTTGTGCTGTGACTATCTGGCAAGTGAATCCACAGACACCGATCCTTCAATCGCAATCGCAGAGGCGCTCTGATCTCAAGAGAGGAAGCAGTCAGAAGTCCGTCGATCGCATCGAGAACAATCACCGGTTGGCGTAGATGCGAGGATGGCGGACATGAGCAGACCTTTCCGATTCGGCGTGGTGGCCCCGCTGACCGCCGGTTTGTCGGCATGGCGTGAACGCATCCGCCGCATAGCTGATATGGGTTATTCGACACTGCTGATGCCCGATGTCCCCAAGTGGCAACCAGCCCCGGGCCCCGCATTGGCGTATGCGGCGGCTCTCGCCGATGTGCGGGTGGGATCCTGGGTGTATGCCTCTCCGCTACGACCGGCGTGGAGCACAGCCTGGGAAGCACATTCTCTCTCCGTGTTGACCGATGGTCGTTTCGAGATGGGCATAGGCACCGGGCGGCCCGGTATCGAGGACGAGCTCCGGGAGCGAGGTCTGCCCATGAGTTCCTCGGGCGAGCGACTGGCGCAGGTTCGCGAGTCGGTAGTGGCGGTGCGTGAACTAGATGGCCCCGAGCTGCACACGCCGGTGGTGATGGCGGTACGTGGTCCCAAAGCCCAGGCGATGGCTGCCGAACTTGCAGACTCAGTGACCTTCGCGTTGATGCCAGACGAATCGCGGGCTGAGGTGACGAAGCTCGTACGCGATTTCCGGGCGATCAGCGACATCGAACTCGCCCTCCACGTGCCAGTGGTCGGGAACTCGGTCGCGCCCTTCATGGCACCGCCCGACACGAACCCAGACGTCTTGAGGGCTGTGGATTCGCTGGCCATTCTTCCGAGCGATCCTTCCGCTGCAGCAGAAGAGATTCAACGACGGCGGGAAGAGATCGGATTCACCTACTTCGTTTTCGGCGCAGACTTCGCCCAAACGTTCGCTCCAGTGGTCGCCCAACTCAACGGCCTGTAAGCCAGTCGGTTTGCCACACCGTCCCAACCGGACCCAAGACCCAGAGGGCAACACGATGGAACACGCGGTGTCAACGTTCCGGGCGATAACGAGCATTTCAGGAGATGCCCGCTATCGGGACTTGCTGACTGCCATTGGTGGTGGGGCCGAGCCCGGGGAGCGAGTGGGGCTAGCTGGAGGTTTCGGGGGCATGGGAGACAACCTCGATCATGAAGCCGTGGGGATCGAGGAAGAAGGTGGCGTAACAGTGAGGGCCATATTGAGGGAAAGGCTTCGGTGCACGCACTATCTCGTCGCCGCGGTCCCGAGCCCATTCGTGGACACGATGCACATGGGCTCGCGTGGGAACCAGAAACGCCAAGTGTTGGAGTCCTACGTCCTCCCTCGAATAGTCCAGGGAACCACGCGCCGGGTATAGGAAGACTTGGGTGCCTTGAGAGTCATCCGGGCAATATCCGTTCCCGAAGCAAGGCTGGAACCCGACCATTGGCATGAATTCGTCGAAGTACACCTTGGCGGCGTCGACGTCTGGTACCCCTAGGCCTATGTGCTCGAGTCGCATCCACGCCTCCAAGCCGGTGATTGGTCTGAGCCTCGCCCATCTGGCCCTCAGTAGGGAACAAAGATACTTATCCTCCAACGAGAGCTCGATATCAACAGATCCCGGGCGGACCGGCTTCCCGAAATCCGGTTCGTCCTTCGTGACGTCGAAGCAGAGGATCGCACATATCTGGGCACCGCGCTCTGTTACAGCAGGAGAGCGCTTATTCGCCTTTGGCCAACAGCTCAGGTTTCCGTCCGGTACAGCGGTTGTCCATGGTCCGGAGTTGTCGCGCCCGTATCGAGCGCTGAGCTAGCTACACAAGGATGGAACAGCTGGGGTCGCTCTGCCAACCGTTCCTGCCTTATCGGACGGATAGAACGCGGTGATGAATTCGATGGTGCTGTCCTCAGTGCCGTCCCCAGCCACGGTGAAGATCGGTGAGTACGGGTCAGCGGCGATGATTGCCTGCCAACAATCTGGTCCAGGTGCGAGGTCGGGGTCGACAATGACTGTCAGACCTGAAGCCTCTGACGCTTGCTCCAAGGTCATACCCAACTCGATCGACCCGAATCTTGAAGCATCCAGTTCAGTCTCTGCACTGATGCTGTCGTCTGGGTTCACGACGTGGATGTCAGGTGATCGGTACGGGTCGGACTCGGTGCTGTATCTGCCTGGCCTGACGACTTCACCGATCGGTCCTGTCGCGTAATTGTCATCCGAAGCTATCTCGATGATGGTTCCCTGCCATTCCAGAGAAAGCGGATCAGTTCCCTTGTTCCATATCTGCAGGTCCTGGTGGACTCCCACCTCGACGCAGTCGGCTCCGAAGTCCCCTGGGCCAAGGATCAGCCACGGCTCCGGACCGACGAGGGACTCACAATCCGAATCCGTGCCCGCGTCGGTACAGGCACTCGCCAGCAATCCAGCGACCGCGACGGCCAGCAATATCCGATTCACCACTCAGAGACGCTCCTACTGACCTGGAAGTTTCACGACGTGCACCGAATCATGCCGATTCGAAGAGCAGAACACCCTGTCGACGGAAGCGCCATTTCCGAGACCGCGCCCGAGATCAGAACTTCAGTGAGGCTGCGCCGAACCTCGTAGGTCAGGTTTTTGAGAACATGGGCGTTGGGGTCCTTGAAGTGGGCCGAGTCGGAAGACCCGTGCACTCCCGAGACGGACCGGACCCAAGAGTGGTTTCGCGCGGACCGTCACCGTGAGCAATACCCGCGTTGTGAATCCGTTCGACAGTGGCTTCGAGGGCGGACCGCCCATATCGCGAAGGCGAGGTGACGTGGACCTCCTACGTCTGACTTCGAGGATCGTGTGGTCGAGGCCGATCGGTATCAAATCGGGTCCGAGCGCGTGGCCGCGTTCGGATCATCGCAGTGACACACAGACCAACTAGCCCCTGACCACCAGGCCCGCTGCGATGTCCACGGCCCCCGCCACATCGTCGCTCTGCGGGTAGAGCAGCGACCGACCCACGACCAGGCCATTCACCCCGGGGACGGCCAATGCCTTCTCCCACGATGCGAACACCTCGTCGTCAGAGCCCTTGGGATCGCCACCGAGCAACAGTGTCGGCAGGGTGGTGGCAGACATCACCCGCTCCATCTCGTCGACCACCGGGATCTTGAGCCAGGTGTGGCGGCTGGTGTTGCCCAGACCCGAGGCGATACCCATCGACTTGATCACCGCGTCAGATGACAGATCGTTCACCACCTTCCCGTCCCGCCACTCCGATATGAACGGCTCGACCATCGCCATCAGCCCGAGTGCGGCGAGATCCGAGACCGCCCGTGCGGTGTTCTCCAATGTGTTCACGGTGCCGGGATCGTCCAGGGCGATCCGGGTCAGGGTCTTACCCCCGTCGAGACCCATCGCCGCGATGGTGGCGGCGTCATAGGCGGTGAATCTGTCGTCGAGCTCGAAAGAAGAACCGGCGAGGCCACCCCTGTTCATCGAGCCGACCACGATCTTGTCGTCTAGGGCGCCCAAGAGCAGCAGGTCCTCGACGATGTCGGGTGTGGCGAGAAGACCGTCCACACCGGGCCGACCCAGCGCAACCACGAGTCTGTCCAGCAGGTCGCCCCGGTCACCCATCGCAGTAGGTCTCCCCCTGGCGGCGAGTGCGCCTCGCGCCGGGTGATCGGCGGCGATCAGCATCAGACTCTGTCCCAATGAGCGACGACGACGACTCGCAGCAGCCTTGCGTATCAGGTCGGGGTCTTCGAGCCGCTGTCGACGGACCCGATCGAGTGTCTCGCTCATTTCTCCCTCGCCGGCATCGCAGCCAGCACTTCTTCGGTCTCGGGCATCGCGGTCGAGCATTCCAGACGTCCCGCCACTATGGCACCGGCGGTGTTGGCGAACTGGAGAGTCTGCTCCAGATCCCACCCCGAGAGCAGTCCGTGGCAGAGCCCGCCACCAAAGGCGTCACCGGCACCCAGGCCATTGACCACGTCGACTTCGACCGGAGGGACCACCACCTCACCATTCTCGTCCACCCCGAGCACACCCTCGGGACCGAGCTTGACTATTGCGACCCGCGGGCCTCGTTCCACCAATGCGGCGGCGGCACGACGTGGGTTGCTCTCTCCCACGGCCACCTCGCACTCGGTCGTGTTGCCGACCACCACCTCGATCTCACCGAGGATCTCCCCGATCTCCCTGCGCGCAGCTTGCGGATCGGGCCAGAACTGATCCCGGTAGTCGAGGTCCAACACATTGGTACGGCTGCGGCCCCTCATCGCCAGGGCGTCCAGCTGGGCGGTGCGGCTGGGCTCGTCCGAAAAACCGGTAGTGGTCACCCAGAACAAACGAGCACTCTCGATCGCCTCCCGATCGAGGGCCGCAGGGTCGATCTCCATGTCAGGCGCCTTGGGATAGCGGTAGAAAGTGATCGGGAAGTTGTCAGGAGGATGGATCTCGCAAAACGTGATCGGGGTAGGGAGGGAGTCGATAGGTGTCACGTAGCGACTGGAAACACCAAGTCGTTCCAGCTCCTCACGTAGGAAACGGCCGAAGTCATCTTCGCCGGTCCGTGAGATCAGAGCGACTTCCCAGCCGTGGCGGGCCGTAGCCACCGCCACGTTCGCCGCACTCCCCCCGAGGAAACGGCCGAAGCTGGTGACCGACCCCAATGGGATGTTCGACTGCAACGGGTAGAGGTCGACACCGAGACGACCCATCGTGATCACGTCGAAGCTCATTCCACACCCGGGTCGAAGGTGTCGACTTCGATGCTGGCCCCGTGGACTGCGAGCAGAAGCCCGGTGATCCAGGGAGGCTCCCCGATGTCACGACCGAGACGGTCGAAACCGACCGCCCGGAGCAACGGGGAGTGAGTCACTGCCACCACCACTTCTGTGAAGACACTCGTGGGGTCGGAGAGACTGGCGACGAACTGATGCATCCGGCTTGCCACCTGTGCCGCCGTCTCTCCGGGTGGGTCCTCATGGGTAAGCCACCATCCGATGCGGTCGGGTGAGGCGAAGAAGTCGGGGAAGAAGTCAAGACCGGTCACTTCCTCCGGGGTGAGCCCGTCGATCTGAGCCGCCAGTGTCTCAGCACTGCTGACCATGTTGACCCTCACACCGTTCACATAGAGATCTGGGTTGCGGAGGGCGAACGCCACCTCGGGGCCGATCACTTGCCCACCGGCATCGGTCACACCACTCGCGAGATGGGCAGCGGTGTCGACAGCCCGGGTGGTCTCTCCGGTGAGGAGCCGAATCGACCCTTTCTCGTTCTCCCCGAACCAGCGACCTACGGCATGGGCCTGTCGTTCGGCGGCTTCGGTGATTGGCACATCGCCGCGATGAGAAACCACCTCCCCGTGACGAAGCAGATAGAGACGCACTAGTCGGGTGTCCTCTTAGACCTTGCCGGTCATCTTGTCGTAGAGGGACGCCGCGTTGAGTGTCTGTATGTGGTCCATCATGTAGCCCTGTCCGATGTCGACCGGGTAGCGGTCGGCGAAGTTGACTCTTTCGATGGTTTCCTCCCGGGTCCAGCCCCGGGCCACCGCAGCTGCCACCGCCGACTTCCAATCGAGGAGATTCGAGCGCTGGGTGTCGAGGTAACTCTTGTCGACCACCGGTCCATGCCCGGGGAGGATTTGGTCGATGTCGAGTGCCCTGATCCTCTCCAAGGCCTGGAGCCACTGGTCGACGTCGGAGGTCATCAGCCAGGTCTGACAGCCGCTGAAGATGGTGTCGCCGGTGAACACGACACCCTCTTCAGGCACATAGACGGCCAGCTGACCAGGGGTGTGACCCGGGGTGTGGATCAACTCGAATACGTGGTCACCGACGAAGAGCGTCAGATTCCCGTCGAAGACGATCTTCCCTTTGTTGGGGTCGACGTAGTAATCGTCACGGTCGGGGAAGATCGACTCCCCCTCCGGGTCGTCACTGGGTATCGC
>DASTBQ010000094.1:0-3438 GCA_035711995.1 Acidimicrobiia bacterium | reverse complement strand
ACGTTCGACGCCACCATCAAGGTCGAGCACCTGGTCGACCATGCTGATCTTCTGGAGCGACTGGCAGCTGCAAACCTGCTCTTCGTGGTCTCGGCCTTCGAGAGTGTCGACCCCGCCACCATCGCGATCCTCGACAAAGGTCACACGGTCCACGACATGGTGCAAGCGGTTGATCTCGTACGGAGGGCGGGTATCTATCTCAGACCGACCTGGCTCCCGTTCTTCCCCTGGACCGAACCGGGTGATGTCGCCGATATCTTCGAGTTCCTCGACGAGAACGACCTGGTTCCCGCCACCGATCCGGTGCAGCTGGCGATCAAACTCCTGGTGCCGAGAGGGTCGTTGCTGGAAGCTCATCCTGCCCTCTTTCCTCATTTGAAGGGTTACGACGAGGCTGCTCTCACCTGGCGCTGGGACTTTGCCGACGGCGCCACGGCTGTCCTCTACGAACAGTTGCAGACGATCGCCGCCGATGCATCCGACTGTGGGCAAGAGATAGCGGTGACCCTGAATCAGATGAGAGAAGTGGTCGGGCTCGTCTCGCGTCGGACACTCCCGCCTCTTGTCATCGACCACGAGGTGCCCCGTCTGACCGAGAGTTGGTACTGCTGTGCCGAACCCACCCGGGGGCAGGCTGTCTCGGTGAGCATCGGCCGCTGACCGCGATCCTAGAGACTGCACACGCTGACCTGGTCTCTCTTGACAAGAGACCACTTTGCGCGACAGAGTCCTCGGGTGGTCGTCGGAGGCATCCATGAGTTCTACCCGGTTCTGGCGCTGGCCTTCGGTTTCGCTGTTGCCCGGATCGCCGCGGGGATGCGGGTGCAATGGAGACCTTGAGCAATCCACATACCACCCAATCCTCTCTCATCGACCATCGCGGGCACTGCAGCAGCCCATCAACTAGGTAGGGGAAGACAAGGAGGCCAAATGGCAGAGAACGTATTGATCGCCGACTCGTTGCAGAAGAGTTTCGGCGATCTCATCGCCGTCGACGGGGTGAGCTTCACTATCGCCGAGGGCGAGACGTTTGGTCTCCTCGGCCCCAACGGTGCCGGCAAGACCACCTCCATCTCGATGGTCTGCGGGCTCCTCGAGCCGGACGGTGGGACTGTCACGGTTGCCGGCGAGCAGATCAAGACCACGTCCACCAGGGGTCGCTCCTCGATCGGTCTCGTCCCTCAGGATCTGGCGATCTATCCGGATCTGACCGGGGAGGAGAACTTGAGGTTCTTCGGTCATCTCTACGGGCTCACGGGGGACGGTTTGGATGCCCGGATCGAGGAGGTCCTCGAAGTGGTCGGTCTCGCCGACAGAAAGGACGATCACACCAAGGAGTACTCCGGGGGGATGAAGCGACGTCTCAACATCGGGATCGGTCTCCTCCACCAACCGCGTCTGCTGATCCTCGATGAGCCGACTGTGGGTGTCGATCCCCAGTCCCGAAACGCGATCCTGGAGTCGGTGGAGAATCTCTCCTCCAAGGGGATGGCGGTTCTCTACACCACCCACTACATGGAAGAGGCGGAGCGTCTCTGTGACCGGGTCGCGATCATCGATGAGGGGCAGATCCAGGCTGAAGGGACGCGGCGAGAGCTGGTTTCGATGGTCGGGGAGAGAGATCGTGTGTCGATCGCGGCGAATGGAGACCTGTCCCGAGCCGTCGAGTTGGCACGTGGTGTCCCCGGAGTCACGGAGGCGTCGGCGAGTGATCGTCGTATCGACATTCTGGCCAACGACTCGTCTTCGATCCTGCCCCAGCTCCTGGCTGCAGTCACCGACTCCGGAGGGACGGTGACAGGTGTCGAGCTGGAGGAGCCCAACCTCGAGGCCGTGTTCCTCCACGTCACAGGGAAGGCACTGAGGGACTGAACATGGGTGCAGCACTCCGCATCGCGGGGAAAGACCTCAGGCTGAGGGTTCGGGATCGATCTGCGTTCATTCTCGGGATCCTGGCTCCACTGGTCCTCGCCTACATCTTCTATCTCGTCTTTGGTCCGGCAACGTCCGGAGACGGTCTCGGGCTCTCGTACGGGATGGTCGACGAGGACGGATCAGGGGTCTCAGCCGCTTTCGTCTCGGTGCTGGAAGAGGCCGAGGCCGAAGAAGTGCTCGAGATGGCAGCCTTCGAGGGGCGGATCCAGGCCACGGCCGCCCTCGAAGACGGTGAGATAGACGCTTTCTTCGTGATTCCGGAGGGTCTCGAGCGGGCCGTGTTCGCCAATCAATCGGCCACCATTGACATCGTTGGCGACGTCGACGAGCCCACCTCGACCCAGATTGCCGCTTCGTTCGCCGAGCAGTTCTCATCGGGCGTGGGGGCCAGTCAGTTGGCTGTCGCCACCACTGCCACGGTAGAAGGTGTGCAGGTCGATCCAGCCTTCATCGCTGGGTTGTCGACCGACCCGGCCACGGCTGCCGACTCATTTGCAGTGGTCGACATGTCGGCGACCACCAAGCAGCTCGACCCCCCCACTTACTTCGCCGCCGGCATGGCGGTGTTCTTCCTCTTCTTCACGGTGCAGTATGGAGTCGTGGGTCTGCTCGAGGAAGACCGGGAGGGCACTCTGGCCCGATTGATGGCCGCACCGATCCCGAGGTTCTCGGTGATCGCGGGGAAGGGGATTCTGTCTTTCGTCCTCGGTGTGGTGGCGATGACGGTCCTGATCGTGGTGACTGCTCTTCTCATGGAGGCGACCTGGGGGGCGCCTCTGGGAGTCGCTCTGCTGGTGATCAGTGCGGTGCTGGCCGCCATCGGGATCATGGGTCTGGTCGCCTCGATCGCCAAGACACCGGAGGGGGCGGAAAACCTGGGTGCGATCATCGCAGTGATACTCGGGATGCTGGGCGGAACCTTCTTCCCCATCGCAGCAACGGGTGGGTTCCTCGCCTCACTCACCTATCTGACGCCGCATGCCTGGTTCATGTTCGGGCTCGCCGAGCTCAGCTCCGACGCCCCTTGGACCGCGGCCCTGCCTGCGGCGGCAGCGATGATGATCTTCGCCCTGATCACCGGGACTGTCTCCTATTTCTTGCTGCGCCGAAGGCTGTCACGATGAAAGAGCTCTCGATCGCATGGTTCAACCTGAAACGCATGATCAGGGAGAGAAGCAACATCTTTTTCGTGTTCATCTTCCCCCTGGCCCTGGTGCTGTTGATCGGGGTCCAGTTCGGTGGTGGGTTCTCCCCGGTGGTCGGGGTGCAGCAGTCCGACGATGGTCAGATCTCGACCGAGATCGCCTCCAGGTTGGCCGACTCGGAATCGATAGACATCACGGAGTTCGAGACCGAAGACGCCATCACCTCCGCCGTGGAGCGGGGGGCCATCCAGGCAGGCGTCCTTCTTCCGGCCGACATGGACGACACTGCAGCAGCGGGCGAGCCTGTCGAGATCGGGTTCATAACCCGGCCCGATGGCAGCGGAAGCCAACTCCAGAG
>DASTBQ010000093.1:0-10517 GCA_035711995.1 Acidimicrobiia bacterium | reverse complement strand
CCAAGATCACACTCGGTTTGGCCCTTGCCTACGTGGTCAGCCCGATCGATCTCATCCCGGAGGTGATACCTGTCGTGGGATGGGCCGATGACGTGGTGATCGTCCTCTTCGCGATCGACTCGCTGATCGAGCGTTCCGGACATGACATCGTCCAAGAGCATTGGGATGGTCCGGGCGATCTGCTCGCGCTGGTCCGGGACGTCGTGGCGATATCGCGGAACATCGTTCCGAAACGTCTTGGTCAGATAATCGACCGTCTCAGCGGCTGACAGACCGCCACGGTTGCCGGAGGAAGGTGCTGGAGAGGCGTTAGCCACTGCCGTCGGCCAGTCCTAGCATTCCCTCATGGCTTTCTCCGATGGTCTGGCAGACTTCCGATCCGATACCGTCACCCGACCCACACCCGCGATGTTCGAGGCGATGGCATCGGCACCGCTCGGCGACGACGTATACCACGACGATCCCACCGTCAACCTCCTCGAAGAGGAATCCGCCGAGGCGGTGGGCAAAGAGGCGGCGATCTACGTCCCCACCGGCACCATGGGGAATCAGCTGTCGATCATGTTCCATACCGTCCCTGGTCAGGAAGTACTCGCCAACGGGGCCAGCCACCTCCGGTCGATCGAGGCCGGAGCCGCTCAGGCGTTGTCGGGCGTTGCATTCCGCACCGTGGAGCGGCCCGGTGGTCAGATCCACCCAGAAGACGTCGACGATGCGATGGAACTCGCCGGGTTCTTCCCACGAATCGGATTGCTCACGTTCGAGAACACCCACAACCTCTCGGGTGGTCGGGTCATCCCCTTCGAGATCATGGAGGCCGCATCGGCCCGGGCCCGGTCCCACGGTCTCGCCATCCACATCGACGGTGCCCGGATCTGGAACGCAGTGGCCGCTACCGACATCGACGGTCCGGCGTGGGCAGCCCAGGCCGACACGATCCAGTTTTGCTTCTCGAAAGGGCTCGGAGCCCCGATCGGCTCCATCGTGTGTGGCGCCGAGGACACCATCGACGAGATCAGGTACCTCCGGGAGCGCATGGGTGGTGCGATGAGACAGGCCGGAGTGATCGCCGCCGCGGCGCGCATCGGTCTCGCCGAACGTGCCCGTCTCGTCGAAGACCATCAGCTGGCCCAGAAGCTCGCGGTCGGCCTCGCCGAGCGCTACCCGGGGTCTATTGAACCGGGTGACGTGGAGACGAACCTCGTCTTGATCGGTTTCGCGGCGTTGGGCATGGATTGGCCCGAGGTCTCGGAACGATTGAGCAAGGCGAACATCAAGGCGAACCCCCCGATCAAGGGGGGGTGGAGACTCGTCACCCACCGTGACGTCGACGACAACGATGTCGACCGTCTCTTCGCAGCGCTGGCGTAACCCGAGCGTCCGCGCAGGGGTCGGAACCCAACGATGAGCGTCGCCGTCCTCTTCCCGGGTCAGGGGAGTCAGCACGTCGGGATGGGAGCGGACCTGTTCTCACGTCACGAAGACCTACTCGGGAAGACCACAGACGAAACCTTGGGCTGGTCTCTCCGTGAGATGTGCCTGGAGGGGCCGGAGGACGAGTTGACACTCACCGAGCACGCCCAGCCAGCCCTGTTCGCGATCTCCTATGCCCTGTGGACCGAATTTCGAGAGGCGTTGGGGGGCGACGTCGCCGGAGCAGCGGGTCACTCGTTGGGGGAGTACACGGCGCTTTGTGCCGCTGGGGTCATGACGTTCTCGGACACTCTCGAGGTCGTGACACGTCGTGGCCATGCGATGGCCGCTGCAGCAGCCCTCCACCCATCCGGCATGGCGGCTCTGATCGGGGCCGATGCCGATGCCATCACAGAGACAATCGAGAGCAGCATCGCCAACGGGGGACGACTCCAGGTGGCCAACCTCAATGCTCCAGGCCAGGTGGTGGTGGCAGGATCGGCCGACGACATCGAGTGGTTGGTTGGGAACGGACGTGACTTCGGTGTCAGGAGGGTGATCCCACTCAAGGTGGCTGGTGCATTCCACTCCTGGTTCATGGAACCTGCCTCCCAACAGGTCTTCGACGCCCTGTCGGGTGTCGACCTCGGCTCACCCAGTTTCCCGGTGTGGTCGAACACGACTGCGCGGCCCCATGAGGTGGGCGCTCTGGCCGACGTCTTGGCCGAGCAGGTGGTCTCAACCGTCAGGTTCGAGGAGAGCCTCCTCGACATGGCGGATTCCGGCATCGACACCTTCGTCCACGTCGGCCCCGGTGACGTCACCGCCGGAATGGCGAAGCGCACCGTGGAGGGAGCCACTGTTCACGTTGTGTCGAGTCTTGCCGACATCCCCGGCGTGGCCGATTCGATAGTTACCATGGGATGACTCAGGAACCCCCCATGAAGACAGCACAGATCACCGGTTGGGGCAAGTGCATGCCCCCGAACGTCCTCTCCAACCACGACCTCGAGCAGATAATCGACACCTCTGACGAGTGGATAAGCGCCCGCACCGGGATCAAGGAGCGTCGCATAAGCCATGTCGAAGTATCGGACATGGCTTCGGTCGCAGCCCTGCGAGCCCTGGCCGCCGCGGGCAAAACCCCTCAGGACGTCGATCTGCTCCTGTTGGCCACCTGCACTCCAGATTCGCTGATTCCTTCGGCGGCTTCCATCGTGCAGAAGAAGATTGGCGCGCTCGAGTGCGCTGCGATGGACTTGAACGCGGCCTGCTCGGGTTTCGTCTACGGGCTGGTCGTGGGCACGAACATGATCAGAGGTGGCACCAACAAGACAGTCCTACTGATAGGCGCCGAGAAATTGCATTACGTGATGGATTTCACAGACCGCACAACCTGCGTTCTCTTCGGGGATGGTGCCGGTGCCGTCGTACTCGAGCCGAGTGACGGGGAGAGTGGGCTCCTCTCATCCGACCTCGGTCTCGACGGGTCGGTCTACCACATCTTGGAAACCCCCGTCGACGGGACCCATGGCGACAGGACCCATCCCGACCCCCGCCAGAGTGGGTTGAGTATGGAGGGTCAGGAAGTTTTCAGACGTGCCGTCACCAAGATGGGTGAGTCATCGGTGAATGCAATGAGACAGGCCGGGATCGGTGTCGAAGACGTCGATCTGCTGATCCCACATCAAGCGAACGTCCGTATCATCGACGCGACCGCACGTCGACTTGGTCTGGCCGACTCCAAGGTCTACGTCAACATCCACTCGTACGGGAACACTTCGGCGGCGACCATCCCGGTGGCACTCACTGAGGCGCTCGAGGAGGGTCGAATCCAGCCCGGTGACACCATCGTCTTCACCGCATTCGGTGGTGGCCTCAGCTGGGGCTCGGCCGTATACAAGTGGGGCGACCGTGTCGAACCGCTCGGTGAGTCCGATGCTGCCCTGCCCCCACCCGATCGGGACACCCTGGAGCTGCTCCAGCCCAACTTCGACTTCTTCGGCTTGCCGGAGAAGCAGACGTGACAGCAGATCCAGTAGAGCGAATTGCACTCGTCACCGGCGGCTCTCGAGGGATCGGTCGTGCTATGTCGTTGGCCCTTGCCGAGTCAGGGCACAAGGTGGCTGTCAATTACGCCTCAAACGGCGCCGCCGCCGAAGAGGTGGTCGCCTCGATCACAGACGGTGGCGGTGAGGCGATAGCGCTCCAGGCCGATGTCCGAGATGCCGGGGCCGTCGACGAGATGTTCTCGACCATCGAAGCCAAGTTGGGTTCTCCTCTGATCCTCGTCAACAACGCAGGAGTCACCCGCGACAACCTCCTCCTCCGAATGAGTCCCGATGCCTTCGACGAAGTGATCGAGACCAATCTGCGCTCGGTGTTCCTCTGTACCAAGCTGGCCATGAGGGCCATGTTGAGGGCCAGGTGGGGTCGGATCATCTCGATAGCTTCGGTGGCGGGGATCGTTGGCAACGCGGGTCAGTCGAACTACGCAGCGTCTAAGGCGGGCATCATCGGCTTCACCAAGTCGATTTCGAAGGAGGTCGGCTCACGGGGCATCACCGCCAATGTCGTCGCCCCCGGATTCATCTCCACCGACATGACCCGCGACCTCCCCGAAGATGCCAAGAAGGCAGCGATCGAATCGGTGAGTCTTGGCAGATTCGGCGAGCCTCACGAGGTGGCGGCGATGGTCACCTTCCTGGCTTCGGAGGCCGCCTCGTACGTGACCGGGCAGGTGATCTCGGTCGATGGCGGTCTGACGTTGTAAGTTCCCCCACACAAACGCAAGGAGAGAGAAGGAAATGGAAAGAAACGAAGTATCGGAGCGTCTCACCGGGGTTCTGGTATCCGAGTTGGGACTGGATGCCTCCAAGATCAACGACGACGCTCACTTCGAAGAGGACTTGGATGTCGACAGTCTTGGTGTCGTCGAGTTGCTCATGGCACTCGAGGACGAGTTCGACGTCAAGATCCCCGACGAGGAGGCCGAATCGATCGTGACGGTCGGCCAGGCTATCGACCTCGTCTATCAGAAAGTGAGTTGACCCTGGCCAACCGGAGTCATTGACGCTCCCGCCATTCCCCGAGACTGCGGTAGACGAGCACCAGCAAGACCGTCACGCCGATGGTCACGGCCAGGAACGAGACAATGGCGAAGAGCGCCGCCCAGCCATTGCACGATCCGACCGCTCCGGCTGAGTCGGGCTGACGGCAACTCGCGTCGGTAACCACCCATCCCAGGATCCCAGCGAGGACACCGAGCGCCAGAGCGGGAATTGCGATCCAGGGGTTTGGAGCCCTTCTCCTCAACGAGGATTGCCCCGTTCATCGATCTGCGCCGCGTCGAGGACCTCAGGTGGCGCCAGCTCGGGTGGGATCGGGTAGGTGGTCCCGGTCTCGTGAGGAGGGTGAAACGAGGCCTTGACCGATCCGTGCCATGCCATGACCGCCACGGTGACGGCCAACAGCACCGCAGCCGACCCTGCCCACCATCCCAGCCACGGCGAGAATGCGATTGCGATGAGCGGCCAGAACAGACGGATCGCGATCAACCCTCCCGGGAAAACCCGGCTGTAGAGCAGGGCCACGCAGGGGGCGGACAAGGCGACGATTGCCAGCGCCCAGGGCGCTGCGTCGTTGCCCAGCAGCCCCAGAACCGCAGGTGCCGCCAGGAGGAGCAGAGCCGGAGCCACCGCTCGGGGTGGGGGTCCTGACGCTGATGGCAGCTTGCGGATCGATCTCGTCACCGTCGGGGACAGCAACTCAACAAACGACAAGGCGGTCAGAGCGATAGCCACATACCAGACGAAGTCCACCGGTCGGATCAGGGCGATGACGACGGTCAGCACGAGTGTGGCAAGTGCGAGACGGTGCGCCCAGCGTCCACCCACAGCCACCATCCCAACGACGGCAACTGTGGACATGCCCACGATCCCGACACCCGTGATCAGAGCGGGTAGAGCCTCGAGTGGGGTGGGGTCGACTATCAACGCCACCGTCCAGGCGAGAGAGGCCAGCTGTGTCGTACCTGCGAGCAAGGCAGTCTTCACTGAGCGAAAGTCTGCCAGCGGCGGAGGGTCAAGGCGAAGCGGGCCCAACGCGGCTCATGCCGGCGCCGGGCCTTGATCTTCGACAACTCGCAGGTCTGACTTCTCCCCGAACCGGGGAGTGTCACCAGGTTGCCACGACGTTTCCTCCCGCCACGTTGGTCCAGGGCGCAGGGAGACGACTCCGCCCGCTGCAGGTGGCTCGTCATGGAGACCCGACAGGGCGGCCCCGGTGAGGTGAAGCCGGCCTGCCTGGATGACGTCTTGATGAGACACGATCACGACATCCCCGTGCGGGTGCTCGGCATCCAGCGAGCGGGCCACCGCAGAAACACGCTCCGCCACCGCTGCCAGTTGTTCGGTGACGAACTCGAGCCTGGTCGGGTCTTCCAGATACGCCTCGAGCTCTCCCGGATATCGCGACGAGATGGTGTTCCAAGGGTTTCCTTGCCAGCGGTCCATCAGACTCCATTCGGTGAGATCCTGGTGCACCCGAACCGGAACCCCGCTTCGGCCCGCGATCTCTTCGGCTGTCCTCAGGGCTCGTCGCTGCGGTGACGACCAGATCGCCACGACGGCGCGCGGCCCGAGGTAGCGACCAACGCGACGGGCCTGCTCCAGCCCGTGGGGGGAGAGGTCGAAGCCGGGCAAGGACCCGCAGACCAGATGGTCGGGGTTGTCGACTTCAGCGTGACGAACCAGATGAACGAGGGCGGCCATACCGGGGGTAGTTTGGCGGCTCCCGGCGGCAACACCAGGTAACTGTGAGACGGCCATTCGACGCCTACTCTCCGAGCTATGGCGGCCGCCAACCTCGCCCAGGGATTCGTCCTCGAGATCTGCCTGCCCGGTTTGATCGCAACGTATACAGCGGCTTCGACCATGCTCGCCGTCGTCTTCGCGATCGCTGTCGTTCACTGTCTGTTGGCTGCGCCACAGCCGAGATGGTCGCTGTCGCAGTGAGCGACTCTCGTCGGCTCGCTGCCGGGACGTGGGGCGAGTCGATCCTGCATGTCGACATGGACAGCTTCTACGTCGAGGTGGAGCGTCTCGAGGATCCGTCTCTGAGAGGGAGACCTGTCGTGGTGGGAGGAGCCGGGCCCCGTGGGGTGGTGGCATCTGCGTCATACGAAGCTCGGGAGTTCGGGATCACATCGGCTCAACCGATGTCCACCGCGCGACGCATGTGTCCCCAACTCGTCGTGGTCAGCCCACGCCACAGCAGGTACGGAGACGTGTCGGCTGAGGTCTTCTCTGTGTTCAGATCGATCACCCCTCACGTCGAAGGACTGAGTCTCGACGAGGCATTTCTCGACGTGAGCGGGCTTCGCCTCCACTTCGAGTCTCCGATCCAGGTCGCCGAGACGATCAGGTCCCGGCTCCGTGCCGAATTGGGCCTGCCGGCCTCGGTTGGCATCGCGTCGGTCAAGTTCGTGGCCAAGCTGGCGTCCGAGTCAGCGAAACCAGACGGTATGCGTCACGTTGCGGTTGATGAACAGGATCGCTTCCTCGCCGCTCTCCCTGCGTCGGCTCTCTGGGGGGTGGGTCCCGCCACTCAGGCCGCTCTCGCCCGTCTCGGGGTGGAGACGATCGGTGACATCGCCTCTCTGCCGTTGAGCAGTCTCACCAGCGCCGTCGGGCCGACTCAGGGCCGCCATCTGTTCGACCTGGCGAACGGGATAGACCCACGACCTGTTGTCCCGGACAGCTCCGCCAAGTCGATATCCGTCGAAGAGACTTACGACGAGGACCTGGCGTCGGCTCACCTCATCGAAACTGCGTTGTTGGCACACTCGCAACGTCTGTCGTCGAGGCTGCGCCGGGCCGGTATCAGGGGGCGGACCATCACTCTCAAGGTCCGCTTCGCCGACTTTGCCACCGTGACCAGATCTCACACCGGGCCGGCGGCGATCGACGGCTCCCGACAGATCTACCGGATAGCGCTGGAGTTGGCCGCTGAGCGAGGGCGCAACGACCCGGTGCGTCTCCTTGGTCTGGGGGCCACAGGTCTCGAGCCGGCAGAAACACCCACCCAGCTCGACCTCTCCTCTGATGAGAACTGGAATCGTGTCGAGGACGCGGTAGCCGAGGTGAGGACGAAGTTCGGGGAGATGGCAGTCAAACCGGCCCGGCTGGCCGGTGGTGAAGATTCCGATCATTCGGGGTATCAACCCTGATGCCTGACTCGTCGGGCGGTGTATTGTTTCAGGTGAACACCCGCCGAGTCGGGTGTTGGTGAACCGAATGCCACTTGATGACAAAGAGCAACGGATCCTCGCTGAGATCGAGCGGCAGTTCTACGCCGAAGATCCCGAGTTGGCCCGGGCAGTCCAGAAGATCGAGCGCCCCGCCCGATTTGGTGTCAAGCTCTCGATGCTGGGTGTGATCGCCGGACTGGCCATCGTCATCGCCTATGTCGACATCCTGTGGGTGGCAGTCGCCGGCTTCGCTCTTCTGGTGGCTTCTGCCACCTCTCTCGTCAACGCGCTGAGGCTTCGCGGGTGGTCCTCGCACTCGATGGAAACCGACGACTCGCTCCCCGAATAGGGCATCCCACCCAACCTGCGGGCACGCTCAGAAGTCGCTAGTGTTCCCGCCCCGTCGGTCGTCTCCCTGGGCTGGTGCCGGTCGGTAGGAACACAGACGAACCATGCCCCGGTTCGTCCAGCGAGGTTTTTTGGGAAGGACAGAGTGGAGCAAGCATTCACAGCCGAGCAGGCATGCCGGCTAGCCAACTGCACCCACCACCAGTTGCGCTATTGGGACAAGGTGGGGCTCGTCCAGCCTTCGTTGCAGCACACCGGAGGTCGTCCCGGTGTCCGACGTCTCTACTCCTTCAGGGACCTCGTGGCTCTCAAGGTGGTCCGCAGCCTCCTCGACAACGGGATGTCACTGCAGAGGGTGCGACGAGCCTGGGACTATCTGCGTCGCGAGGGTGACATGGAGCAGCACCTCTCCGAGGTGAAGCTGGTCACGGATGGACAAACGATCTTCAAGGTGAGCAGCGATGAGGGCGAGTTGATGGACGCTCTCCTCCAGGGTCAGATGGCTTTCTTCGTGGCCATAGACGACATGGTCCACGAGGTCGAGGAAGACGTCTCCAGATTCGAGCTGGACAGGGACAAGTTCCTCACGATGCTTCGCCGTGTCGAAGACGACATCGAAGAGGAACGACGCGCCTCGGGTTCCTGATCTCGTCAGTTCCTGGGCACCAGGGAACTGAGACTCATCGCGGCCCTGACCCGACGTCCGGTGTCGTAGTGGTTGTCGAGCCAGAGCTCCGCTCCGAACAAATCTGATTCCCGGGCCGTCCCCTCCCGCCCCCCGTAGATCGAGGCTCCATAGCTCAAAGCGAGGGGAAGCAGTGCGATGTCCCTCGCCCGCGCCACCTCGAGGGGCGTCATGGTGTCGGATACGGGTTCGCCGAGGTCGGCCAGCCTGTCGACTATCTCGTCCCACGCCGCGGTCACGTCGCCCTTTCGGATCCGTTCGAGACGACGACGTCTCCTCACCCGTTTGTATATCGGGATGGCCCCCGCGAGCAGGGCGGCAACGAGGACCCCGACCAGCCACCAGCGTGGACCGGCTCCGCTGAGCGCCTGTGGGGCGTCGTCGATCAACTCCGGGATCTCGTCGGGCGAGCCGATCACGGGCGGGGGAGTGACACCCGGCGTCTCCTCATCGCCGGGGAGGTATTCGTCGCTGGCCAGACCCGCCGTGATGGAGGCCGGCTGTTCTGCGTATGCATCTCCCTCCCGTCTCGGAGTTGGGTCGAAGGCCACCCACCCCACCGGCTCGAGCCAGATCTCGACCCAGGCGTGGGCGTTGCGATTACGAACCACCACATACTCCTGGCCGTTCTCGTCGGTCTCGACACTTCCGGGTGTGAAGCCCCAGACGACCCGTGACGGGATGTCGAGGGTCCGGGCCATGACCGCCATCGCCGCCGCGAACTGCTCGCAGTAGCCGGTGCGGTAGTTCTGCGAGGTGGTGTCGTTGAGCCAATCTTCGAGCCGGAGAGAGTCGTGCCCTGTCGAGACCTCGATCGAATACGTGAAATCCCCGGTCGTCCTGAAGAACTCCTCGAGGATGAACGCCCTCTCGAAATCGCTTGTCGCTCTGAACGTCTCGGCACGGGCCCTGCTCTCTATCCCGCCCGGCAACTGAGGCAACGCGAGATATCGTTCCAGATCGGGAGGCGGTGTGGCTCCCTGCCGGCTGTCCGCTTCGTGTGGGAAGTCACCCGCCGCGGCTGCCGCAGCGAACATCGGTGTGAGTGACCCATCTTCTCCGGTGGCCAGGGCGCCGAGATCGGCGGCGATGTCAGGGTATAGCGATCTCACCTGATAGCTGTCGTCCCTGCCCAGGCCGGGCTGGGCGACGATCGCTGAATCAGAAGTGACGGTGAAGTGAGAGAGCGGACGCCCGTTGCCTGCTTCGGGTGGATCCCCGATTCCGACCGGCACACCAGGAGTAGGCGCCACTTGCGAAACCAGATCGGCGACCACGACGTTTGTGCTGAAGTCGAACCTCGTTCCCTGGTACGCGTCCCAGACATTCGCCACCGGCCCGTCGCGCTCCAGGGGATTGGTGCCTCTGTCGGAACGATCCCAGGTCTCCCCGTCGAAGGTATCGAGTGTCTCCACCCTCCAGTAGACCGATGTCGGGTCGGGAGCTCCAATCCCAAAGTTCGCAGTGAAGACTGATTCAGCGGTCGGGGTGAGGATGCGCTGCTGCAAGTCGACGAGACCATCGAAGGAACTCCCACCTGGACCATCGCCGTACCCGCCCGCTCCATGGCCCTGCCAGGGAGCATTCCCGTATTCGTCGACCCACAGGCTCGAGTTACTGGCGAGGGCTATGGCACTGACGGTCAGCACCAGCGAGGTCACCACTGCGAGCGTGAGTGTCTTCCTGGCCAGGGGATGTCCTTCGTCGTCCCGCGCCCTACCCGTGTCCCCCCTGCGCTCCATCGCGAGCGACACCGCAGCCAGGGCGAGGACGAGACCGGACACCAGCATCCACCCCAGACCTGCCTGGTTGCGGTCGTAC
>DASTBQ010000092.1:0-2577 GCA_035711995.1 Acidimicrobiia bacterium | reverse complement strand
AGAGCCATCGACATGGCTCGTGAGCATCAGCCGGACCTGGTGATGCTCGACCTGTTGATGCCGGGCATGTCGGGGATAGAAGTGCTCGGTGCCATCCTCAAGGCGAGCCCCACCTGCCGTGTGGTTCTCCTCACTTCGAGCGAATCATCCAAGGATCTGCTCGCCGCGGTGAAAGCCGGTGCCTCCGGGTACCTGACCAAGGACACACCTTTGCCGCGGCTGGTGGCCGCCATGCAGGATGTGCTGGCCGGGGGAGCCGCCGTGTCGCCGGCGATGGGCGGGAAGTTGTTCTCCGCGCTCCGGGACCTCCTGAGGCATCACGGAGAGGCGGTGGCACGAAGCCCGGAGCTGACGGGGAGAGAGCTCGAGATCCTGGCCTACGTGGGTGCGGGCAAGACATCCCGGGAGATCGCCTCCGAGCTCTACATCTCGGAGAACACGGTGCGAAACCACGTCCGGAACGTCCTGGACAAACTGGGGCTGAAGTCGCGGTTCGAGGCGGTCAACTGGGCCCAGAGGGAGGGGCTCATCGAGGTTCGATGAGCTTGTTTCACGTCTTCGTGTAACGCGGCAGGTCGGCTTCCTGACAGGTAGGACCCAGGACGTACAACGCCCGATTCAATAGAATCGGTCTCTCATGCCACTCTTCTCCAAGGTCCTGCGCGCCGGGGAAGGAAAGACGCTCAAGCAATTCCAAGGCATCGTCGCCGCTGTCAATGACGCCGAGCCCCGGTTCGAAGCCCTCTCCGACCAGGATCTAGCTGCCAAGACAACCGAATACCGCGGCCGAGCCGAGGCGGGCGAATCACTCGACGACCTCCAGGTCGAGGCCTTCGCTGCCGTCCGCGAGGCCGCCAAACGTGTCCTCGGTCAGCGCCATTTCGACGTTCAGGTGATCGGTGCCGCCGCCCTGCACAGGGGGATGGTCGCCGAGATGAAGACGGGCGAGGGCAAGACTCTGGTGTCGACGATGCCCGCCTATCTCAACGCCCTCGGCGGGAGAGGGGTGCATCTGGTCACGGTCAACGACTACCTGGCATCACGTGACGCCGAATGGATGGGTGCCGTCCACCGGTTCCTCGGCCTCGACGTCGGCCTCATTCAGAACGGGATGAGCTCTGCGGAGAGACAGCCCGCATACGCGGCCGCCATCACCTACGGCACCAACAATGAGTTCGGCTTCGACTACCTGCGCGACAACATGGCGATGCGTGCCCAGGACCGGGTCCAACGAGGCCACGTCTATGCGATCGTCGACGAGGTGGACTCGATCCTCATCGACGAGGCGAGGACACCGCTCATCATCTCGGGTCGGGTCGCAGACAGCGCAAAGTGGTACCGGGACTTCGCCAAGATCGCCAACCGCCTCCAGAAGGACGCCGACTACGAGGTGGACGAGCGCAAGCGTCAGGTGCTGACCACCGAGCAGGGCGTGGCCCGCGTGGAGCAGATGCTCAATGTCGAGAACCTGTTCGACCACGCCGCCGTCGACTTCGTCCATCATCTCGAGGCCGCGCTCAAGGCAAAGGAGCTCTATCAGCGCGATATCGAGTACCTGATCGACCATGGCGAAGTGAAGATCGTCGACGAGTTCACCGGACGGGTGCTCGAGGGGAGGCGCTACTCGGAAGGCCTCCACCAGGCGATCGAGGCCAAGGAGGGTGTGGCCATCAAGGACGAGAACCAGACCCTCGCCACCATCACACTGCAGAACTACTTCCGGCTCTACGAGAAGCTGGCCGGGATGACCGGTACCGCCGAGACCGAGGCGGCCGAGCTGGCCCAGATCTACTCCCTCGAGGTGATCGCCGTCCCTACCAATCAGCCCGTGGCCCGCGATGACGAGAGCGACCTTGTTTACAAGAGCGAGGACGGGAAATACACGGCGGTCGTGGAGGACGTCGGGGCCCGGGTGGCCGACGGGCAGCCGATCCTGCTCGGCACCGTCTCGATCGAGAAGTCGGAGCGGCTGTCGAAAGAGCTGGCCCATCGAGGCATCAAGCACGAGGTGCTGAACGCCAAGCACCACGCGCGGGAGGCGGACATCATCGCCCAGGCCGGGCGCCCCGGCGCGGTGACCGTGGCCACCAACATGGCGGGTCGCGGGGTCGACATCAAGCTCGGGGGTAGCCCCGATGGGATGGCCCGATCCGAATTGAAGAAACGCGGCATCACTCACGACGACCCCTCTTATGACGAGCTGGAGCGCAAGCTCACCCAGGAGTTCGAGGAGCAGATCGCACCAGACAAACAGGCCGTGATCGACGCCGGGGGGCTGTACGTGGTGGGCACCGAACGGCACGAGTCACGTCGGATCGACAACCAGCTGAGAGGTCGGTCCGGACGTCAGGGCGACCCGGGTGAGTCCAGGTTCTATCTCTCGCTCGAAGACGACCTGATGCGCCGGTTCCAGGGTGAGTGGGTAACCGGGATCATGGACCGTCTCCGCATTCCCGAAGACCAGCCGATCGAGGCAAACATGGTGTCCAAGGCGATCGAGCGGGCACAGCGACAGGTCGAGTCGCAGAACTTCGAGATTCGCAAGAACGTCCTCAAGTACGACGAGGTGATGAACCG
>DASTBQ010000091.1:0-20249 GCA_035711995.1 Acidimicrobiia bacterium | reverse complement strand
TTGTCCTTGTCACCCTTCTCTTCCTTGGTCGCACTTATTCGCCAGCCTTCGGCACTGGGCCCGAATGGCGGGGGTTCCGATGCCGAAAGTGGAATCAGCCAGGGTCGGGTGGTCTTGGCGAAGGTGAGTCCGAACTCGTGTCTGTCGTACTCAGGGTCGAAAGTCCGCTCCGAGAGAAACGCGACGTGCTTGCCATCGGCGGTGAAAACCGGGTCGTGGTCGTGATACGTCCCTGAGGTGAGGGCGATTGCGTCCCCCTTCGACGAGGTGTCGTAGATCATGAGCTGATGGAGCTCGGCACCCATTGTTGCCGGCTGTGACCAGATCAGGTAGCGGCCGTCAGGGGAAAAGCTCGGCGTAAGGGCTTCACCTCTCGGTGAGTGAGCGATCTCATCGACGGTCTTCTTGGCACCAGCCGAGACGTCGATTGTGAGGATCCTCCCGTCGTGAGTTATCGCCCCCAGACGTTCCCCTGCCGGGTCCGAGGTGAGATTGAGGACACGCCCGACCTCACCGACTGCGATCCGGCGGGATTTGTCCTCGCCGACGAGATGGTGGATCTCGACACCGTCCTCGCCTTCAGCATCGGTGACAAAAGCCCCGTATCCGGTAGTGCCCAAGACGACCGGCTCTCGAGCCCTGACGCTGGAGTCGGCCAACAGGGCTCGGGCGGGACCCTCACGGTGGGTGAGCCAGAAGACATTGCCACGCCAGCACGCCAGACTGGCATCGCCACCTTCATCAGGACGCAGAGCTGTGAGGTTCCTGGCCGGTTTGGCGAGGAAGGGCTCCGGAGCACCACCCGGCACGCTGATCTCGACTTCGACCGGTGTGGCGTCGAGACCGTCGAGCAGCCAGATATGGCCCCGGCTGTGCCACACGACCCGGTGCCCGTCACTGGAAGCGTCCCTCACGTATCCCTGTTCCGGACCCTGCTCTGTGAGCTGGCGAGGGTCACCGTCGACCTTGTCGAAGATCCAAAGGTTCGCCTGTTCGCCGGCTTCTGCGGCCGTGCCCGGGAGTCGGGCAGCACGATCCGATACGAAGACGAGTTTCCCATCGATCCACATCGGGTCGACTATCGACGCCGGTTCGTCACCAAGGAGACGCTTCCAGCGTCCATTCCCCCTGCGGTCCAGCCACAACTTGGGTGCGGTTCCACCTCTATAGCGCTTCCATTGCGCAGGCGGACGAGAACCCGGTGTTACGAGTGCGATTGCGCCATCGCCACGGACAGCGATGCCCCCAGCGGGACCGTACGACAGCCTCTCCACAGACCCGTCGAGAGCGACCGCCTTGACCACGAGATCGCGCAGGTTCTTTTCACCAGCGTGAGAGGCGGCGAGCACCCGGCCGTCCTCGGTCCAGCCCAGTATGAGGGTGTTCTTTGCGCCCCACCAGGTGAGACGTCGAGGAGACTCGTCCCCGTCGGTAGGGACCAAGAACACCTCAGGTTGGCCGTCTCGGAACGAGACAAATGCGACATGGCTCCCATCGGGTGAGAAGCGAGGCGTGCGCACCGGTTGTTTGTCGTCGGTTATCCGCCAAGCCCGACCACCGGACACCGGCGCCAGCCAGACGTCGTCGGCAGCTACGAACGTGATCAGATCGTCATGGATGTGGGGGTATCTGAGATATGTGGCCACATCGCCACGATAACCCTGCTCAAAGTGCAGATCTTCAGCGGATCATTTCACCGAGAGCAGCGAACCTGAGCATGTGGGCTTGACCGGAGTGCAAGGCGTACTCGTCGAGGATCTTGATCAACGTCGCCCCAAGAGGCATGCCGTGACCAATACCGGGTGAGTCGATGTCTGGCAGCCTCGCGATGGCAGCATCAGCCCTGACTACCTCGTCGAGGTAGCGACGCAAGTCGTCATCGACGCTCTGCGCAGAACCGCCCGCGTAGTCGTCGTCGCCGTAGATCTCGCGCCGCAATCCCCCACCGAGCCCCCAGCCCAGATACACGTGCTCCATTTGAGTCATGTGCCTGACCAGTCCAAGGACTGAGAGCTCGACTGGAGGTACCGACCATTCGGCCATCTGCTCAGGATTCAAGTCTCGGAGCTTCCGCTGGAACTCATGACGTTGGTAGCGGAGCCAGTCGATCAGAAGTAGGCGCAGATCGTTGCCCGGGTCCGGCTCATCTCGACGGGAGAAGTCGAGGTCGTCGATGGGTCGGGACACGCTGCAATGTCTACCCGATCTCCAGGCGATGTTGCGCCAGCACTAGCTTGACCGTGATGACCCACACAGCTGTCGACCTGATCGAGATGAAGCGTGACGGTCGTGCGCTGCCCGCCGATGGCATCGAGTGGCTGATATCCGCATACACCTACGGAAGGGTTCCCGACTACCAGATGGCTGCGATGGCGATGGCCATCGTCTGGAACGGGCTCGACGCTGACGAGCTCGCTGTTTGGACGAGGGCGATGCTCGAATCCGGAGATGTCCTCGATTTCTCGGACATACCGTCGCCCAAGATCGACAAGCACTCCACCGGTGGTGTCGGCGACAAGATCTCGATTCCTCTGGCACCGATGGTGGCGGTCTGTGGAGTAGCCGTGCCGATGATGTCGGGACGTGGCCTCGGGCACACCGGCGGCACGCTAGACAAGCTGGAGGCGATTCCGGGCTTCGAGCCCCGTCTCGACGAGGGACGGTTCCGTGAGATCCTCACGAAGCACCATCTGGTGATGGCCGGACAGTCAGACACGATGGTCCCGGCAGACCGAAAGCTCTATGCCCTCAGGGATTCGACAGGCACGGTGCCCTCCATCCCGCTGATCGCAAGCTCGATCATGTCCAAGAAACTCTCCGAAGGGCTCGATGGCCTGGTACTCGACGTGAAGACGGGCTCCGGTGCCTTCATGAAGACCCGCGACGAAGCCCGCGAGTTGGCCAGGACGATGGTGGGGATCGGCGCCGCAAGTGGAGTCAAGACTGTTGCGTTGATCACCGCAATGGACCAGCCCTTGGGAAACGAAGTCGGCAACGCCAATGAAATCGCCGAGTCGGTGGCTGTGCTTCGTGGCGAAGGCCCGGAGGACGTCACTGAGCTCACTCTGGCTCTCGGAGAGAGGATGCTCGAACTCGCCGAGATCGATGGGGGCCGAGACCGTCTCGAGGAGACGATTGCGGATGGGTCGGCCCTGCAGAAGCTGGTCGAGGTGACCCGTGCGCACGGTGGGGACCCCTCGGTCCTCGAAGACACCTCGCTTCTCGACTCGGCACCTCACACCGAACAGCTGTTGGCCACGGATACGGGATATGTCACCAGATGTGACGCCCTGACCATCGGGCTCGCCACCACCCGTCTCGGGGCGGGGCGCGAGCGCAAAGAGGACGAGATAGACCATGGCGTCGGCGTGACTCTGCATGCGAAGCTGGGCGACCGGGTGAACGCTGGCGACCCCTTGGCCACCGTGCGGTTCGGCGATAGGTCGAGGTGGGAAGCGCAGCGCGAGCGACTCGCCGGCGCCTGGTCGATCGGACAGGAAGGGCCCGCAGCCGGACAACTCGTCCTGGAGCAGATCGATAGATCGGAAATTTGAGCGAATACTCAATAGTGTCCGCTCCCGTTAGCATCGCCACGCAATCGATCTAGAGGAGATAGCGGAAATGAAGGTCGTCGTCTGTGTCAAACAGATTCCCGACCCCGCTACCCCGTATCGGCTCGAAGAGGGCACGAATTGGTTGGTGAGACCGTCCGAGCAGGTGCTCGACGACACCGACCGGTATGGGGTGGAGATGGGTCTTCAGCTGGCTCAAGCCAACGAGGGGTCGGTGACCCTGGTGAGCATGGGGCCCGCCGGAAACGCCCAGGGCATCCGTCAGGCTCTGGCGATGGGGGCCGACAAGGCAGTTCTGGTCGAGGACGATGGACTTCGTGGTTCCGATGCATTGACCACGGCGCGGGTTCTCGCCGAAGTCGTTAAACGCGAGGGATTCGATCTGGTGATCGCCGGAACCGAGTCGACAGACGGTTACGCCGGTGTGGTTCCCCAGATGCTGGCCGAGTTGTTGAATGCGCCGGCGCTGACTTATGCGACTTCGGTCGAAACCGATGGATCTGCGGTGACCATCCACCGTCAGACTCTCGAGGGTTACGACGTAGTTTCAGCCGATCTGCCGGCTCTAGTGGCTGTGACAGCGGGTGTCGTGGAACCCAGATACCCGACATTCAAGGGGATCATGGATGCGAAGAAGAAGCCTGTCGACAGCCTCTCGCTGAGTGACCTCGGTGTCGATTCGTCAGCTGGCCAGGAGGTGGTTTCGATCACAGAGGCACCCGAGCGGTCAGCGGGGCGAAAGATCGAGGACGAGGGTCAGGCGTTTGCCGAGATCATCTCCTTGCTCGAGCAGAGGAAGGTGATCTAGATGGCGAACATCTGGGTATTCGTCGAAGAGACCAATGGTTCTCCCTCGACGCTGGGTCTCGAGTTGTTGACCAAGGCACGGGATCTAGGTGACGTGACCTCTATCTATCTCGGTGCCGGTGACGATGAGGCCTTTGCTGCTCTCGGTGACCACGGTGCTACAAGAGTGTTCCATGTCGACTCCGGTGAGAGGCTTCCCTCGGCGCCCGTTGCAGCGGCCCTTGCCGAAAAGGCAGCCGAGGAATCTCCCGACCTCATTCTGTTTGGCCAGGCATACACCGACCGCGACGTCGCGGGCCGTCTAGCCGCCAGGCTCGGAGTCGGGGTCCTCTCCAACGCCACCGACGTCAGAATCACCGAAGATGGCGTCGAAACCGACCACGAGATCTTCGGTGGCGCCCAGGTGGCCACTGCCGCGATGTCGGCCGCCCCTCACATCGTCCTGGTGCGGCCCAAGTCGTTTGCCGCCGCTCCCTCTGGAGGGGGACCCCCCGCGATCACGCCCCTCGTCCTCCCCGACACCGGTGGGTCGGAAGCCAGGGTGACCGCATCTCATGTCGAGGAGCGAGAGGGCCCTCAACTCGGGGACGCCACGATCGTCGTCTCAGGAGGACGAGGGTTGGGCTCGGCCGATGCCTACGAACTGATCGAGAAGGTCGCCAAGCCACTGGGTGCCGCCACCGGGGCCACCCGGGCCATAGTCGACGCAGGGTGGGTTCCCTACGCCAAACAGGTCGGGCAGACCGGAAAGACAGTCAAACCCAACATCTACATCGCTGCCGGCATATCGGGGGCGATGCAGCACCTGGTCGGGATGAAGGATGCCGGGACCATCATCGCCATCAACAAAGACCCGGATGCACCGATCTTCGGTGTCGCCGACCTCGGGATAATCGGCGACGTCCACAAGATCCTCCCCCAGCTCATCGAGGCGCTGGAGAACCGCTGACCACCGTTCTGTGCGGGTTTACCAACACAGGGTCAGGGCAAACCCGCACAGAACGGTTGATCAGTCCCCTACGTCTGCCTTATCGCCCAGATCGACGATGACTTCGGAGGGGTGATCGAGGTCGCCGGTTGGCTCGACCACCCAGAAATCGACGAAACCATCTTCGGCCTCGAGAAGCTTGCCCGCGATCGGGCTCGAGGTCCGCTCGTAGTGCTCCTCGACGAGTGACCTGAGAAGGTCGAGCTCGTCCGGTTGGGGCCGTCGGGCTGCGGGAGCGGTGTCGGCGAGTTTCGCCTTTAGGGCCAACTTCGGGTCCCAGACCAGCGCCATGCCACCGGTCATCCCCGCCGCGAAGTTCCGGCCGACGTCACCGAGCACGACGACGATTCCGCCCGTCATGTATTCACAGGCGTGATCGGACACGCCCTCGACCACCGCGGTGGCCCCTGAATTGCGGACCGCGAAACGTTGCCCTGCTCGCCCTGCGAGGAAGAGTCGGCCGCCCGTAGCCCCGTAGAGCACGGCGTTCCCGGCAGCGTGGGGAAGGCCGACCGCACGATTCGGGCTGACCGAGAGGATGCCGCCTGCCATCCCCTTGGCGACATAGTCGTTGGCCGGACCCCGCAGATCGAGGTTGATCCCGTTGATGAGCCATGCTCCGAAGCTCTGGCCGGCGGTCCCGTTCAGCCGGATCCTGATGGTGTCCTCGGGAAGCCCTTCGTCTCCATAGAGCGCGGCAATCTCACCCGAGAGACGGGCGCCAACGGTGCGGTCGGTATTTTCTATCGGGTAGTTGAGTTCGACGGCCTCACCGGTCTTGACGGCATCGACGGTGTCGAGGGCGATCCGTTCGGAGAGACGGGAAGCCGGGAATTTCTTGTATCCATCGTGGCGACGACGACCCTGCGCACTGATCAGCATCGCTGCCAGGTCGTGGGCCAGAGGATGAGCAATGTCGATGGGTCTGAGCAGGTCCGCCCTACCGATGATCTCGTCGATCGTGCGAGCACCTATCGAGGCGAGGTGGTGCCTGATCTCTTCAGCTAGATGGCGGAACAGAACGATCACCTGCTCCACCGAGCCGTTGTATTTGGCGCGGAGCTCCAGATCCTGGGTGGCGATGCCCACCGGGCACGTGTTCAGGTGACACTGCCGCACCATCTTGCATCCCAGCGCCAACAGAGGAAGAGTCCCAAAGCCGAAGCGCTCGGCACCGAGCAGCGCTGCGACCACCACGTCCCGACCGGTGCGAAGACCGCCATCGGTCTCCAGGATCACCTTCGAGCGCATGCCCTTGGCGACGAGGGCCTGGTGAGCCTCGGCGACCCCCAGCTCCCAAGGTGATCCGGCGTGTTTGATCGACACCAGCGGCGACGCTCCGGTCCCACCTTCCGAGCCGGAGACGGTTATCACGTCTGCGTCTGCCTTGGCCACACCGACCGCGATGGTGCCGACCCCCGGTTCGCTGACCAGCTTCACCGAGACTCTGACAGAAGGTTTGAACGACTTCAGGTCGTATATCAGCTGAGCGAGATCCTCGATGGAGTAGATGTCGTGGTGCGGGGGCGGTGAGATGAGTGTGATGCCCTGCTTGGTGTGACGGAGTCTCGCGATCTCCTCGGAGACCTTGTGACCGGGTAGCTGACCGCCCTCGCCCGGCTTGGAGCCCTGAGCCATCTTGATCTGGAGCTCTTCGGCCGAGCTGAGATAGGCCGGGGTCACCCCGAACCGCGCAGAGGCCACCTGCTTGATCGCCGAGTTGCGCGCCGTTCCGTACCGGGTGGGGTCCTCGCCACCCTCTCCCGAGTTGGAGAGACCGCCGATGGTGTTCATCGCCTCAGCCAGTGTCTCGTGGGCTTCCCGGGAGAGGGCACCCAGAGACATGGCCGCCGTGACGAATCGACGCATGATGGTGTCTATCGACTCCACCTCGTCGATCGAGATCGGGTCTACACCGACAAAGGTCAACAGATCGCGCACCAGCGCCGGCTGACGATCGTTGATCGTCGTCAGATACTTGTCCCAGGCGTCGGCCTCCCCCGACCTCACCGACTTCTGGAGATCCAGCACGATTTTGGGACCCGTGATGTGGAAGTCCTCACCGCGGCGGTGCTTGTAGAACCCGCCGGGGAGGGGCTCGCCTGCCCGATAAGTGGCGTGGGTGCTCAGGACCTGGCTGGCCAACTGGTCCATCCCGATCCCGCGTAGACGCCGGGGTGCGTTGCGGAACGCCCGTCTACAAAGACCCTCGGACAGCCCCACCACTTCGAACAACTCGGCGCCCCGGTAGGCGGAGAGGGTGCAGACACCCATCTTCGACATGATCTTCAACAAACCGGTCTCGAGACCGTCCCGGTAGTTCTCCTGTGCCGTGACCGGGTCGACCTCGATCATGCCGGAGCGAGCCAGATCGATCACCTGGTCGATGGCGAGATAGGGGTTGACGGCCGAGGCACCGAATCCGATGAGCGAGGCGATGTCGTGTGAGTCACGGGGTTCGCCTGAGACCACGACGAGTGAAACGTCGCCCCGCACGCCTTGATCGATCAGATGATGGTGCACTGCCCCGACCGTGAGGATCATCGGGACCGGAGCGTCGGTCGCACTGGTCTCCCGGTCGGAGAGGACGATTATCGAGGCGCCCAGCTTCACGGCATCGGCTGCCTCGGCGCATATCTCGTCGATGCGCTGTCTCATCCCGGCAGGGCCCTGTGCAGCCGGCCACGTCGCCGCGATCCAGTGGGAGAAGAAACGTCTGTCTCCGGATCGCACTATGGCGTCGAGCTCGGCGTCGGAGAGGATCGGGCTGGCCAGCTCGATGAGGTGGGCCTGGCTTGGCGTTTGCTCGAGCAGGGAACCGCGTCGTCCGAGCTGGATTCGCAGAGACATGACCAGCTTCTCTCGTATCGGGTCCATCGGCGGATTGGTCACCTGGGCGAACATCTGGTGGAAGTATCGGGTGAGCCGTCGTGGCTTCTCGGCGAGGACGGCGAGACCCGTGTCGTCACCCATCGAACCGGTGGGAGTGGACCCCTGGGCGAGCGGAGCGAGGATGAGACGCCGCTCCTCTGCGGTGTACCCGAACACCCTTGTCAATGCACCCGCATCGAACCTGTCGTCATTGAGCGGGTCGAAGGAGGCTTGTATGTGCAGGGCCTCGGTGTTCACCCACTCGTGGTAGGGAAGAGCAGCAGCAAGTCGATCCTTTACTTCCCCGGAGCGTCCGATCTCGCCCGTCTCGCCGTCGAAGAAGATGAGCTCTCCAGGGGCCAGTTGGCCGGTCTCGGTGGCGTGAGACTCCTCCTCGGGACACACACCGGCCTCAGAGGCGACGATCAGCACGTCAGGTGTGATGGTCCATCGCGCAGGGCGCAGACCGTTCCTGTCCATGCCGGCGATCAGAGAGATCCCATCCGAGGCAGCGATCGCGGCTGGACCGTCCCACGGCTCGGTGAGGAACGCGTGGTACTCATAGAAGGCGGCCAGCTCGGGAGAGAGGTCGCTCACGTTCTCCCAGGCAGCGGGGATGAGCATCTCCTTGACGTGAGGAAGCGATCTTCCGCTTTGCAACAGGAGCTCGAATGCGTTGTCGAGGCTGGCCGAATCGGAGAGGTCGGGCTGGAGGAAAGGGAACACGTCGGGCAGACGCTCGCCCCAGACCCCTGGGGTGGCGCCCTTCTCTCTCGCCTCCATCCACGACCGATTCGATTGGATCGTGTTGATCTCGCCGTTGTGGGCCAGCACCCGGAACGGCTGAGCGTTGTCCCAGCTCGGGAAGGTGTTCGTCGAGAACCTCTGATGGAAGATGGCAAACGAGGTCTCGTAGTCCGGGTCACGAAGATCCCAGTAGAACTCGGCGATGCGACTCGCAGTGAACAGACCCTTGTAGACCACGGTCCGACTCGAGGCCGAAGGCACCGAGAATCTGTTGTTGGCGGCCCGCTCCATGCGTTTCCTGGCCAGGAAGAGGGCTCGTTCGAACTCGTCACCGGTCAGATCGGAGGTCACGATCGCCTGTTCGATGAGGGGCAGCACTTCGAGTGCGTGGTCTCCGAGGACGGCGGGGTCGATGGGCACCGAGCGCCACAGCATGAGTCGTATACCCCACGCCTCCAGTGCCTCGCTGACGATTGCGCGGGACGACGCGGCATCCTCAGGAGTCAGAAAGCACATGACCACTCCGATGTGATGAGGGTCGATCTCCTTGCCGTGGGCAGCCAGTTCCCGTGCTATGAGCTTGTGGGGTAGCTGTGTGAGCAAACCCGCTCCGTCACCGGTGCCGTCGGCGGCCTTGGCACCACGATGGTCGAGTCTCTGCAGGCACTCCACGGCGAGACGGGTCATCCTGAAAGTGGGGTTGAGGTCGCGCGCAGCGATGAGACCGACACCACAGGCGTCGTGCTCAGGCCCGATTTGTATGCCAGGACGCTCCATCCGCGACCTCCAGAGGAGCGGCGATCTTAGGGTGGTGATCCCGATTCCCTTGATTCGGCAGATGGCGATACATCCCGCAGGTGGCTCTCACAGAGTGTCGCCAAGACCACGGATCGTCGCCGAGACCTGAGCGAACCTGACGAAAGACCCACCCGGGCACCTGGTCGAGGGATCTCGGTCGGACGGGCTCTACACAACTCCGTAGTCCTTCTCGCCGGCCTCGATTGGGACCGCGAGCCAGTTGTCGACCGGCGGGATCGGGCACGACCAGCCGTCGCTGTAGACGCACGAAGGGTTGTAGGCGAGGTTGAAGTCGATGGTCAGCGTCCCGTCGTCGTTGGGTTCCAGGTCGAGATAGCGGCCCGCCCCATAGGTCGTGTCACCAGACGTGGCGTCCCGGAAGGGCAAGAACAGACCGTGGGGTGTGGCGTAAACGGTCAACTCCACGGGTTCGCCGGCAACCTCGAAGTTGACAGTTCCGTGAGTTGTGTAGACCTTCTCCCGATCATCGGAAGTGGGAACCCGGATCTCGGAACCGTCCCCCGGCGTCACCGGCACCGTGAACACCAGTTGAGGGTCTGGGTCGAAGTAGGAGAGACCACCGAAGTCCGGGTGGTCGCCGGCCCCGAGCGGAGTGTCGTGCCCGGTGCGGAAGTACTCGTCTTTCTGACGTCTGAACTCGAGATAGTCGTGAATGTGCATTCCGTCTAGAGACCGAATCGATAAGGGAGAAGATCGTCCAGCGTGTGCTCCCTCACCTCTGAACCTTCACCGGCGGTGACGACGACACGCTTCACGTCGAACTCTGACATGATCTGCCTGCAACGACCACAGGGGTATGCGCCGTCCACATCGGCAGCGTCGATACAAGCCACTGCGACCGTGTCGATGTCCCTGACACCCTGCGAGACCGCGGTGGCGATGGCAGTCGCCTCGGCGCATGACGTCGCCGGGTAGGCGGCGTTCTCGACATTGGCACCTGTGAACTCCTCGCCCTCGGATCCAACCACCACGGCCCCCACCCGGAAGTTGGAGTAGGGGGCATAGGCCCCCGCCGCGGCGGTCCGGGCCGCAGCCGCCAGATCATCAGTGCTCTTGGTCATGCCAGCAATGCCTCCACGAACGAATTGGGGTCGAATGATCTCAGATCGCCCATCCCTTCGCCCACGCCGACGAATTTCACCGGGACCCCGAGAGTTCTCTCGATGGCTATCACCATCCCACCACGGGCTGTCCCATCCATCTTGGTGAGCACTATGCCGGTCACCGGCACCGCATTCGCGAACTCCGATACCTGGGTGAGCCCGTTCTGGCCCGCGGTTGCGTCGAGCACGAGGAGAATCTCGTCGACCTCGTCTCCCCCGGACACCCGATGGATCTTCTGCAGTTCCGCCATCAGGTTCTTCTTGCCGTGGAGTCTCCCCGCGGTGTCGATTATCACCACGTCGGCGTTCTTGGCACGTGCCGACTCGAGGGTGTCGAAGACCACCGATGCGGGATCACCACCCTCCTGGCCCCTAACGACATGCACGCCGAGTCGTTCTCCCCAGGTGGACAATTGCTCCGCGGCTGCGGCACGGAAGGTGTCGGCTGCCCCGAGTGTCACGTTGCTGCCCTCGTCCTGGAGACGCTTCGTGAGCTTGGCGATCGTCGTGGTCTTGCCGGTGCCGTTGACTCCGACGATGAGAATGACGGCTGGCTTCCCCTGCAGGTGTAAACCTCGATCCTTCCCGGCGAGCTCAGATCTAAGGGCCTCTGCGACTGCCTGGCGGGCCTCCTCCACGCTCTCCGGTTTCGAGTTCCTGACACTGCTCACGATGTCGCCGGCCGCCCCGACACCGACGTCGGCCGCGATCAGCGCTTCTTCGAGAGACTCCCAAGTGCGGTCGTCCAGACGCGTTCCTAGAGCCTTCCGAATTGCAGCTCCCAAGCCGGATCGGGTTGGGCTTGGCGCCTCGGCTGTGGACGTGGTGTCGACTTCGGGCCGGTGGTTGAGCACAACGAAGCCGACCACGACAAGGACGACCACGACAACAGCGGTCACGATCAGGAGTGTTGTTGTGTCCACGGCCCCGAAATCTAAGCGAGTTGGTCTCGAGCCACCCCGTCGACCCCGACGGAGGCGCGCATCTCTTTGCGGAGCGCTCGTGACGAGCCTCCCGGTTCCATGGTCACACCGTAGAGAACGTCGGCCACCTCCATAGTCTGCTGCTGGTGGGTGACGATTATCAGCTGGGCACGGCCCCGAAATTCGTCGACCACTCTGAGAAATCGTCGAAGGTTTGTGTCGTCTAGCGCCGCTTCGACCTCGTCGAGGACGTAGAACGGAGAGGGTCTCGCCTCGAAGATTGCGAAGAGGAAAGCGAGCGCGGCGAGACTCCTCTCGCCGCCGGAGAGCAAGGTCATCGCAGACACTTTCTTGCCTAGCGGCTGGGCGTCGATGACGACACCTGACTGACCGTCTTCCTCGTCGACCAGCCGGATGCGACCCCGGCCACCGGGGAACAGAACTTCGAAATAGCGTTCGTACGCGGCGGCCACTTCAGTGAAGGCCTGATCGAAGCGAACCTGGATCTCGTTCTCCAAGGCCGCGATCACCTTGCGAAGCTCGGAGCGTGACGTCTCGACATCAGCCATCTGGTCGGAGAGGAAAGTGTGCCGTTCCTCGAGCTCCCGGTACTCCTCAGCCGCGAGCGGGTTGATAGGGCCGAGCCGCCGCAGCTGGGTGAGGCCATTCTCGAGCATCTCGCTCAGATCGAGATCCTCTGCCACGTCGGGTCTGGGTGCCACCATCGCCGCTTCCAGGTCGGAGTCGGCATCACGTCGGATGGCTTCGATCACAGCCTCCCGCCTCATCCGCAACTCGGTGAGCCTGACGTCGAGTTCTCCAACCCTGGCACGAGATTCGGAGATTGCTTCAGTGCGAGCCTGGTGTTCGCCACGGAGGGTCTCCAGTTGGTTCTTGACCTCGTCGTTCACCTCTCTCAGCCCGGCCTGACGACCGCGAAGCTCACTGATGCGTCGCTCCAACGTTGTCACGCCCCTGCGGGCATAGTCCCCGACTGCCGCCAGACGGGCCGGATCTGCTTCGGATACCACGCCGAGATCGAGACGCCCGAGCTCATCGTCGACTTGGCTCTTGCGATGTTCCAGCAAGGTCTGACGTTCCACGACCGCACGCAAAGCAGCCGTGGCCTCTTGCCAGTCCGAGCGAGCATTCTCCCGCTGAGCGGCCAGCTCGACCCGACGGGCCTCCATCTCCTCCCAGGCGGCGAGACGTTCTGCCTCCTCGCCTTCCAGCGCCTCGAGACGGGCGCGAAGGACGTCCTTTTGGGAACGACCTGCGAGCAGTGCTTCGTCGATCGCAGACCGTCTGTCTTCGAGTCGGGCCTGTTCGTCTTCGATGCCACGGACGGCCGCCTCTAGTCGCTTCATCGCCTCGGAGTGACCTGCCACTGCACTCTCTGCCTGTTCCAGACGTTCGAGGGCGGCCCGTTCGATCTCCCTGGCTTTCTCGAAGTCACGTTTCGCCGCTGTGTGGATCGACTCCGCCCGTGCAAGGTCGGTAGCCACCTTCTCCAAGGCCACCTCTGCGGCCTCGAGCATCACCGAGCCTTCGCCGTCCGGATCGGCGATGCGCACGCCGGCAACGGATATGACATCTCCCTCGGGCGTGACCGCCCGCAGCGACGGGTGCTTGGCCACGAGAGCCCACCCACTGGTCCATCCCTCGACCAGCACCACGTCTCCGAGGAGACGACTTGCCAGACCGGGATGACGTCGGGGGCCGAGCCGATCTACTAGAGCCTCCAAACCGAGTTGGGTGGCGACTTCGGAGGCTGGCGTCGCAGTCTCAGAGATCGAAGAGACCACCGAGACCGAACCCCCACCTGCCCCTTTCACGGTCTCGACTGCGGACTGCACCGAGCCCGCTTCGTCGAAGGCGATTGCGTCGGCCCACTCGCCGAGGGCGGCACCGACGGCCTCCTCTAGACCGGAAGGGATGTCCAGTTGCGAAGCCAGCGATCCCAGGGCGCCCGGAGCTGTCTCGATTGCCTTGCGGGCCTCAGAGTCGAATCGCCCTGCCAACGCGGAGACCACAGCCTCGCGGCGGGCTTCGGCAGCGGCCATGGCAATCCGGGCCGCACCGCGCCGCTCTTCTGCAGCCGACCAGTGTTCCTGTCGAGCCGATCTGTTGCGTTCGGCGGCTCGATACACATCGTTGAGTTCCTGAAGAGAGCTGTCCATTTCGAGAATCTCGGCATTGATCCGCTCGATCTCCTGGACCTCCTCGGTACGTTGCGAGACGAGGACGTCCATGCGGTGATTCAGACCATCCAGCTCCCGCTCGTCCCGGTCCAGCGACGACTCGAGTGCGCTCAGCTCACCGCGGGCCGCGGCCAGCGCCCCTTCGGGTGACAGCGAGTTCTGGGTGGCGATTGCCCGTTCCTGGTCTTCGAGACGACGGAATGCAGCTTCGGCCTTGGTGGCCACGCCCTCGGCGGCACGTCTTTCCATCGTGATCAGACCGAGACTCTCCTCGATCGTCAACGCCTCTTCTTCGATGTCCACCCTCCGCTCCACCGCAGCCTCACGACGGCCCGACATGGCACGGTTTCGTTCGACCGCGATTGAGGCCACCCGGCGCAGTCTCTCGTTGGTCGTCTCCAGTGATGCGGCAGCCGAAGTGTCGCGGTCCAATTCAGAGCCGACCTCGGCGGTGTGGACGGAAAGAGTGCTGAGACGCTGTGACATCTCGCTGATCTTCTTGGTATCAGTCTCGAGACGTTCCATCACGATCGACTTCTCCGAAGTTGCGATCGTCAACTCTCGATCGAGGACTGCGATCTCCTGGCCACCCAGATAGAGACGGAGGGCGATCACCTCGGACTTGAGCCCTTCGTATCGCTCGGCTGCTTTCGACTGACGACGTAGGGGGCGCATCTGACGACTCAATCCGGCGAGCAGGTCGGTCAGGCGAACCATGTCCTCGTCGGTGCGCTCGAGACGACGCTCCGCTTTCTCCTTGCGACGACGATGTTTGAGGATGCCTGCCGCTTCCTCGATGACTGCGCGATGTTCCTCCGGAGAGGCGTTCAGAACCCGACCGATCTCTCCCTGGCCGATGATCACGTGTTGGTGGCGACCCACCCCGGAGTCGGACAGAAGATCCTGAATATCGAGCAGCCGGCAGCCGACACCGTTCAGCTCGTAGTCGCTGGATCCGTCGCGGTAGAGCCGGCGAGTGATGGCAACTTCGTCGAGGTCGAGGTCGATGAGACGCTCGGTGTTGTCTATGACCAGCGTGGTCTCCGCCTTGCCCAGCGAAGGTCGGGTCGCGGTCCCGGCGAAGATGACGTCTTCCATCTTGCCTGCGCGAAGGTTCTTGTTCGACTGGGTCCCCAACACCCAAGAGAGTGCGTCGACGAGATTCGATTTTCCCGAACCGTTTGGTCCCACCACCACGGTTACGCCGGGACGGAACTCGAGCCGGGCCCTATCGGCGAAGGATTTGAACCCGGCCAGTTTCAGAGACTTGAGATACACAGCTCGCTACCTGGCAAATGACATACTTGTGATTGGCGGTTTCAGGCTAACTAGATCTCACCGATTCCTCGACGTTTGTGAGTCTTCCTCATCGATCCTGCACCACGTTCCGGAATACCGACACGTGCATCAACGCTGCCGCGGGGGTAGGCCCGAAAGGGCCGGAGGGGGGTCGCCCCCCCTCACATCAACGCTGCTGCAGGGGGATAGGCCCAAAGGGCCGGAGGGGTCGCCCCCCTCACATCAACGCTGCCGCGGGGGGTAGGCCCGAAGGGCCGGAGGGGGGTCGCCCCCCTCACATCAACGCTGCGGCGACGGCTGGATGAAGAAGTCTGTGAGTGTGTTGTCTACCGCCACCACATCGCTCTCGACACCGGAGACCGACGCAGCGGAAGACCCGGCCCACAACCAGTCGACGAGATGATCGATACCCGATGGGTCGCCCTGAGCGAAGATCTCCACCCGCCCGTCGGCCAGGTTGCGGACCCATCCCACGAGACCGAACGACCGGGCGACACCTCGACACCCCTGCCGGTAACCGACCCCCTGGACGTGACCGGTCACCAGAACATGGACAGCTTTCATCGACGTGCCTGACATACGGGGCAGAAATGGGTCGACCGGGCTCTGACGACCAACCTTTCGATCGGGGTCCCACAGACCTCACAAGGCTCACCCTCGCGACCGTATACCTTCAGATTCATCGAGTTTTCCCCAGCTTGACCGTCGGGGAGCAGATACGCCAGATCGTCGAGGGTGGTCCCCCCGCTGTCTATCGCAGCGTCCAGCACCTCCCTGGTCGCAGCCAGCATCCGGGAAGCGTCGTCCTCATCGAGTTCACCGCCAGGCGTGAGCGGGTGGATACGAGACCGGAAGAGGACTTCGTCTGCGTAGATGTTGCCGAGACCGGCTATCGGGCCCTGATCGAGGAGGAGGGCTTTCATCGGGGCAGTGCGACCGGCGAGACGCTCGATCAATCCAAGGGGTGTAGGTGGGTCGGCCCATGCGTCGGGTCCGAGACGCCCCAGACCCGACTCCAGCAGGTCCTCCTCGTCGTAGACCGCAACAAAACCAAATGTTCTGGGGTCTACGAAACGCACCGCAGTCCCGTCGTCGAGGACGCCGACGAAATGTGTGTGGGGGATCTCCTCATCCCGACCCAGACTCCAACGCCCAGACATTCCGAGATGGGCCACCATCACCTGCCCGTCATCGAGGTCCAACCTCAGGAACTTCCCGTGACGGCCCACCGAGGCCACTCGCCTCCCCTTCAATCTCTCCTCGACCTCCCCCGGGGATGTGTTGTGGCGGGCTGTCCTCTCGTGAGAGACCGTCACATCGGTGAAGACGCGCCCTAGTAACGCCGTCTCGAGATGGCGTCTGGTCAGTTCGACCTCGGGCAATTCGGGCAATGATCCTCCGGTTCGATGGTTCTGAACTGGGACGCCGGTACCGTAACCCGGCTAATGGTGATATCGCCCCGACCGTTTGGCCAGGTCCTCGCCGATGCGATGAACAGCCTGGCTCGAACGTGGAAGACGCTGCTCCTACCGGCGATCGCAGTGTCGGTCCCGGTGAGCGTTCTGACGATCGTTGTCTTTCGGCTCACCGGTGGCACCGACCTGCTGAACCTGGTGGTCAGCAGTCCCGAACAACTGACCACGATGCCTCGCGAACTGTTCATCGAACTCACCCGCCCCTTCTACTGGTCGATGGGGGCAGCCACTTTGATGTTGGTCCTCGGTGGTGTCTTCATAGTCCTGGCCACCCATCGCGCCGTCGCTTCAGACCTCAACGGCGTCGGACTCACCGGCGGGCAGGCGGCCCGTCACGCCATGAGCCGCTACCCGGCAGGTCTCGGTGCGGTGCTGCTGGTCTTGGTGGCCCTGGCGATTCTGCTCGGCCTCGGATTCACGATTTGGCTGCTACCGGCCATTCAGGTGGGAACGCCAAACTCGACCAGCGTGATCGTGGCACTCGTGCTTCTGTTCGTCCTCATCGGACCGGGCATCTGGGCAGGTGTGGCGATGTCCATGACCACATCGGCGATTGTCATCGACGACTTCGGCGCGGTTTCATCGATACGCAGGTCGATGCGCCTCGTCAGGGGCAGATGGTGGCCAACTGCGGGGTTCCTGTCGATAGTCGGTCTCCTTGGTGGCATCGCGATCCTGTTGATCCAGTTGGTAGCCCTCCCGTTGGCAGCCAGCGGTGGAGGAAGTGCAGCGTTGACAATCTCGACTGGCTTCGGTGTGCTCACCCAAGGACTGTTGATGGCCGCGATCGCAGCCATGTACACCCACTGGTACATCGACCTGCGCACCCGCCGGGAGGCCCTCTCTACGTTTGACCTCTGCTGAGGGCCTCCAGGGCGACCCGGGCGGCGGCCTGCTCGGCCTCCTTCTTGGAGCTCCCATCGCCCGAGCCGTAATCGGTGCCGTCCACTGAAACGATTGCCGCGAACTTGCGGTCATGGTCGGGACCGGTGCCCACGACCGTGTAGAAGGGTCTGTGTCCGGACCGAGCCGCCAGTTCCTGGAGACGGGTCTTGTAGTCCTTCACCCCGGGTTGGCGAGACCGGTCTGCCACCCGGTCTGACCACAATGCCAGAACCATTCGACGTGCAGGCTCGAATCCTCCGTCGAGGTAGACCGCGCCGATCACGGCCTCCAACGCATCGGCGAGAATCGAGTCCTTGTCTCTCCCCCCTGTGGCCGCTTCGCTCGGTGAGAGCTCGATGTGCTCACCGAGTGCGAGAAAACGCGCCGTCTCGGACAGTGAATCGCGGCTGACCACTGCGGCCCGCACCTTCGCCATCTGACCCTCCGCGAGATGAGGGTAGGCGTCGTAGAGGAGGTCGGTGATCACCAGTTGAAGGACCGCATCCCCGAGGAATTCGAGTCTCTCGTTGTCGTTGCGTGACGGCTCTTCGGAACTGACCGATCGATGAGTCAGTGCGAGACGGAGCAGATTCGGCTGTTGGAAGACGTACCCGAGCGAGCGCTCGAGGGTCATGTCAGCGCGGTCTGCGCGGCACGCTCCAAGGCGGCGGACACCCGACCTGGAAGGTCCTTGTCCGCACTGTCGTGTGCCATCTGAAGTGCATTGGTGATGGCACGCCGACTGGAACTGCCGTGGGCGATGAGAGCAGCGCCACGGACACCGAGCAGTTGGCCGCCACCGTATGTCTCCCAGTCCATCTTCTCCCTGACTTTCAACAAGGCGGGCAGGATCTCAGCCTGCACGTCGGCTCTCAGCTCGGAGAGCGCCTCGAGCACGTACCTGTTGATCAGGGAGGCGGTCCCTTCGGTGGCTTTGAGGAAAACGTTTCCGGTGAATCCATCTGTGACTATCACGTCGACCTTGTCAGTTGCGACGTCACGTCCCTCGACGTTGCCGACGAAGGTGACAGGAGTCTGCTCGATCAGCTCGTACGCCTCCCGCTCGAGGTCGCGACCTTTGCCCCGTTCCTCACCTATCGACAACAGCCCCACCCGGGCCGGATCCGCCCCGAGCAGCACCTCCGCCGCCACCGCTCCCATCACGGCGAACTGGGCGAGAAGTTCCGGCCTGACATCGGGGTTGGCGCCGGAATCGAGAACCAGGGTCGGGGAACCCGGTGTTGGGAAGATCGTCGCAATGGCAGGACGTGATGCCCCGGCGACCCTGCCCAGGATGATCACCGCTGCAGCCATGGCCGCACCCGTCGATCCGGCCGACACGAACCCGTGAGCATCACCGGAGGCGACCAATTTCGCCGCAACAGGTATCGAGGCGTGCGGCTTGTCACGTAATGCCCGAGCGGGGTCGTCCCCCATTCCGATGACTTCGGAGGCGTCGACGATAGGAAGGTTTGCCTCGTGTTTCCCGAGCTCCCCTTCGATGGCCTCCCGGTCACCGACGAGAACCACATCGATGCCGCGTGCAGACGCGTCGACCGCCCCAGCGACGGTCTCGATGGGGGCATGATCGCCCCCCATTGCGTCAAGGGCGATGCGGGTCAAGGCTCAGTTGGTCTCGATGACTTCGCGGCCGGCGTAGGTACCGCATTCGCGACAGACGCGATGGGGAAGCTTGGGCTTGCCGCACTGCTCGCAGGAGACAGAGCGGGGGGCCTGTACCTTCCAGGCAGCCTTGCGCGACCGGGTCCGGGAGCGCGACATCTTCTTCTTGGGCACCGCCATCGGTGGCTCCTTCTTCGGTGGTTATCGATCAGGAATCGAGGAGATCTCTGAGGACGGCGAACGGGGAGTCGGATTCCTCACCGTGGCCACCACAGGGTTCCCTATTCAAGTCGGTTCCACACGTTGGGCAAAGTCCCAGACAATCTCGTTTACAGAGGGGCGCTGCCGGAAGCGCCAGGGCAAGTTCGTCTTTCGCCGGACCTGTCAGATCTACCCGATTCTCCGCGATGGCATAACCGTCCTCGTCGGGGATCTTCCCGAAGTGCTGGCTGCCCCCAGCAGTGATCTCAGCCTTCCACTCGGTGAGACAGCGAACACAGGTCAAATCGCCTGTGGCGGTTGCCGTGAATCTGGCCAGGACGCCGTCCACGGTCCCGGTCACGACGCCGACGACTTCCATGGGTCCCTCGACTGTCGCGTCGCCGAGACGCAGTTTCATCGGCACGGCACCTGAGAAACTCCGGCTGGCCTCAGGGTGCCCGACCAGATCTTTGACGTCGACCACTAGAGAACTCACCGCGCTGATGATACGGCTGGCGACGAAAACGGGAGAGCGACCGGCGTCGCCCGGAATCAGATAGGGACTTCGGGGGGCCTGGGCCTGGCCTGGTGGAGCTCGGCTCGGGCGTCCTGGACCTGCCCGGCGAGATCGCCGAGTAGATACTCGACCCGCACCAGATTGCGCTCGATGTCATCCTCCGCCTCGAGACGGAGACGTCGGGCGTCACCCTCTGCCCTGCGCACCAGGATGTTCGC
>DASTBQ010000090.1:0-23857 GCA_035711995.1 Acidimicrobiia bacterium | reverse complement strand
ATGGTTCTGTCGCTGACGGTGTCGAGGTTCGACCGGACAGCTTCGCTTTTGACCTTCTTGCCGTTCTGGAGGTATCCGAAGAAGGCGTTCGGGTCGGAGACGTTGAGGACTATCTCCTCACCCTCGACTTTGAGATGGAATCCGTCAGGGAGCGAGACCACCGACACCTGGTCCAGCGGCCAGTCACCTATCGACCGCTCACCGCTGGTGAACTTGAGTCTCTCATCCGATATGTCGACGACAACACTCACTGGGATCTTCGTCTGCCCCGGCAAGCGAAGTCTGGCGTCAAACGACGGCATCTCTCTCCATCCAATCGGCCCCAGCCCACCGGACGGCGATTTAGCCCTACGTCAAGCTAGCCGCCGGATTGACGGGTGGTAGAGGGAATCAGTCGTGCTGGTTCCATCGGTCCGGCACCTTTGTGCCCTGGTGATGACGAAGCCGCCAATTGCCCTCGTAGTTCACCCAGAGCGAGGTCCTTCTCGTCTCCTGTCCGGTCAACCCGACCGATCGATACCTGACTACTGCAACGTCCTCTGACAATCGCTGCGCCTCGAAGTCTCGGATCATCACTTCTCCCGGGGCTTCGGTGGTCATCATGTCGATGATCGTGGCCCTGTCGTATATGTCACCGGCGCTACCGACCTCGCTGAAATCGGGATGGAGGAGCAGTTCGATACGAGCCCGGACCTGGCGCACGTCGGGATTGGTGAGGGCGGCCTCGGCCTCGTAGAGGATGTCGTCGATCTGGTCGACGGTTTGACGAAAAATGCTCACTGAGTGACCGTCGATGTCTGCCGGTTGGTGCGACTAGGACGCATTCGTCCATGCTGAGGCTTGAAGCCGGCGATGCATTGGGTCTCCCGACTCAATCGGCACGTACCATCGAAGTCATGGCTCTGTTCAAGACCAAAGAAGCTGGTCCGGTTTCGATCCTCGGCAACCAGATGACCTGTGAGATCTGCGGACATGACCAGTTCTATCAACGCGAAGGCAAGATCAGCACGACCGGGATGACACTGCTCGACCTGGATTGGCTCAACCAGAGCGCCAACTGAGTCGTCTGCGCCACCTGTGGCTACGTCCACTGGTTCCTGCCCACTCCGTGAGACGATCATCGAGTGGAGATCACCTCGCCGAGAAATGGTTCGCCAGGTGTGACACTTCTCTATTCGTCCTATGCGTGTCCGACCGCCCCGGCCGCTCTTCTGGCTTCGAGTTCGGAGGATCTGTGCCCGGACCGTTGGGAACATGAGCGCCCATTCGGCTGACCCATGCAAATATGCCTCGGTGAGCAGCAAGTTCAGGCTCGTCTGATGCACTCATTCCTCTTCACTGACATCGAGTCGAGCACTCGACTCTGGGAAGAGCACCCAACGAGCATGCCCGATGCCCTGGGTCGTCATGACCGGGCGTTAGGGACGGCAATCGCACGAAGCCGAGGTCGGGTCGTCAAGACCACAGGTGACGGGATGATCGCCGTTTTCGACGACGTGGCCGACGCGGTGCAGGCTGCGCTAGCGGGACAGAGTGCGCTCAACGCCGAATCATGGTCCGCCACAGGTCCGCTACGAGCCCGGATGGCGATCCACGTCGGCGAGGCGGAGAGTCGTGACAACGACTTTTTCGGCCCCACCATGAACAGGGCCGCCCGGATCATGGCGGCCGGTCACGGCGGCCAGGTTCTCCTCTCCGAAGCGGCGACGATGGCTCTCGAAGGCAGGCTCCCCAGCGGTGTCACTCTCGTCGATCTCGGAAAGCATCGGCTCAAAGATCTGACTCTCCACGAGCATCTCTATCAGGCCGTCGAAGAGACCCATCCCACGAGCTTCCCGACATTGAGAACGCTCGACAGCCGACCACACAACCTTCCGATGCAGACAACCGAGTTTCTGGGCAGAGACGAGGAACGGGCCGCGATAAAAGCGATGCTGGAGTCGCCCGGTGCCAGGCTCCTGACCCTCGCCGGACCTGGCGGCATCGGCAAGACGAGGCTATCGCTGCAGGTGGCAGCGGAACAGCTCGACAACTACAGCGACGGCGTGTTTTTCGTCGATCTGTCTGCCGAGCGTGAACCGAGCGCGGCATTCGAGGCGGTCATCAGGGCTTTGAACCTCCCCGTTTCCGGTGCCGGAGACGCCCTCCAGGTCCTCGAAATGCGTCTCCGTGACAGGAACATGCTCCTGGTGTTGGACAATCTGGAGCAGGTGACCTCGATCGGCCCCGGTCTCGGTGAGTTACTCGAGCACGCCCCCGACCTCGACATCCTCGTCACCAGCCGGGAGACTCTCAGAATCCGGGCGGAACGGGTATTCCCGATTCCGCCATTGGGTCTTCCCCGTCCCGACGACGACGTGGCTGTGATCGCATCGGTCGAAGCAGTCCAGCTGTTCGCCGAGCGCGCCAGAGCGGTTCGTCCCGAATTCGCGATCACCGATGAGAACGCTGCGGCGGTGGCAGAGATCTGTCTCCGGCTCGACGGACTCCCACTTGCCATAGAGCTGGCGGCGGCCCGACTCAAGATCTTCACCCCCTCAGACCTTCTCGAGCGTCTCCGTGGCCGTCTCGACGTCCTCGGGGCAGGTGGACGTGACCTGCCCGACCGCCAGCGGACATTGTGGGGTGCGATTGGATGGAGTTACGAACTTCTCGACGAAGACGAGCGTCACGTACTCGGGTTGACGTCTGTCTTCTCTTCGGCCTCTCTTCGAGCCTTGGAAGAGGTGGCGTATGAATCTCTGGCAATGACGGACGATCTGGTCGACGTCCTGTCGTCCCTTGTCGACAAGAGCCTCCTCCGGACTGTCGTGCACGGCTCGAGCCAGCGATTCAGCATGCTCTTGATGATCAAGGAGTATGCCGCCGAGCGTCTCGCCGGGACACCTGATCTGGAGCAGTCGGTTCGGCTGGCCCACGCCCGGCATTACTCGAAGCTGGTGGGGGGGCTTCGAGATCGACTCCACGGTCCGGACAGCCACACCACGATCGAAGAACTCGCTGACGAGATCGGCAACATGAGGACTGCCTGGCGCTATTGGGTCGAGAACAGGGATCTCGACCGTCTTTTCGAGTTGTTGGATGGTCTGTGGTCACTTCACGAATCGAAAGGTTGGTACCACGCCGCCATCGAACTGCTCACCGACCTGATCGACCTCGTCGGGGTGGCGCCCAACCGGGAGGATCTCGCCGGAGAGGAACTGGCTCTCCGCACAAGTCTCGCCAGAGCGATGATGGCGGTCCATGGATTCGGGGCAGAGGTGCAAGCCGCGTTCGAGCCAGTGCTGGCGTTGAGCCAGACCGTTGGAAGCAGCGCACAGAGATTCGGGGTGCTTCGTTCACTAGCCAGCTACTACATAAACGTCTCGGATTTCACGAAGGTCGCTGAGGTCGGTCGGGAGCTTTTCGATCTAGCGAACGCAGAGTCGTCACAGTCGATAAGGGCCGAGGCCAACTACGTCTACGGAGCCGCTATCGCGCTCGCCGGGGACCACGCCACCGGACTTCCCTACATCGAAGAGGCAATCGCGACCTACGACCCCGCGATGCACACCTCCAACCGGCTCCGTCTCGGACCCAATACAGCAGTGGTGGCCCGGGTCGCATCCGGTCTGATCCATTTCCAGGTCGGGGCGCTCGATCTGGGGATCGCCAGGGTGACCGATGCCCTGCGTGTCGCCAGGGAGATCGACCATCCGTACAGCCTGGCCTATGCCCATTACCACAACGGCTATCTCGCGTTCTTACGGAGGCGTTTCGAAGAGTGTCGACATCACGCACACGAGCTGGCGGTTGTGTCCGATGGCAACGACTACATCGTGTGGCGGGTGCTGGCGACGGTCCTGGATGGAGCAGGATCGACCGGTCTTGGTGACACCGAAGCGGGTCTGGAGATGACAGAGGCGGGAGTGACCCTTTATCGAGGCTTGACCACTCCTCCGGTCTTCTGGCCGCTCCTCCTGGCTCTTCGCGCCCAGGTCCATGTGATGGCGGGTCGCAATGAGGTCGCGCTGGAACTGATCGACTCGGCAATCGAGATAATGGGTGGCGATGCCACACCTGAGTTCGCATTGATGAGGGGGGACATCCTCAGGGCCATCGGGGACGACGAAGGCGCATTGGCTGCTTACGAATCGGCCGCCGATGTGGCTTCTCTCCTCGAGGTTCGCCTCCATCAATTGCAGGCGATGACCGGGCTGGTCCAAATCCATAGGGAGCGAGGCGATGACCGGGACCGAACTCAGGATCTGGAGAGCGCCTACGCGACGTTCACCGAGGGTTTCGACGAGTGGCCTCTGCTCGAAGCGCGGCGGGTTCTGGGAGAATCAGCGTCCCGACACGTCCCCTGACCCACTCACGTCGACATCCAACGACGGTGGATTACCGATGTACTCGACCGATCCTGAACCGCTGACATCGACCTCCAGGTCGTCGGTCACCCCGACTACGACGCTGCCCGAACCTGAGACGTTCACCACACCGGTTCGAGCGATCAGATTCTCACCTTCAAGGGCTCCCGAGCCCGAGATCGATACCTGGACATGGTCGGTCTCACCTGAAACTCCAACCTGTCCAGAACCGCTGACCTCTGCCTGCAAGCTGGTGACAGAAATGTCCTCCGCTTGCAAGGCCCCGGATCCGCTCACGTCCAGCCCGAGATCCTCAGCGACCACACCCGACGCATCGATGCGCCCGCTGCCACTGACCTCGAGAAGAGACACGAGGGGCAATGTCACTTCGTAATCGATCTCCTCTGTGGGGCTGATGCTCTCGGATGTCCCAAGGACCAAGACGCCATCGCTCACCTCGGAAGTGAGAAGAGGCATGATGTTGTCCTCGGCCGAGATGACCAGGGAGAACTCGTCACCGATCGTGATTGTGACGTGGCCTTCCCCTGAGAGGTCGACCCCGTCGAAATCGGAGACCTCCCGGGTCTCGCTGACGACGTCGCCACTGCCGCGCACCCCGGTCAACGTGGAACACCCGACCAGGAACAGGGCGGCCACAGTGGCCCCGAGGATGATTCGTCCCACAACGCCCGGGAACCTACCCAACTGAGCAGAGGTTCGCCCTGGGATTGGTTGGTCGGTAGCGTGCCGGCCCATGCGCATCGTCGTGCCTTCGGAGGCCAACGGGGAGAAACGGGTGGCAATCACCCCCTCCGCGGTAACTCGTCTGGTCGAGGCGCGGCACCATGTGGCGCTGCAGACGGGTGCCGGATCCGCAGCCGGGTTCGGCGACAGCGAATATCTCGATGCCGGCGCCGAAGTGACTGATGACCCCTTTCCCGCTGCCGACGTGGTCACCGTCGTCGGCCCACCCTCCCTGGAGGCGGCGAGCCGTATCCCAGGAGGAGCCATAGTCGTCGGCTTTCTCGATCCGTTTGAAGCCACCGACCTGATCAGAGTGCTGGCCGACCGGAGGATCACCGCGTTCGCCATGGAGTCGATCCCCCGCACGACTCTGGCTCAGAGCATGGATGCGCTCTCCTCCCAGGCGACGGCCGCCGGCTATCACGCCGTACTCATCGCCGCTAGCGCGACCCCTCGATTCTTTCCGATGTTGACCACCGCCGCCGGCACGATTCCACCTGTCAAGCTGCTCGTCCTGGGGGCCGGTGTCGCCGGTCTTCAGGCAATCGCCACCGCCCGCCGTCTCGGTGCCTCAGTGTCGGCCTACGACATTCGACCCGAAGTCCGCGAGCAAATCGAGAGCCTGGGGGCGAGGTTCGTCGCCGCTCCTGTGGACGAGTCGGCCGCTGCTGGTTCCGGATATGCACGCGAGGTGTCAGACGAGACTCAGAGACGACAGCAGGACGCACTGGCACAGGTGGTGGCGGAGTCGGACGTGGTGGTGACCACCGCCCAGATCCCCGGATCGCCTGCACCGTTGTTGGTTTCCCGCGAGATGGTGGAGCGAATGCATCCTGGATCGGTGATCGTGGATGTCGCCGCCCCCTCCGGTGGCAACTGCGAGGTGACACGTCCTGGAGAGACGGTGGTCCACGAGGGAGTGATGGTGATCGGGCCGATCGATCTTCCCAGCCGTGTCGCTCATGACGCCAGCCAGATGTACGCGCGCAACATCGCCTCGTTTCTGGGGCGGATCACAGGCGAGGATGGCCGACCCCGCCTGGACTTCGAAGACCAGATCGTCTCCGAAGCCTGCATTACCCACGACGGCAAGGTCACCCATCCGGTGGTCCGGAGGGCGATGGGACTGGGAGAGGTGACATGAGCGTCCTCGTCGTCGGCATCACCGTCTTCGTTCTTGCCGCCTTCGTCGGTTTCGAGGTGATCAGCAAGGTGCCTCCGACGCTGCATACACCCTTGATGTCAGGGGCCAACGCAATCTCGGGGATCACGATCATCGGTGCGCTGACCGCTGCGGGGCTCGGCGCCACCCCGACAGCACAGGTGTTGGGGTTTCTCGCGGTCGTCACCGCGACTGTGAACGTGGTTGGTGGGTTCCTGGTCACGGATCGAATGCTCGAGATGTTCCGCAGTCGGAACGAGCGGAGGAAGACCGAGCGATGACCGCGATCCTCTACCTGGCGTCGGCGGTGGCTTTCATCGTCGGGCTGCGTCGTCTCGGAGCCCCGAGCACCGCCAGGTCGGGCAATCGGATCGCAGCTCTGGGGATGCTCGCTGCGATCGTGATCACCCTGGTCACGGCGGGGATCATCAACTGGGCCGTCGTCCTGGCCGGGCTGGCGGTGGGGACCGTGCTCGGGGCATGGGCCGCCATCCGAGTCCAGATGACAGCCATGCCCCAGATGGTGGCCGCGTTCAACGGTCTTGGTGGCATCGCCTCCGCGCTTGTGGCTGGAACGGAAGTAGTGGAGACCGATCTTCTCGGCTTGCCCGCGCAGACTTCGGTCTCGATCATCCTCTCCCTACTGATCGGGGCCATCACCTTCTCCGGCAGCTTCGTCGCCTTCGCCAAGCTTCAGGAGTTGCTTCCCGGCCGGCCGCTGACCTTCCCCGGCCAGCGGGCGATAAACGTTCTGATCGCGATCGGGATCGTCGGATTCGCCATCTGGGCCGCCGTGGCCGGCGAGGAGATCGGATATTGGGTCGTCGGAGGGCTTTCCCTTCTACTTGGTGTCATGGCGGTGATCCCGATCGGTGGCGCCGACATGCCTGTCGTCATATCCCTTCTCAACTCGTTCTCAGGTCTGGCCGCCGCGGCCGCCGGGTTCGTGATCGGCTCCAACCCGCTCATCATCGGCGGCGCTCTGGTCGGTGCGGCCGGGCTGATCCTCACCTTCCAGATGACCGAGGCGATGAACCGTTCTCTCGGCAACGTCCTGTTCTCCGGGTTCGGGGCCGGAGACGGCGGAACTGCCACGATCGGGGAGCGGCCTGTGAAACGTGCGACGCCAGAGGACGCCGCCATCTCACTGGGCTACGCCGACTCGGTGATGATCGTGCCCGGCTACGGGCTCGCCGTTGCTCAAGCCCAACACGCCGCCCGGGAACTCGCAGAGGCCCTGGAGGCGCGGGGCGCCACTGTCCATTATGCGATCCACCCGGTGGCGGGTCGGATGCCCGGGCACATGAACGTGCTCCTCGCCGAGGCCGATGTTCCCTACGAGCAACTGCTCGATCTGGAGCAGGCGGATCCCCAGTTTGCTCAGACCGATGTGGTCTTGATCCTCGGGGCCAATGACGTGGTGAATCCGTCGGCACGTGACGATGCGTCCTCACCCATCTACGGGATGCCAATCCTCAATGTGGATCGGGCGGGAACCGTGATCGTCGTGAAGCGAAGCCTCTCCCCCGGTTTCGCAGGGATCGACAACCCACTCTTCTACGACGACAAGACCATGATGCTGTTTGCGGACGCCAAGGAAGGTCTGGAACAGACGGTGGCCGCACTGAAGTCGATCTGAACTGGTGGGCCACTCCGAGATAGACGTGGTGATCGTTGGTGGGGCGGTGATGGGGTCGGCCACCGCCTATCACCTGGCCCGTCTCCATCCTGACCTGGGGGTGGTTGTCGTGGAAAAGGATCCCACCTACCGGTACTCCTCGACACTGCTCTCCGACGGAAACGTCCGTATCCAGTTCAACCTCGAAGAGAACATCCGCATCTCCCAGTACGCCTTCGAGGTGATGGAGACTTTCCCCATCGAGATGGCGGTGGGAGCATTCTCCCCGGACCCCGCTCCCCGTCACCAGGGGAACCTCTTCTTGACCTCGGCAGAGCACGCCCCAGAAGCCCGCAGTGGCATGCAACGCCAGATCGCACTCGGCTGCGATGTCAGCTGGCTCGACGCTGACGAGGTGGCTCGTCGCTACCCGCCCTACGCCGGCGACGGATACGTCGGTGGGACTTTCTCCCAGATCGACGGATCGGTGGATCCCAACGCAATTCTTCATGGTTATCGACGCAAGGCAGCAGATCTCGGCGTCGTGTTCGTTGAAGGCGAGGTCACCCGTCTTCTCACCGTTGACGAAAAGATCACAGGCGTGGAGTGTGCCGACGGGTCACGTCTCGATTCGCCGATCGTCATGAATGCGGCCGGTGCATGGTGCACCGATCTCGCGCGGACGGCCGGCGTCGAACTCCCGATCACCCCGGTGATGCGCTCGGTGTTCACGGTCGAGACTGCGATTCACGAACGGGTCCCCAGCGTCTTCCTCCCGAACGGTCTCTATGTGATCCCTGAGCACGAAGGGACGTTCGCCATCGGCTGGTCGTTGCCCGATGACCCTGTCGGCTTCGACTTCACCTATAGCCGGGAACGGTTCGAGGAAGTGCTGTGGCCGGCTCTAGTAGCGACCATGCCTGCGTTCGACCGTCTTCGTCTCACCGGCGGCTGGGCAGGTCTGTACGCGGTGAACACACTCGACGGGAACGCCATACTCGGGGAGTGGCCCGAGCTGAAGGGGCTCTACCTGGCCAACGGGTTCTCGGGACACGGCTTTCAGCAGTGCCACGCCGTGGGCCGTTACATCGCAGAGTTGATCCTAGGACACGAGCCATTTCTCGATCTGAGCCGGTTCGGCCCCGAGCGGATCATCGACGGCGAGCCCTATCCGGAACACGCCGGTCGCATCATCTGACTGACACCGTCACCAGGGATGGACGCGCCCGTCCCAAGTGAGAAATGAGCCATTGTCGGAAGGAGTGAGGCCGTCCATCAGTTCGAGGATGCCAACGGAACTCTGCTCGACTGACACAGGAGCGTGGCTGCCTCCCATGTCGGTGCTGACCCAACCGGGATGAATCACGACCGATATCGCCCCGGTCTCCGCCCAGACCGGCGCCTGTTTGCGGAACTCGTCGTTCAGGGCGGCCTTGGAGTCGCCGTAGTCGCCGAGACTGCCGGTTCGACCCCGCCGCGCTCCGAGCTGTGAGGTCATTATCGAGATGGTCCCGCCTCGCCGGATTCGACCCGCGTCGACCAGGGCGGCCACGGTGCGGATCGGGGCGACCGCGTTTACCTCCATCATCTCCTGACGCGCGGCGCGAAGGACACCGGCGTTGTGGATGATCCTGTCCAGGACCGGGAGCGAAACCACCAGGTCTTCGAGTTCGCCAACATCACGCACATCGAGTCTGTGTGCGATCACATCGCGACGCGGTGGCGAGCCGTCTCTGGTGGTCGCATGAACCTTCCAGCCATGGGCGATGTGGACATCAGCGAGACCGAGCCCTATCCCCCGGCTCGCTCCGACGACAAGGACCTCCTGCATGGGGTTCAGGTGGTGCGTCGGGTGAGCCTGAACAAGGGGATCACCCGGTCGGTCTTCTCCACGTATTTCCCGTACCCCGGAGACGTCTCCACGATCTCGGCCCACTTCCGATCCCGCGCATCCCCGGTGATCATCTCGGCGGTCACCGGGAACTCGCCCTCTCCTAGGTCGATCGTGGCCTCCGGGTTGGCATCGAGATTGAACACCCATCCCGGATGCCGGGCCGCGCCCGCGTTCGAACCGACAACCACGAAGTCGTCACCGTCGGGAAACCAGGCCAGGACGGTCTCCCGGCGCTCTCCGGTGCGGGCACCAGTCGTGGCCAGTTTCAGCAAAGGCCGACCCTGCACCTTCATCCCTCGTTTGAACATGAACCCTTCCAAACCACTCAGTGGCTTGAGAACCACACGGACCCATCCCGGCATCTCAGAACCTTTGGATCCACGGGGCGGCAGGTCTCCCATCTACCCGTCCGTCCTCACCCACTCCTGGACGGTGCCGGTGGCAGGAAAGTTGATCTCCAGCGTGGTCCCGTCTTCACCGAGTGTGATGACACCTTCCACGGTGGAGGTTGCGTCGGTATTCTCCTCACGGACCAGGTCCTGGAAAGTGAACTCACCATCACCACTGGCTTCGATCTGATCCCATTTCACATCGCCGACGACGAACTCATACGGGTTGTCCGGGACTGCGACTATCACCCCGGTGGCTCCATCCCCTTGGACCTCGACGATCATGCCGTGGAGTTCGCTGAAGTCACCCTCGGCTCGCTCCCAGCTTCCTAAGAGCAGCGAGGCGACTGTGGCCGGTGGCGAGGTGGCAACTTCGATCGTTGTAGCTGAATTCGGGGTAGTGGTGTCTGTAACCGAACCGCCACCACAGGCGGCAAGGAGCAGAACGACGATCGGGATGATCGCGAGTCGACGCATGAGACAAAAGTTAGCTGCCGTCGATGTCGGCGCCGTCGACAATCCGGCTACCTTTCCGTGGCCGATGAGTGCGCCCGCATCTGATCCGGACCAGGGTGATCACCTCGGGCGACTCCAGCTCTTCGACCGGTTGATCTCGATTGCTGCCCTGCCCGGAGATCGACCCGAAGTCGTGCGCATCAAGCGGATCTTCACCGCCGCCCTGTGGGCGTCGATCGTCACCTCACTGGTGTCGCTCTACCAGATGCTCGCAATCGAGGCTCCGTGGGCTGCATGGGCGATGGTGATTCCAATCATCTCGGCGATCATCTCGCTCGCTGCAATGTGGTTCCGACCGAGCACCTTCCCGGCTGTGATGCACATCATCGCCGCAGGAACGGTGGCGACGACGACGAGCATGATCCTCCTCTTCGGCGGGGTCTATGAGGCGGCGAGCAACACGGTCTGGGCGGTGCTCATCGTGGTGGGCTGCGTTGCGATATTTGCCGACCGCAGGGCCCACTTTTGGCTCGCGGTTTTCATTTTGAGCACCATCACCGGGGCGGCCATCGCCGGTGCGATCGACCCCTTATACGAAAGGTTGCCCAACCGGGAGTTCTTGGCCCTCTTCAACCTGCTCGTCGTTGGGGTCTTCATCTATGTGGTCCTCTACTACTTCGTGCGCCAGTCCGCCCGTCTCTTCATGCAGACGGAAACCCTCCTACACAACATCCTCCCGGTGCCGATCGCGGATCGTCTCAGGAGTTCGGATCGACTGATCGCCGACGAGTACCCGTCGGCGTCGATCCTGTTCGCAGATGTAGCCGGGTTCACCCCGCTGGCCGCCGGACTAGAGCCAGCCGAGGTCGTGGAGTTGCTCAACTCGGTGTTCACGGTGTTCGACGATCTCGTCGCCGAGTGCGGGTTGGAGAAGATCAAGACGATCGGTGATGCCTACATGGTCGCTTCCGGCGTCCCGGTTCCACGCGACGACCACGCCACCGCGATCTGCGTCCTGGCACTGGAGATGAGGGACCGTCTCAGGACGGACACATTCGCCGGTCGCCGCATCGAGATGCGTATCGGGATCGCGTCTGGTCCGGTGACCGCAGGCATCATCGGCAACCAGAAGTTCAGCTACGACCTGTGGGGCGACACGGTCAACGTGGCGAGCCGTATGGAGACCACAGGAATCCCGGGCCGGATCCAGATCACGACGTCGACTCGCGATCTCGTGTCCCGGTACTTCGAGACCGAAGAGAGGGGTCTCATCGACGTGAAAGGGCGTGGTCAGGTCAGAACATGGTTCCTGGGAGATCGGTACGTTTCCGGCGATGAATCCGGAGCGGCTGACTGAACACTTCCCGGTAGCCGTGATCGGAGGCGGTCAGGCTGGACTGGCGACCAGCCACGAACTGTCCAAGCTCGGTGTCGACCACGTCGTGTTGGAACGCGGGCGCATCGGTCAGACCTGGCGGGACCGATGGGACAGCTTCTGTCTGGTCACACCCAACTGGAGTGTTCAGCTACCGGACGCTCATTACGACGGACCTGATCCCGACGGGTTCATGCCCCGGGACGAAATCGTGGAGTACCTGGAGCGATATGCGTCCGACTCCCTGGCTCCGGTTCGGGACGGGGTAGAAGTCAGTTCGATCGCTCCGCTCGAAGACGGCGGCTTCTCGATCGAGACATCCGAAGGTGTCCTCATCTGCGATGCGGTGGTGGTAGCGACCGGGGCCTATCAACGTCCCCACCGTCCGAAAGGGGCCAGCTCTTTGCCCACGGGCCTGCCCCAGATCGACATCGACGACTATCGGAACCCTGAACAGCTGCCCGGCGGGAAGGTCCTGATCATCGGTAGCGCGCAGTCAGGCTGCCAGGTCTCCGAGGAGCTCCGGGAATCGGGCAGGGAGGTCGTCCTCGCCTGCGGGCGTGCACCCTGGGGACCACGGCGTATTGGAGGACGTGACCTCTTCTGGTGGGCGGAGCAGATGGCCTTCTTCGAAACCCTCGTGGACGACCTACCCTCACCGGAGGCGCGCCTCAACGGCAACCTCATCGCAACCGGTCATGACGGAGGACACGATCTCAGTCTGAGAACGTTGCACGACATGGGAGTGACCCTGGCGGGTCGGTTCGAGGCTTGCGATGAGAAAGAGATCCGTTTCCGACCTGACCTTGCTGAATCGGTGGCCTTCGGGGATGAGGCCTACCTAGCGTTCCGGGATGATGTGTTCGACTTCGTCGCAGAACGAGGGCTGGCAAAGCCCGATCTACCCGACCTTCCCCCTTTCGTTGAAGAAGGCCTCACCTCGCTGAGTGTGGCTGAACTGGGGGCGGTGATCTTTGCTACCGGATTCAGACCCTATTACGGGGCACTTTTTCCCCGGCCCGATGCCTTCGACTCCCACGGCTTTCCGATCCAGCATGACGGTGCGAGCACCGTGGTCACCGGTATGTACTTCGTCGGTGTCCACTTTCTGCGCAAGAGGAAGTCTTCTCTCATGCTCGGCGTGGGAGAAGACGCGGCCGTCGTCGCCGGTCAGATCGCGGCGACGATCCAGCTCTGACCTGTCGCATTGGGTCTATCGACCCACTCTCCGAGGGTCATTCGTGCCGATGAATGAGCATGCAACGGGTCAACCATGCTCCGGCAGAGGTCAGAACCGGCAACATCCTGGGACGGGACACTGTGACCAGGTCGATCTCGGGCGGGATCTTCGTCTGCCCGGTGGAAAGAGGCCAGCGGGCGTTCTGGCACTATCACGCCCGGAACTGGTTCACCCTGTTTGGCCTGAAGTTCGTCCCCGGCGCTGTTGTCGGCGACTACATCGAGTGTTTCAGCTGCCGGAACACCTACGACCCCAGGATCGTCGGCTCGACACACCCCGCACTCCGCATCGACGAGGCCTGACACTCGATCGCCCCGGGCGGATCTACCCTGCCCCCGAGTGACTCCGACCCCATCCCGGGTCCTCTCCCGGGAATTGCTTCCAGCCTCGATTGCGGTGTTTGCCACTGCCGCGCTGGCCTCCTTCCAAGCGCTGGGTCTGAGCGCCGCCCTTCCCGAGATCGCCGGTGACCTGGGTGACATCGAACTGCTGCCCTGGGTGATCACCGCTTACCTGCTCACCTCGAGTCTGGCGACGGTCGTCGCCGGACCGTTCATCGATAGCGTCGGTGTCTCTCGAATGTTCCGGATTGCGGTGATCGTCTTTGCCGCCAGCGGATTCGCCGCCGGTTTCTCGACTTCGATGCCGATGCTGGTTGGTCTGAGGGCGCTTCAGGGCATCGGGGGTGGGCTGGTGATCTCGACCGGGACTGCCGCGATCTCACTCGTCTACCCGTCACACCTCGTGAGCAGGGCATTCGCTGCCAACGCGACAGTGTGGGGAGTAATGGGTGTGGCAGGACCGGCGGTGGCCGCCGCCATGCTCACCTTCCTCAGTTGGCATTGGGTGCTGTTCATCAATCTCCCGCTCGGAGTCATCGCGCTATTCGCCGGCTGGCGGATATTCCCCGGTCCTTACGGTGTGCGGGAGGGTCGCATCGACGTGATAGGCGTCGTACTCGTGGCCGCGCTCACAATCGCCACCCTGTTCGCTGTCGACTCCCTGTCACTCCAGTCCCTGTTTTGGCTCGGTGGGGCGGCCCTGGCGACGGTTCTCTATGTCATCCACGCCCGTCGGACGCGGCACCCACTGGTCAGGTTGGAGCACATAGTCCCCCAGCCGTACCGGGGTCTCGCCATGTCGACCGCATTCATGCTCATGGGCACGATGGCGATGAGTGACTACATCCCCTTGTTCGTCAGAGCAGGCCGTGGCGCATCGTCGGCAGTCACCGCATGGTCGGTGCTGCCGCTCACCGTCGGCTGGACCACCGGTGCCACACTTTCCAGTCGGCTCGGGGACCGTCACTCCGAGTCCTGGGTGATGCTCCTCGGGTTCATGATCAACATTCCCGCCCTGGCTCTGGGGTGGGTGGCGGTGACCCTCGATGCCGCAATTCCCCTCACATTCCTGGTCTTCTTCGCAGCTGGTGTCGGAGTGGGTATGTCCACAAACGCCGCGCTGACTCTCCTTCGAGCACTCACAGACCCGTCAAAGATGGGTCGGGTGGGGGCAGCCCATCTCTTCGCCCGGAACCAGGGGTTCACCTTCGGAGCGGCGGTCGGTGGCGCTGTGTTGCTGCTCTTGATCTCCAACACACTCGGTGACCTGAGTCTGGTCCGGGATCTACTCGCCGGGTCGGTCGCACCAGGCGATTCCAGCGAGGCGGCGACTGCGGTGGAGAGCGCCTACGCCACGACCATCGCGGTGGGGTTGGTGCTCTCGTCTTTGGGCTGGTTGAGTGCGGCACGGTTGCGCAAACATCTCACTGAAGCTCGTCTGGCGAAGCGCGGGCCCGACGCGGCTGCCGCACCGGGATAGGCTGGAGTCAGAGACCGAGGAGGACCAATGCCAGCCCAGCGAATCAGTTACGTGTCGGTCGACGACATGACCCCGGAGATGCGGGAGGAGATGGAGCGTTGCGCCCGTGAAGGGACACCCCGACCCGAGAGCTCGGCAATACGGGCCCATGTCCCCAAGGCGTTCTGGTTCTTTGCGAACAGCTGGAGAGATCTCTTCCGGGAAGGCATCGTCGATCACGACATCAAGGAGCTGTGTCGGGTCTACGTTTCACGTTCGATCAAATGCGAGTACTGCGGGAATCAGCGCTCCGAGCAAGGTCGGGCCCTCGGTCTTACGGAAGGCAAATACGACGAGCTCCTCAACTTCGAGAGCTCGAACAGTTATGACGAACGACAGAAGGCGGCGCTCGCCCTCGCCGAGGCGATCACCTGGCACCTCGACACCGACGATTCGTTCTGGGAACGGATGCACTCTCACTTCTCGGAGCCCGAACTCGTCGAACTCGGCTGTTTCGTAGGTCTCACGATGGGCCAGCAGAGCTTCCTGCGTCTCATCAACATCGACCATCACCAGGTGATGCCGGGCACCGCAGCATCGATGGCGCCCGGATTCGAGGACGCCGAGAGCCTCACCGAGTCGAAGGCTGCAGACGAGTACTGGGCCAAGATCTGACGCCATCGCGGGGACGCGCCCGCAGACTAGAGCTACGAAGCCGTTTTCTCTGGGCGACGGCACCTCCGGTGCTCCGTAGCGTCGGCCGAACCTTCTTCTCGCTGGTCTCTGAGCAGGAGGGACCACTGCCCGACGCGCCTTATGTGATCGCAGCCAACCACTATTCCCATTTCGACCCGCCGGCGATCGCAGCTGCTCTCGACCGGCCGATCAGGTTCCTGGCGCTGGAGGACTTGTTTGTGGCGAGCCGGCTGCTCGAATGGCTCATCACCGGTTTCGGTGCGATCTCGACACCCCGGTTCCGTCGCCCGATAACGGCGCTGAGGACTGCGCTCGCCGCTCTTGACTCGGGCGAAGTGGTCGGCGTGTTCCCGGAAGCGACCCGGGTCTCTCACTGGCGGACACTTCCGGCGAAACGAGGCGCCGCCTGGCTGGCGGCGCGAGCCGGTGTCCCGCTGGTGCCGATTGCAATGATTGGGACCGGTCGAGCTCTTGGATTGGAGAACCGGGTGCGACGAGCCCGGATCCGGGTGATCGTGGGTCGCCCCATCGAGCCGGGCTCAGCCGACGAGATGACCGAGAGGTGGGCAAATTGGATGGACACCCAGATCGCCCGATTTCCTGGGTCCGAGGTCGATGGGCTGCCTCGTTCCGAGTACGACCCAGGCCGACCTCCCGTTCTGGGCTGATAATTGACCGGATTGGGGCGGTTTCCACGCCCGGAACGATTCAGAGAAAGCGGTCGTTCTCAGATCACGGAGCCAGCGCGATGGCACGTGCCGTGATCACCCGGCCACCGTCCACAGCCTCGGTGAGACCCGGAGCGTCCGGGAGACTGATATCGAGCGCGTGAATCATCTCGTCGGTGAAAAGGGCGTAACCGAGGACGCCTAGGAGTGCTGCCGCACCGTTTTTGAGCAATCGATGGGCGACGTTGATCTCGGGTCCCAGGGCGTCTGTATGCGCCGCCACCTGCTGGACGAAGAACTCTCCATGGTGGAAGATGAACTTCAGGTCGAGCGACGCGCTGCGGCTACAGGCGTCGCAGGTGCATGTCCAGATTTCTCCGGCAGCAGTGCGGCGATCGGCGAATTCGACGTAGCAGCGCTTGACCCAGTCGACCATCGCGTCACCCCGCGGCATGTCAGCGTCTGCGGCGATCGCAAAAACAGCGTCGCCTTCGAACTTCACGACTGTGAAGGGAGGATCGACTGTCCCGGCGATGCCTTCGAGCAACCCGGCCATCATGGAATAGGCCGGCGGGACCCGCCCATCGGCGAAGGCATCGTCACGATGGGCGATCTGTACGTCATCGAGGAAGCGGGTGTACCCGGAGACGTCGGCGAGGAGGATGCCCCCAAGGTGTCTGCCTGGCTTCATGGCGGGGGATGCTTTGATGATCAGCGCCAGTCCACAGCCATGGTCTCGACCGGGTCGGACACACCTTTGAGATTCAACAGCCGGGGTTCTGACACGGGGTAGCCGGCGTCACCGAGGCCCTCCAGGGTCGAAGTCGAAACCACGATCTCGTCGGCCGCAGCCACCGCCGCGATCCGGGCTGCAACATGTACTCCCTTGCCGGTGTAGCCGCCAGCGCTGCGAGTGGCATCGGCGGCGTGGATGCCGATCCGAATAGAGGGCGAAAAGCCCTGTTCGCGGCGATGGGTGAGAAGACGTCGTTGAACATCCACAGCGCAGTCGACAGCCGATCTCGAGTCAGGGAACCCGACGAAGAAACCATCGCCGGTGTGATTGATCACCTCGCCACCGTGGTCAGCGAACTCCGCCTGAAGGGTTCTATCGTGCCAGGCAAGCAGGGTGGCCCAGGCCTCATCGCCGATCAAACCGATCAGGTCCGTCGACGTGACGATGTCGGTGAACATGAATGTCATCGTGGCAACCGGTGCCGGAGCCCACGTGTCGCCAAGCAGATCTTTCACCCGACGCACCTCCCGTTTCGCTCCAAGTTTGTCGAGAACGGTGAGTGCGGCGTTCAGCTCGAGCCTGGCCCCGGCCTCATCCCCGTCAGCCCGGCGCGCCTCACCAAGCCTGGCACGAGCCCGAGCACTCTCGTAGGGAAATTCGAGCTGACGCCAAAGTCTCCAGGCGTCATCGAGATGCTCGACCGCCTCTTCGTGACGACCTTCGGCTAAATCCACATGACCCCTTGCGGTGGTGGCGGCCGCCGCCCAGATGGCGTTTGGATGCTCGGAGACGATCCGCTCCAGTTCCCCGGCGGCGACTCGAGCTCCTTCGACGTCTCCGAGCGCTATGTCGATCTCCACCTTTGCTGGGAGCCGCTGAACCGAGTGGACCACGTCACCTCCTCCGGTCGAAGGGTGAAGGCTCCGTCCCAACGAGCGCGCCGCCTCATCTGCGTCACCACGGGCCAGATTGAGCAGGGCAAGCCCGGGCTGAGGGTCCCACCCGTATTCGTAGGCCTTGACGAAGGCGGTCTCGGCTTCGTCGAGGTCGCCCATGCGCAACCGCACCTCACCTATCTCGTTGTATGCGGTCCCCAAGATGTCGAGGAGTCGATAACGTTCCAACTCCTCACACGCTGCCCGCGCCTCGTCCTCGGCCTCGGCCCACCTGCCCTGGTAGCGCTTGATCTCGGCGCGATGCACCTTGCAGGCACCCGGATAACCCGAAATCGCCTCGGACCGCATGTAGCGCTCGGCACGATCGGTCCACTCCGCAGAGCGCCGCAGATCTGAGACGTCGTGGCAGGTGGCGATGGTCACGCAGTAGACGTCACACGAGGTCTTCGCACCGAGCTCCCCTGAGGTCGCCGCGGCTGTGGCCGCGTCGAGCAAGGCCACCCCCTCCTCGATTCTTCCCAATCTGGTCAGCGCCGTCCCTTTGAACGAAAGGGCTGTGGCCTCGACATCACGGTCGCCAAAGAGCCGGCCCAACTCGATCGCCCGGTCTGCGTGAGCAATCGCCGACTCCGGGTCGGCGTCCCAGAGGAGCGCTTTGGCGGTCTCCATCGACTCGAGCCAGGCACCTGCCCTCGAGTCGGGATCGTCCTCGACATAACGTCGCGCCTTGGTCAGCCAACCCTGTGCCACAGGCGCTTCCCCCGCCCTGAAAGCCCTCTCACTGAGACGCAAGGCGGAGATGGCGGCGCGGTCTGACTGGCCGGATTCGACGAAACCGAGATAAGCGCGCTCCAATGCTTGATTCGCCTCATCTACCTGCCCGTTGAACCAGGCGGCGTCGGCGAACGTGAACAGCTCTTCAGGATCGAGGTCACCCGACTCATCGGCGGATTTCAGCTCCCGGTAGGCGACCTCCCAGGAGGTTGTCGGTTGCGTCAAACACTCACCTTCCGTGAAAGCGGTCTACGAAATGTAATGGACGGGCTCTTTCCTCCAGGCGATGGCTGTTGAACACACGGGTTGCTTCCCCGTGATCCACACGTAATCGGCGGTGAGTGAGGCGTGGCGGGCTCCCCCGAAAGGGCAGCCAACGCCATGGCCAGGCCCGCGACGCGACCGGTGTACCTCATGCCCGACAAGAGCGGGCCGATGGGCACCGGGATACGTGTTTCGTCTTACTCTGTGCGGATGCGTGTTGGGACAGTGTTGATGCTCATCGGAGCCGGGCTGCTCGTGATCGGAGCACTGGTGAGATTCTTTCCCGGGCTCTTCTCCTGGTTTGGAAACCTGCCGGGTGACATCCGCATCGAGAACGAGAACTCGACTGTGTTCATCCCGATTACTTCGATGATCCTGGTCAGCATCGGGCTCACCGTCGTGATCAACTTGGTGGGCTCACTGTTCCGGGACCGATGAGGTGGGCACTCGTCGCCATCGTGGTTGCCGCCACGATGGTGGCCCAGGCATTCGGCCGGTTCACCTACGCACTCGTCCTGCCCTCGGTCCAGACCGATCTGAACATCTCCTACACCCTTGCCGGAACTCTGGGCACGTTGAATCTCGCCGCCTATCTCCTTGCCAGTCTCGGGGTGGCGTGGCTTTCGACACGGCACCCACCTGACCGGATAATTCGAGTCGGTATCGGCATCTCCACGCTCGGTCTGGCCGGGCTGTGGTGGGCGCCTGGGCTCGGGGTGATAGTCGCCGGGATGATCGTCACTGGCATAGGTGGGGCAGCGATCTGGATACCGGCACCGGCGGTGACGGCCGGTCTCGTATCACCTCAGCGTCGATCGATTGCGATCGGCGTCATCGGAACTGGAATCGGCCTGGGATTCATTTCCGCCGGATGGGTTGCCCGTCTCGTCGGCGACGACTGGACCGTGGTCTACGGGGTGGAAACAGTGGTGGCTGTGGTCACGGCGCTCCTCGTCTGGACACTGGTCCGGGTGCCGTCGGTTCCGAGCACGAGCCCGCCTTCGCTTCGTGCCCTGGGCACGGTCCCCAGTTGGGTTTACCTGCTCTCTACCTATGGGGCGTTCGGTCTGTCGATGTCACTGTTCGTCAACTTCTTCGTGGCCAGCCTGGAGGAGGAATCCGGCTATCCCACGACTACCACCGGTCTGATCTTCGCCGTCTTTGGAATGGCCTCGCTCTTCGGTGGCCCTCTCTACGGAACTCTCTCTGACCGCTTCGGTAGGAATCGCATCATGCAGATGGGCTTCGCGACGATGGCCGGCGCCTCGGCCCTGCTCCTCGTCGGATCGGGACCCTGGCCGTGGGTATCAGCCGCCGTGTTCGGGCTGGCGTTCGCCGGACTGCCCACCACAACCGCTACCTACCTTCGTGACCATCTCTCGGCACTCGAGTTCGGCTCGGCGTTCGGCGTCCTCACCTTGTCCTTCGGCGTCGGTCAACTTCTCGCGCCACAGATAGGTGGCTGGATCGGGGACACGTTCGCGTCATTCTCTCTGGTATTCGTCCTGGCGGCCGGAGTGGCGATCCTGGCGGCTTTGGCCAGCGGTCGTCTCTCCGGATCGCGCCCGGTCGGGTGAGGGTCTCGGCAAACGTGGAAGCGAGACCCTGCACTCACACGGGTGGGATGGACCTTCATGCGAGGCCCACACCCATCCGGTGAGAAAGCTTCCGTGTTTAACGTCGCCGGAAGCGCCACGACGTGTGCGATGCCTCGCTGTCAGGTGCCAGACCCGATGCCCAGGGCTTCGAGGATCCTCACCCGTTCAGTCTCGAATTCGCTACCGCTGATCTCGTTGGCCTCATAGGAAGCACTGAGCCGGGCGAACTCCTCCCACAGAGCTTGCTCGTTGGCGGGAACAACCTCGGCATCGGACGCCTGACGCGTTTCCTTCTTCTCCCGCTTCGCTTCTCGCTTGTCCTGGCGGGCTTTCTCTCGAGCTCGCTTCAGCGCGGCCTCACGTCCTTTAGCCAGAACGCGGCCCTCGAGACGATGCTGTTACGCAGGCGATCAGCGTGACCTTGGCTTGGCGATGTTGACCGTGAGGTCACGACCATCATGCGTTTTTCCGTTCAAAGCCGAAATCGCACTGTCCGCAGCTTCCTTCGAAGCCATTTCCACGAAACCAAACCCACGAGATCTTCCCGACTCGCGATCGGTGATCACGTTGGCCGACTGAACCTGACCGTATGGGGCGAAGAGGGATTGGAGGCCCTGATTGTCGATATCAAAGCTCAGATTCCCGACATATAGATTTGTTGCCATTCTTGCGTGCTCCTTCGAGCTCGACCGTCGAGGATTAGACACCGAGCCGACAAGACGATCCGAGAATCCAGGATGTGGAGTGGACGTCTGCCGCGACATTCCGACGGACGGGAGAGCCAAGCAAGGCGCTAGCGCGGGGCGCTACCCGACCAGGTTAGCCGGTTCGTCGGCCTATCGGTCGCCTGATGCTGAGATCCCGGTTTCGACTAGCCTGGTCTAAACAGTCCGTGGGTCTGCATTCCCACGACGCCAGTCCCGCTGTGGTCCCGTCCAGCGAGGCAACATCTGACCACGACTTCCGGGGTGTAGCCGGAGCCATGGGCAGCGGGCGTCAACCCTGGCGGTGCAATCTCTGAAGGGAGACCTCATGTCCCCGATCGCACCCAGTGTCGAGATCAGAACGTGAGCCGGCGCGTCTCGGACCCCGTTCCCGTGAGGCTGCGCCGATGTTCGGTCTGCGGCCATCCCAGTCAGGAGCACAGAGGCACCTTGGGATGCACCGTCCCCAGGTGTCAATGCGACGACTTCAACGATGGAAGCCTCCACCCTTCGGGCCAGAAGGCTGCCCGCTAGCGATAGATCGTTCCAGCCCCGGCGCTAATCCTGCTCGTCGTCTTCGCGGTCGAGTCTCTCCTGTTGCTCCCGACGTTCCTTCTCATAGCGCTCCTGGGCCTCGAGACGTTCACGATCGTCCCGTTCCCGCGCCTCTTTTCGCTCTGCCTCGTGTCGGTCCCCCGACTCTTTGCGTTCCCGTTCGTAACGCTCGTTGTCTGTCTCCACGCTGGATCTCTTTTCCGATCGCCTCTGCCGACTTTCCAAGCGTGAGTGAGCACGCAGGCGTCTCAGCCTGACACCAGGTTATTGAATAACCCGGGGTAGTGGTGCGCTCCTCGGTGCCATCCCCCGCCCGCACGCACGATCTTGGGACATGTCAAGGCCCAGTCGGGAGCTGTTCCGTTTCGGAGAAACCGTCATCGGAACGTGGCACTGCCGACACGTCGACCCCGAGTTCACCGGAGGATGGGTTGATAGCCCACACATCGTCTTCCCGCGCCCTTCGGGTTGTGATCAACCAGCAGGGTCACCACCCTGTCGCCACCGATCCCAACCTGATCGTCGCTCCGTGCTCCCTCCAAGCGGGCTATCCGTCTTCGGTCGGAGGCGCTAACACCGGCACAGCCACCACCACGTTGGTGGTCTCAGGATTCGTTGGAACCATCAAGAGACCGATGATGCGGTCGATAGACAGCAGGGCAACACCCAAAACAACTGCGGCGATGGTGGCCAATATGAGAACCACACGGAGGAGAAAGATGGTTCGATCGAGACTGTCCGTCGTCTCGGTCACTGCTGCGTCTGCTTCGGCGACTGCCGTTGAGTACTGCTCCGCCAACGTGTCGAGGTCGCCCAAGGTAGATGACAACCCCTCTAGATCTCCGGCCAGGTCGGCCACTCCCGAGGCCATCTCTGCTGCTGTCGGGCCGAGCTCGGCGAGCACTTCACTCTGCTCTCTGATCCCCTCGGGGAGCTCGTCGAGGGCGGTCTGGATACGACGCAACGAGTCGGCGAACGGCTCGTCTGGCGAGTAGTCGAGTCCTACGAAAGAGAGCGCCCCCAGCGTCGAATCGATGGCGGAGGCGGCTCCGATCGCCCCGGGTATTGCCTGTCTGATCGCCTCGATGTTCTGGGCCAGTTCCTCGTTCAGGAACGCGGAGAGCTCGGTCATCCCCTCCGAGGCCGACTGAGTGGCAGCGGCGGCATCTGAGGCGGCGGCGGAGGCTGAGTCGATCGCGTCGGTTGCCCCCTCGGCCAGGTCGACACTGATGTTGACAGTGTCCTCGATGGTGTCCACCGCCACCGCAGTCACAGCAAGGGTTGCCCTGAGATCCGCCGTCAGCGACTGGATCAGCACGAAACCGCCAACCAGGACGAGTGCCCCGATCACGAACATCGTGACCCCGGTGGCGCGGATGAAACGCCGACGAGACACCAGTTCGGCGGTCGGATATTCGGTCATGGGTTGATCCATTGCCACGGTCTACCCGCACGCTCCGTTGAGTCAAACCGTTTCGATTCGACAGGGTTCTGGGTACGCACCTCCCATGGAACCGGTGGTGGTGTCGGAGGGTCTCACTAAGTCGTTCACGCCCGAAGCGGGCGTGTTCGACCTCGACTTGCTGATACCCCCAGGAAAAATCGTTGGTTTCATCGGTCCCAGCGGGTCGGGAAAGACCACCACCGTGAGACTCCTCACCGGTCTGCTTCGGCCCGACCGTGGCTCGATATCGGTTCTTGGAGAGATCCCAACCGAGTTCGACGCCAATACCCGGGCCCGTCTTGGGTACATGCCACAACAAGCCATCCTGTACCCCGATCTCACGCTGACCCAGAACCTGCGTTTCGCGGCGTCGTTATACGGTCTGGGGAGAAGAGTTCGAGGTCGCTTGGGCGAGTTGACCGAATTCCTCGATCTCGATGAGGCGATGGACCGGCTACCCACCCAGGCCTCCGGAGGCGAACAACGTCGTCTCAT
>DASTBQ010000089.1:0-17951 GCA_035711995.1 Acidimicrobiia bacterium | reverse complement strand
CGGCGTCCCTCTGAGATATCTCGTCGGGACATCGCTCGTCCTGTTGGGGATGATCGTTGGACTGGGTGTCGGTCGGTGGGTTGAAGTCGGAAATGGTGATGCCGCTGTCACGTACTTCGGCCCGTCCGTTGAGCGGAGTCTGGCGATGGAGCGGAGCCACGTTGCCTTGGAGGGTTGGGGTAGGGCGCAGGCCGCAGCGCTGGATTCGGCGATGGCAGCCACCTACGTCGGCCCGTCCGTTGAGCGGAGTCTGGCGATGGAGCGGAGCCACGACGCCCTGGAGAGGTCGGGTCGGGCTCAGGCTGCGACGCTCGGTTCCGCGGCTGGATCAGGAATCTACGAAGGGTCGTCGGTGGAGCGGAGTCTGGCCATGGAGCGCAGTCATGATGTGCTCGAAGAGTGGGGCAAGACTCACGCCAGGCTGCTGGCGGCTGAAAACAGCTGATCCACACGAGGCGGAGATGGTGCGAGAGGGGACCGAATCGGTCCCCTCTCTCGTGCGTCACGGACCAGAATCCCATAGAGCGTCTTTAGAGGATCGGTTGAGAGGATTCCTCACTGACAGGAGGAGTGAACGCGTTGGCGACGATGACGACAGGCAGGGAACTGCAGTTCCAGATGTTGGGACACATCGGTGTGCGGGGATCGGACGGTGAACTCGCACTCGGGTCACCCAAGCAAAAGGCAGTGCTCGCTGTTCTCCTGTTGAATGCCAATGAGATCGTGTCGACCGATCGCATCATCGATCTGGTCTGGGGCGATGCCCCCCCGAGAACGGCCGAGCACTCCGTTCAGATCTACGTCTCAGAGCTGAGGAAGACGCTGGACATCGGTTCTCCCGGTGATTGGATCGTCACCCGGCCCCCGGGCTACGTGCTGAACGTTCCACCAGAGTTGATCGACACCTCCCGGTTCGAACGACTGGTACGTGATGGGCTCTCGGCCTCACGAGCCGGTGATATGGACCACAGCCGCGATAGCTTGGAGCGCGCCCTCGCACTGTGGGTAGGCGATCCACTGGTCGATTTTGCCTACGAGGAGTTCGCGCAGGGCTACATCCGTTCACTTCACGAACTCCGTTGCGACGCGTTGGAAGCGCTTGCGGAGATGTACCTCGACTCGGGTAACAGCGAGGTCGCACGTGATCTGGCACGACAGGTTGGCGAGATCGACCCACTCCGCGAGGTGCCACAGCGCGTGATAATGCTGGCGCTCTATCGCAGTGGACGACAGGCGGATGCCCTTCGCCACTTCCGTTCATATCGCGAGTCGCTCATCGAGGAGCTCGGCATCGAGCCATCCGACGATCTGTGTCATCTCGAGGAGCAGATCCTGTTGCAGGATGGGGACCTGGACCTCGTGATCGAGGAGGCCATAGGCGGGAACCCCTACCGCGGGTTACGTGCGTTCTCGGAGACCGACTCTGACACCTATTTCGGGCGTGAGTCACTCGTCTCTGATGTCCTTTCACGTCTCGATTCCGGTCCTGGGTTCGTTGCGATCGTGGGTCCCTCCGGATCCGGCAAGTCGAGTGCGGCTCGTGCAGGGGTGATTCCTCATCTCAGGGCGCGTGGAGGAACTGCCATCGCATTTCAGCCAGGTCCGCGGCCGCTCTGGGAACTGGCTGGTGCTCTCGACGAGGCCGGGTTCGGGTCGAGGGGGCAGTTGCTGCGTCGGCTCGAAGAGACGTCGGACGCACTAGCTGAGCTGATTACACGACCGTTGACTTTGGTGATCGACCAGTTCGAGGAATTGTTCACGTTGGTCGATCAAGACGTCTGCAACCGTTTCGTCGATCTGGTCTCTTCCGCGGTGAGAAGCAAGCGCGTCCCGTTGTCCGTGGTGACGACACTGCGAGCCGACTACTTCGACAGGCCACTTTCGATGCCGTCCCTCGCCGGGTTGTTCTCAGACTCGGTCGTGAGTGTCAAACCGATGACACCTGAGGAGATCGAACAGGCGGTGGTTCGACCGGCGCAGGGTGTTGGAGCCGACGTGGAACCATCGCTTCTCGCCCGGTTGATAGCCGACATGGGTGATGCGCCTGGGGCTCTTCCACTGCTTCAGTTCACTCTGTTCGAGATGTTCGAAAGGTCTCCCGGTGTTCTGACCTTGGCCGACTATCGCGCCCTTGGGGGTATCAACGGTGCGCTGACCGAGGGAGCTGACGAACTACTCCAGGGGTTCGACCACGAAGGCAGGGACCTCGTCGAGCAGTTGATGATGCGGATGGTCCATCGGCGCCCGTCGGCGAGTACATCACGCCCGGTCGCGGTGCGCGAGCTGCTCGACCTAGACGTCGATACCACGGTCCTCAACGATGTCCTCGAAGCATTCGCGGCACGCCGCCTGATCACCTTCGACCGGGACGCCTCTGGCGCATCGATAGTCGAGATGGCACACGAGTACCTGCTCACCGAGTGGCATCAGATGGGAGTCTGGCTCAGCGCTCATTCCGAAGACCTGGATCGTCTTGGCGTCCTGCAGCAATCGGCCATGGAGTGGACGCGCGCCGGTCGCTCCGACGATTACCTACTGCGCGGACAACGACTGTCCGGATTCGAGCAGTGGAGAGATTCCACCAATCTTCGGCTCACTGGCACCGAAAACCTATTCCTCGATGCATCGATCGATCTGCGACTCGGGGAGGCCGAACTAGAGCGGAACCGCGAGCTCAAGGAGGAGACGTTGCGTCGAAGCGCACGTCGCCGTCTGTGGGGCATCGGGGTGGCTCTGATCGCCTTGATCGCCACCGTGACCTGGCTGGTCGTGGCCCTGGTGCCGGCCCCGCCGCCGGACGTGATCCTCTGGGGGCGTGGCTGGGGGGACGGTCTCGGCGGGGTCGTGGCCTCCGGGTTCGAGACCGCCGTGGAGGCCAACGGGTTGACTGGCGAGATCATCGAGGTGGCCGGGGCCACGGACGCCGTCGTCCGCGACGCCGTCGGTCGAGGAACAGGATTGGTCCTGTTGGACGTGAATCTGGTTGGCGACCCGGTTGCTATCGAGATCATCACCGGCCACCCCGATACGACCTTTGTATGGCTGGACTGCCACCAACCGTCGCCCTCGGAAGGAGGCCCAAACGAATTCTGCACGACTTCGCGCCACGAGGAGATGGGCTTTCTCGCCGGAGCCGCAGCCGCACTGGAGAGTCGAACCGCCCACGTGGGTGTCGTGCTCGGCCAGGCAGCCGACTTCATGTTCCCGTTCCAGGAAGGCTTCGAACAGGGGGCCCGCCTGGTCGACCCCTCCATATCGGTCAGCTCGATATTTCTCGGTCATGAGGGAGCCGAAGCGTTCAACAGCCCGACACTCGGTTATCTGGGAACGGGTGCTCTGATAGATCGCGGGGCCGATGTCGTCTTCGCCGCGGCGGGAATCTCAGGGTTCGGAGTCATCGAGGCGGCGTATGACTATGCCGAGTTGACCGATTCCGACATCTGGTCGATCGGGGCCGACGTCGACGAGCGAGCAAGACTGGAGCTTTGGAAGTCAGAGCCCTGGGCCCAGGGTCTCCCCGTCCAGGGCTGGCAGGATCACATCCTCACCTCGATCGTGAAACGGATCGACCATGCCGTGATCGCCGTCATCGAGAATTACGTCACCACTGGTCAGGTCGGGAATGTCGAGCTCACGGTGGCAAACGGAGGCATCGATTACGTGGCATCGGAGACGACGGCGGGCCTTTCGGCGGCAATGGAAGAGATCGAGCAGGGTCTCTCTGACGGCTCGATCGAGATCACACTCGACGGTGACGTCGATATCGAACTCGTTCGTGACGCGGTAGCACCCTGACCCTCACATTGCGATGTCGTCCCGGTACTGCATCCCCGGCCAGCTGATTCGCGAGACCGCGTCATAAGCACGCTCTCGGGCGGTCGCGAGGTCGGGTCCGCTGCCGACGACGTTGAGGACCCGTCCCCCATCGACAACGATTCGACCGTCTTCGGACCGGGTTCCGGCATGAAACACCATCACCCCTTCGGGCAGGCCGCCCCCGAGACCTGAGATGCGAGCGCCCTTGACCGGATCATCCGGGTAACCCTCGGCTGCGAGGACGACGTCGACCGTGGAGGTGTCGGACCACTCGGGTTTGGCTCCCTCGAGCACGTCCACCAAGTCGGACTTCATCCTGGGAAGGACCGCTTGGGTCTCCGGATCGCCCAGCCTCACGTTGAACTCGAGAACCTTCGGCCCGTCAGAGGTGAGTACCAGCCCCGTGTAGAGAAAGCCATGGAACGGGAGCTCGGCGTCGTCCATTTGACGGAGTACCGGCTCGACCACGTTCGCCATGGTCCACGGGACGAGATCGTCGGGAAGATCTGGCACCGGGGAGTACGCGCCCATGCCCCCCGTGTTGGGACCCTCATCCCCGGCGAGAAGACGTTTGTAGTCACGTGCCGGTTCCAAAGCCACTGCACCGCGTTCGGTGCAGACCGCGAAAACGCTCACTTCGGGGCCCGCGAGGTGCTCCTCCACCACAACTGGGCCTTGGTCGGTCCATTTCGTTGCCCAGGCTTTGGCCTCGTCGCGCGAGTCGGTGACCAGGACACCCTTACCCCCGGCCAGACCATCGGCCTTGACCACGTATGGCCCGTCCGTTGTGTCGAGATGGTGCGCCACTGCCTCGGTCGTGGAAAATGTGTCGGAGTGACCAGTCGGTACACCCGCTCGCGTCATGATGCTCTTGGCGAAAGCCTTGGAGACTTCGAGCATGGCGGCGGCCCGGGTCGGACCGAACACTGGAATATGGAGACGGGACAGCGCATCGACAAGACCTGCGGCCAGTGGTGCCTCCGGGCCGACAACCACCAGGTCGACGCCCTGGATCCTGGCCATCGCAGATATCGCCCCCACATCGTTGACACCGATGCCTTCCACGATGGGTCCCAACTGGGCCAGCCCGGGATTGCCGGGGAGAGAGACGAGTTCGTCGACCCGGCTCGACTGCGCCAGCTTCCAGCCGATGGCGTGTTCACGACCCCCGGAGCCGATGAGGAGAACCTTCATGTGATCTCGATGAGTTGCGACCGCTCCGGGCCCACCGACACCCATCCGATCGGGGCTGCCACTGCCTCCTGGATGTACTCGATGTAGGCACGGGCCTCACCAGGGAGGTCGCCGTAATCGCGAACACCGGTGATTTCAACGCCCCACCCGGGAAGCTCGTCGTACTCGGGTTCGCAGTGGTAGAGGACCGACTGCTGGGAGGGAAAGTGCTCGAAACGCTCGTCGCCGGCTCGATAGGCGGTGGCGACCTTGATGGTGTCGAATGCTGACAGGATGTCCAGCTTGGTCAGGAAGATCCTGGTCAGACTGTTCACTCGCACCGCATAACGCAGGGCGACCAGGTCGAGCCACCCACAACGTCTCCGACGACCGGTGACCGTTCCGTACTCCCCGCCGAGCTCGATCATCGTGTCACCGACCTCATCTTGAAGCTCGGTGGGGAATGGCCCGGTGCCCACCCGGGAGATGTAGGCCTTGGCAACACCCACGATCTCGTCGATCGCCTTAGGACCGATCCCGGTCCCGACCACTGCCCCGCCGGCGGTCGGGTTCGACGACGTCACGAATGGATAGGTGCCGTGGTCGATGTCGAGCAGCGTCCCTTGCGCCCCTTCGAAGAGGACCTCGCGTCCTGCGACGATCGCCTCGTGGATCAGCAGCGAAGTGTCTGCGACATGGGGGGCGAGACGATCGCCGTAGCCGAGGTACTCCTCGACGATCTCATCCGCATCCATCGGGAGTGTGTTGTAGACACGGGGAAGGATCTTGTTCTTCTCCTCCAACGCCGCCTCCACCTTCGCCCTGAAGATCTTGGGGTCGAAGAGGTCCTGCACACGGATCCCGAACCTCGCGTACTTGTCTGTGTAGGCAGGTCCGACCCCCTTCTTGGTCGTGCCGATTTGGTTCTTGCCCAGATAGCGCTCGATGGCAGCGTCGAGCTTGCGGTGATACGGCATTATCAAGTGGGCGTTCGAGGAGAGCCTGACCCGGGATGGATCGAGATTCATTCCTGCCACGGTGTCCATTTCGGCCAGGAGGACTGCAGGGTCTATGACCGTGCCCGAAGCGATGACCGGGATGCAATCCGGGTAGAGGATCCCACTGGGTATCAAAGACAGGGCGAGACGCTGCTCACCGACGATGATGGTGTGACCGGCGTTGTTGCCCCCTTGGAACCTGACGACGAAGTCGGCACCCTCGGCGAAGAAGTCGACGACTCTGCCCTTCCCTTCATCACCCCACTGGGCGCCGAGCACGATCGTCGCTGTCATGACGGGATGCGACGCTAGTCAGGGGTGTTGGAGGTCTCGTCGTCCGTGTCGTCTTCGCCGGCGACCAACCTGATCGTCGACTCGATGCCTCCGGCCACCGCCCTGATCGGTGCGGTGCCAACCTGGTAGATGCCAAGACCGACCGCCTTGGGCAGATCGCCCAGCCGGGGAGTTCCCACGAACCTCCTCCGCCCGAAGTAGAACCAGAGGACCGCGGCGACGATCGCCATCCCTCCCACGGTGACCCAGAAGCCCCACGGGTGTTCGGCAAGCGGGATCTCGATGAAGTTCATGCCGTAGATCCCCGAGATGAGGGTGAGAGGGAGGAGGATCGCCGAGAAGACGGTCAACACCCGGACGATGTCGTTTGTCCTGTCGGCTACGGCTCCCCGATAGGTCTCCACGACCGAGCCGAGCAGAGACCGGGCCGACTCCAGCGACTCGAGGACCTGGCCCTGGTAGTCGGAGACACGCTCGAACTCGAGACGACTCCCCGGATCGATGAGAGGGTGCCCGCCCTGCTCGGCCAGGTCTTCGTAGATCTGCCGTTGTGGGACCAAGATCCTTCTCATGATGATCACGTCGCGACGTAGTGCGTACGCCTCGTTCAGCGCCCGTGGGTCGGCCCGCATCGCGAGCTCCTCGAGTGAATCGAGCTGACTCTCGAGTTGATCGATCAGACCCGGGAGCCGACGGCTGCCCACCATCGCCAGTTGCGCGAGGAGACCGCCCGGACTGGGAATCGCTATCCCAATCCCCTCCGCCAGTCGCTCCTGCACCATCGCCGTCGACGCCACGTCGCCGGCGTGAACCGAGATGACGAAGTTGGGGCCTATGAAGAAGTCGACCTCACTGGGGGCGAGCCTGCCCTCATTCGTGCTGCGGAACGCATTCAGCACCACGTAGATCAAGTCTCGACGTTCCTCGAATATCGGCAGGCTGGCCTCGGCGAGAGCTTCGTCGATGAAGGGTTGAGGGATGTCGAACGAGGCGCAAGTCTCGGATATCTCCGCCGACGACGCGTCTGACATGTCGATCCATACCCAGCCGCCGTCGGGGATCTCTGGGATCTGACCCTCCCAGCTGGCAGAGGGGAGGTCGCCACTGTCCGGTGTCCAGGCAAAAGCTCGAATCACAACCCGATTATGCGGGTGCTCGGGGTGACGTCCCGGTAATTGGGACCCTGTGGAAACCACGAAACACAGCGTTCACATTTCGGCAACGGCAGGGCAATTGGGATCGGATACAAACTGTCACGGTTCATGACCACAAGCGAAGAAGGAGGCATCGTGACCAAGACGGCTGCCGACGTCTTGTCTCTCGTCGAGAGCGAGGGCTACGAGTTCGTCGACCTGCGATTCTGTGACCTGCCGGGACAGGTCCAGCACTTCACAGTCCCCACCCACCAGTTGACCGAGGACTCTTTCGAAGAGGGTTTCGGATTCGACGGATCGTCGATTCGTGGATTCCAGGACATCCAGGAGTCCGACATGATCCTGATTCCGGACGCCGGGACTGCGGTCGACGACGTCTTCCGTTCCCGGAAGACGCTGATCCTCTATTGCTTCGTGAACGACCCGATCACGGGAGCCCCATACGAGAAGGATCCGCGATATGTGGCCAGGAAGGCCGAGGAATACCTGGTGTCCACAGGTGTCGCCGACACTTCGTATTGGGGGCCCGAGGCAGAGTTCTACATCTTCGACGACGTCAGGTTCGGCCAGAACCAGAACTCCGGTTACTACTTCGTCGACTCTGTCGAAGGCGCCTGGAATTCGGGCGAATTCGAGGACGGCGGCAACCTGGGCTACAAGCCTCGGTACAAGGAAGGCTATTTCCCGGTCCCACCGACCGACCACTTCCAGGACCTCCGTTCGGAGATGACTCACAACCTGGAGGCGGCGGGCATCGAGATCGAAGTGCAGCACCACGAAGTGGGCACCGCTGGACAGGCCGAGATCGACATGAAGTACGACACCCTCTTGAAGACCGCTGACAACGTCACGTTGTACAAGTACATCGTGAAGAACACGGCGTGGGCCGCGGGCAAGTCGGTCACGTTCATGCCCAAGCCGATCTTCGAAGACAACGGTTCGGGCATGCACACCCACCAGTCGTTGTGGAGGGACGGCGAGCCTCTCATGTACGACGAGAGTGGCTACGCCGGTCTCTCCGACCTGGCCCGCTGGTACATCGGTGGCTTGCTCAAGCACGCTCCAGCTGTGCTGGCGTTCGCGGCACCGACGACCAACTCCTACCACCGACTCGTGCCCGGATACGAGGCTCCGGTGAACCTGGTCTACTCGAGCCGCAATCGCTCGGCCGCCATCCGGATTCCCCAGTACAGCCAGAGCCCGAAGGCGAAGCGTCTCGAGTTCCGCTGCCCCGACCCCTCGGCCAACCCGTATCTCGCCTTTTCGGCGATGTTGCTGGCAGGTGTGGACGGAGTGCAGAACCAGATCGAGCCTCATGATCCTGTCGACAAGGACATCTACGATCTTCCGCCGGCTGAGCTCGAGGGTCTGCCCTCGGTCCCGGGCAGCCTCACCGAGGCTCTGGATGCCCTCGACTCCGATTATGAGTTCCTGCTCGCTGGTGACGTGTTCACCGAGGGGTTGATCGAGTCCTGGATTCGGTACAAGCGTGAGAACGAGGTTGACCCGGTGCGTCTCCGCCCCCATCCGTTCGAGTTCCACCTCTACTACGACATCTAGAGATACTTTCGGCCCCGTGTCGATCGAGAGGAGGGGTCGGGCGGCAGCTCGGCCCCTTCTTCTATCTCAGGTGTCTGTCCGCATGACAGACGTCAGGCGTTGGCGTTTGCGACGTTGTGGGTGTTGGTGAGTTCAGTGTTGAAGTCGGCTGCGGCCTGGACATAGGCGTCGACCGCGCTGTTGCGTACTTCACCCGTGTCGGTCGATCTGAGTCCGGCCAGGGCCTCGTTGGCACTCGCCGTGGCGAGATCGATGGTCGATTGCAGGGTGGTGTGATTGGCAGCGAGCGCGGCGGGAGGAGTGAGGGCTCGGATTTGTTCCGCCAGCTCAGCGGTCTCGGTGGCTACTACCTCGAATCGTGACTCGGCGTCGGAGTACTCGACCTCGCGCGGGTCGGCATTGAACCCAGCGTTCACCGCAGCGATCTCGGTGCTCTGGGCCGCGAGGGCGGTGTTGATCCCGTCGACGCTGTCGAGATACGCCTGTGTCTCCGGATCGAGGGAGGACGGCGCCTGGGTGGTCGACGAACCGCCCTCGCCGTCACCACCATCTCCGCCGGGCAGCGTGGTCGAGGTGTCCGGGCCGGACACGAGGCTCGTTTCCGTCGATGCTTCGGGCAGTTCTCGCACGAAGAAGTAGGTGAAAGCGATCATCCCGAGGATGACCAGGGGGAGAATCCAACGGCCCGGCTTCGGGTCGGGGTTTACAGCCATTTGTAAACAGACGTTAGCCAAGGGCGGATCAGTTCCCCGGATCAAGCCGTCTACGACCCTCTTGAACCGGTCTTCCCCAGATCATACGTTCGGGTGATGGAGCCAGAACGGGACGAGGTCTACGAGCGCATCCCCTGGGAGACCCTGGAGCGACAGGGCGGAGACCGCCAATGGCTGGTCTATGCGGTGTGCGGCGCCTTGGTCCTGGGCGTTCTCGCCTACTCGTTCGTGCTCAATAGACCGGTCGCCCAACCCGTGCCCGACAGTCAGCCGGTCGTTTCGTCGGTCCCGGCCACGTCGCCATTACCCGCCGCGGCGGCCCCGCCCTCCACTACGGCGTCCCCGGTCGTCGTGGCCGAGGCCGACCTTTACGCCGTCGACCCCGAGCGAATCATCCAATCTGCCGCCACCCACGCCGAGTGGGTGGCGGTGGAGTATGTGTCATCGGACGGCGGCGAGGAGAACACCTTGGCGGCCCTCCTCCCGATCGGGGTTCCTCTCCCCGTCACCCCCGATGGCGTTCAGGTCTATGTCGACTGGACGGGGATCCGCTCGGTTTCACAGACCGGCCCGAGCACTTTCGAGGTTGAGGTCCTGGTCAGTTCGTTGGTCGCCAGGGATGGTGGGGGGTTCGTGAGGCAACCAGCGCTTCTGGTCGCGGTGCCCGTGGAGGTCGATCCCGACGGTGGGGTGAGGGCGAGCTCGGTTCCGTCGGTCTCGGAGGTGTCGATGCCACCGCCGGTCGACCTGGGACTTCTCGAGGTCCCACCAGAGGTCGCTTCAGCCTTGCCCGAAGGAGGTGAAGTGGTCGGTGGCCGGCAGACGAGTGACGGGTGGGAAGTCGTGATGATGCTCACGGGAGAAGATGGCGTCACCAGACCCGTGGCGGTCGAGGTGAGTGGCTAGACGCCGAAACGCCCCTCTAGGATCGCCGTCGCCTCGGGGGTGATGGTCTCCCACGAGACGTCAGGAGTCTTGGAGATGGTCACGAAGTCAGCCGTGAAGAACACGCTGGCCACCCCCTCGAGACCCAACAGTTCGACCAGGAATTTCTCATCCGGCTCGGATCCCTTGACGTACGTCCCGGGACCACCAACCGGCTGGCCCACCGCGAACTTCATAGCGTTGGGATTTGGAGTCTGCTCGACACGAACCGTCATCGAAGGAGGAGGGTAATCATGCCCGCGATCATCGGCGTAGACGTTGGCGGGACGTTCACAGACGTGGTCGTTGTCACCGACGGGTCGGTGTCGGGACGCAAAGTTCCGACCACCCTCGATCAGTCCGATGCCGTCATGACCGCCGTCGAGGGCATCAAGGCGGAGTTGTTCCTGCACGGGACCACCACGGCAACCAACACACTTCTCGAGGGCACCGGTGCGGATGTCGCTTTGTTGACAGACCCCGGCTACGAGGATCTCATCGAGATTGCCCGTCAGGATCGACCGAGCCTCTACGATTCTTCCGTCGATCGGCCGGTCCCATTGGTTCCGAGACATCGGCGCCACTCAGAGCCGGGTCTGGTAGCTGATGCCGAGATCGTCGCCGTGGCGCTTCTCGACTCCTATCTCGACCCATCCCGGGAATTCGAGTTGGCGGGGTCATTGGACGTCCCATCGGTGTTGTCGTCGGATATCTCACCAGAGTTCCGGGAATACGAACGTCTGGCCACGACCGTCCTATCCGCCTACCTGACCCCGTCGGTCGCCGGCTATCTCACCGCGCTCGATCGAAGGCTGGAAATCGCAGGGCGTTTGGTGATGACCTCCGCGGGAGGGTTGGTCCCCTTCAGCGAGGGGGCAGCTCGTGCCGGTCGTATCGTGCTTTCGGGACCGGCCGGCGGGGTGGTGGCTGCCGCGGCACTTGGGACCCACCACGGCTCCTCCACGGTTATCGCATTCGACATGGGAGGTACTTCCACCGACGTTTGCCGGATAACTGGCGGTGTGCCAGCTGTTGGCACGGGACACAGGGTGGCGGGTCGGGTCAACCGGGTGCCTTCCGTCCCGGTTCGCACCATCGGTGCCGGCGGGGGAAGCATCGCCTGGGTCGACGATGGCGGCGCGCTTCGAGTAGGTCCGAGATCTGCGGGAGCCGATCCCGGGCCGGCGGTGTACGGCCGGGGTGGCCGCGAGTTGACCGTCACCGATGCAAACGTGCTCGCGGGTCACATCCCGCCCGGGTTGCGGCTTGGTGGGACCATCGAGCTCGATATCGACGCGGGCCGTGCCGCGGCCCAGCGTCTCGCCGGCCTCGCCGGCCTCGACGAAGAGAGGCTGGTCTCCGGTGTTCTCGAAGTCGTCGAGTCGCACATGGAGCGCGCCTTGCGTTCGGTTTCAGTGGAGGAGGGTGCCGACCCGAGGGAGTCGGCCCTGGTCGCTTTTGGTGGAGCCGGTGGTCTCCATGCCACCCGTCTGGCTAGGCGGGTTGGAATCACCAAGGTGTTGGTTCCCCCTCACTCGGGGGTCTTTTCTGCACTTGGCCTACTCCTCGCAGCTCCCCGGGCTGACTCGGTGCGGACGGTGATGCGCGACGTAGGTGATGTCCGACTGTCTGTCGAAGCGGCCGCACTGGCTGATGATGCCACCCAGGTGTTCACCGCGATGTTCGGCTCGGCGCCGAACGACTTGGAGGTGACTGCCGATATGAGGTATCGGGGTCAGTCCCACGAGTTGGCGGTGACCATTGCGGACTGGGCCGGCGCCGCCCTGAGATTCCATCGGGCGCACCGGCAGCGTTTCGGGTTCGACCGACTCGACGCCGAGGTCGAGGTGGTCAACGTGCGTGCGACCGCGATCGGGATCGCCCCCTTGAGTTGGAGCGATCTCTCCTGGACGCCGATCGAGTTTCATCCGATGAGTCGAGAAGGTGTTTGGGAGCGGCGTTCCCTCCCAGCCGGGTTCGTCGTCGATGGTCCGGCATTGGTGGTCGAAGACAACTCCGCCACGGTCCTCGAAGCCGGAGATCGTCTGGAGGTCCTCGACGACGGGACTCTTCAGATCGAGCTGTAGTCACTGCTTGCAGGACGGGGCTGACTCAGACACGTCCCATGGAACCCATCATGAGAAACTGGTCGACGTTGACAAACCCGAGGATGAACCGGACCGGTGCGGGAACACCTTTCCGCTCGGAGTCGGTGTAGACGATCGGGTTTACGAGCCTGAAACGCTCGCCCCTGGTTTCGAGAACGCATTCACCTGCGGCCAGTACATTCGCCAGCCAATCCGTCCCGTCGCCGTAGGTGAGGGCGAACAGGTAGCCGCCCTCCTTACGGAACACGTTCACCGGCGTTTGGTATCGGCGCCCGCTCTTTCTCCCAACGTGATGGATGATTCCCATCCCTGGTGCCCACCCGGCGACGACGCGAGCTGCCCGGTTGGTCGCTTTCTTGTTGAATCGGGCGAGGCTCTCGGGGAGTGGCACTCTGGCGACGCTACCCCGCCCGCCGGGGAACCTGTCTTGGCACAATGCCGGAATGGCGGCAGACATATCCGGCGCAACTGCGATGGTGAGGTCGGAGCTCGCCCGGGTCGCCGAGCCGGAGAAGGCAGCAGGCATGCAGGCCTACATGAAGACGGACATGCCGTTCTACGGCGTGCAGAAAGCTGGTCGCACCGTGGTGTTGCGTCGCCTACGCAAGGAGTTCACCCCGAAAACCCATGATGAGTATCTAGATCTGTGCACCGCACTCTGGGAGTTGCCTCATCGCGAGGAGAAGTACCTCGCCCAGGGAGTGGCCAGCTCGTTCCGACGCTTCATCGTCCCTGAGTCTCTCGAGCTCTATCGACGCTTCATCGTCGAAGGTGCGTGGTGGGACTTCGTCGACGAGACCGCCACCCATCTCATCCGGGAGTTGGTCCTGGCATACCCATCACCGACGTGGCCCATAGTCGACAGGTGGAATGAGGACGAAGACATGTGGCTGCGCCGGACCTCGATTCTCTGTCAGATCGGGGCGAAGGAGAGGACTGACAGCCGTCGCCTCTTCGCCTACTGCCTGGCATGCGCACACGAGACGGAATTCTTCATCAGGAAAGCGATCGGGTGGGCTCTGCGGGAGTACGCCAAGACCGACCCGATGGCAGTGGCTCGGTTCGTCGAGACCCATCGAGATGTCCTGGCAGGTCTCAGTTATCGAGAGGCCACGAAGCACATCGGCGATCTGGTGGGCCAATGATCGATCCGATCACCCTCGAGGTAGCCCGTAACCGGTTCGCGGCGATCGCCGACGAGATGGGTGTCGTGCTCCGCCGCACGTCGCTTTCGCCAAACATCAAGGAACGTGCCGACTGCTCCGCGGCGGTGTTCACCGCAGACGGTCAGATGCTGGCCCAGGCCGAGCACATTCCAGTACATCTCGGATCCATGCCCGCCTCGGTCCAAGCTTGCCTCGATGTCTTCGATCCGGTTCCGGGTGTCCAGTACGCGGTGAACGACCCGTATCACGGTGGCACCCATCTCAACGACCTGACGATCCTCGCCCCCGTCTTCGTAGGTGGGTCACATGTTGGCTGGGTCGCCAATCGGGCCCACCATGCCGACGTGGGCGGGGAAGCTCCCGGGTCTATGCCGGCCCATGCCACCCGGCTCGAGCAGGAGGGTCATGTCGTCTCTCCAATGGTGGCGGTGGAGGGAGGGGATTGGAGCGAGGAGTTCGTAGTTCCCTTTCTCGCTGCTTCCAGAACGCCTGAGGAGAGACGAGGAGATCTCGATGGGCAGATGGGTGCAAACGCAGTGGCAGTCCTTCGTCTCCAGGAGATTGTGGAGAAGGAAGGCCCTGATCGCTTCGACGAGTTGGCGCGGGCTCTTCTCGATTACGGAGAGCGACGCACCAGGGCAGCGGTGGCAGAACTCCCTGACGGTGTCTACGAGTTCGAGGATTACATGGAGCACGGAGACGATGATGTGGCGATCAGGGTGGCGGTGACCGTCGACGGTGAGAGTCTTCACGCCGACTTCACCGACAGCGATCCTCAGGTGGAAGCGAACTTCAATGCCGTCGAGGCCGTGACCCGATCGTGTCTCTATTACGCGGTCAGGGTGGCGACCGACCCCACGATCCCGGCCAACGGTGGTTGTTACCGCCCCCTCACCCTCACAGCTGAGGAGGGCACAGTTGTGAATGCACGATTCCCTGCAGCGGTCGCCGCCGGCAACGTCGAGACCAGCCAGCGTATCGCCGACGTCCTCCTCGGAGCCCTGGCCCAGGCTGCACCGGACCGGGTGCCCGCTGCCGGTCAGGGGACGATGAACAACGTCCTGATCGGAAACGAATCCTTCGCGTACTACGAAACGGTTGCCGGAGGCCAGGGGGCACGGCCCTATCGTGACGGCCAGTCCGGTATCCAGACCGGGATGACAAACACTCAGAACACCCCGATCGAGTCGCTGCACACCCACTATCCGTTCCGGATCACTGCTTACACGCTGCGTCGGGAGAGCGGTGGCGACGGGAGTTTCCGCGGTGGCGACGGGATCCGCCGCGAACTCGAGTTTCAATCCAGCGCGACGCTGTCGCTGATGGGTGAGCGGCGCCGCAACGCCCCGTGGGGACTCAACGGCGGCAAGCCCGGTGCGCTCGGGGAGGACTGGCTGGTCCACTCCTCCGGCGAATGGGAACGTCTCCCCGGAAAGACAACGGTTTCTGTGGAACCCGGCGACCGCCTCGTCGTCCTCACGCCCGGTGGAGGCGGCTGGGGGCGCCCTTGAACGCGCTTCTGGGCGTGTCAACCACCGGAATCCGACGGTCTGTACGCAAAGAACGTATTTCGGGACTGGGGTAGCCTGAGCCGGTGAGCCTCGTCAGCGAACTTCGGGCCGTACTCGGCGATGAGGATGTTCTAGAGGCACCCGTAGAGCTTCATCTCTTTTCGAAGGACGCCTCTTTGATCCGGGGCCAGGCCACATGTGTCACCTTCCCGTCGGATGCCAACGAGGTGGCAGAGATCGTGAGGATCGCCGAGGCTCATCGGGTTCCGGTCGTGGCCCGTGGAGCCGGAACGGGTCTGACCGCCGGAGCCAGCCCGACACGGGGAGGCATAGTGGTGGTCACGACGTCGATGGATTCGATCGAGATCGACGTCGAGAATCGAACGGCGTGGGTCGGCGCCGGTGTGATAAACCTCGATCTCTCGGTGGCCGCCGCGCCATACGACCTCTACTTCGCCCCCGACCCGTCATCACAGTCGGCGTGCACCATTGGTGGCAACGTTGCCAACAACTCTGGCGGGCCCCATTGCTTGTCGGAAGGGAGCACCACCAGCCACGTGCTGGGAATGGAGGTGGTCCTGACGGGTGGCGAGGTGGTGATGCTGGGATCACAGGCACCTGATCCTCCGGGTATCGACTTGAAGGGTGTGATCGTGGGTTCCGAGGGGACACTCGGCATCGTGACCCGGGTTCTGGTCCGGCTGCTCCCGATCGACCCGGACGTGCGGACACTTCTCATGGACTTCCCAAGTGTCGAGGACGCAGCTCGGACGGTTTCTGAGGTGATCGCCGCCGGTCTCGTGCCCGCCGCCTTGGAACTCATGGATCAAAGGATGTGTCAGGCTGTGGAAAACTGGCTCGAGTGCGGACTGCCCACCGACGCCGCTGCGGTCCTCTTGGCCGAGGTCGTCGGTGAGACCGAGGGGGTCGAGTCCCAGGCAGCTCTGATCGCGGAGATCGGGAGAGAGAACAAGGCTCGAGACGTCCAGGTCGCGGGTACCCCCGAGCATCGCGCATTGCTCTGGAAAGCTCGAAAATCGGCCTTCGGAGCCGTGGCCCAATTGGCGCCGGACTACTACCTACACGATGCGGTGGTGCCCAGGCACCGGCTCGTCGACACGATGACGGCGGTGTACGAAATCGCGGATCGGCACGGTCTGACCATGCTCAATGTGTTTCACGCCGGTGATGGGAATCTCCATCCTCTGATCGCCTTCGATTCCAGCGACCCCGCGATGAACGAGTTGGTTCGTGTCGCCGGAGACGAGATCCTGGCGGTCGCCCTGAAGGCGGGTGGGGCCTTGTCAGGGGAGCACGGGATCGGGCTGGAGAAGCGAGATCGAATGGGCGCCAACTTCAGCGAGCTCGATCTCGACGCCCAGGCCCGTCTCAAGGATGTCTTCGACCCGGTCGGGGTGTTCAATCCCGCGAAGATCCTCCCCGAGGGGTCACGCTGTTTCGACTTTGGTGGGGTACGTCGCGAGCTACCGGACGGTGCCTGGATTTGAAGTATCACCCTCCCCACATCTCCCGGCTCGAGGTCGAGGTGGTTGGGGCGCCTTCCGGCCCGATGCACATCGCCCCAAAGACGGTCCGTGATATCGAGTCGATCATGAGGTACTGCTCGGAGCGGGATCTGATCATCCAGGTCTGGGGTGGCGGCACCCACTCCGGCTTCGGCGCCCCGCCTAGCCCCGACTTCGTGCTTTCGATGGAGCGGATGGATGCGGTTGAGACTTGGGAGCCTGACGATCTGACGATGGTCGTCGGTGGTGGGGCTCGAATCGACACGGTCGAAGCGATGCTCGCCGAGCGCAATCAGACACTCGTGATGCCCGAGCACCCGGGCAACGCCACGATCGGCGGTGTGGTGGCTGCCGGTATCTCAAGTCTGCGCAGAGGCCGTCTCTACTCCACACGGGAGCGAGTACTCGAAGTCACGATGGTCACGGGTGATGGGCGAACCGTCCGCAGTGGAGGGCGGGTGGTCAAGAACGTCACCGGATATGACCTCCACCGCCTCGCCGTGGGCGCCTTCGGCTCATTGGGTGTGATCGTCTCTTTGTGTCTCAAGCTCTGGCCGACACCACCGGGGGCGGCAACTGTGTCGGTCGACGACTTCGAGCAGACCCACTCGGTGGTCCGTCCGCTGGCCGTACTCGAGACGGACGGGAGAGTAGAGGTATTCCTTCAGGGCACAGAGGATGAGGTCGAAAGCCAGGCGGAGAGGATCGGCGGCAGATCCCAGCCGGGTCTGCATTGGCCGGAGGATCCGGCAGGGGACTGGCGTTGGTCGTTGCGGGTCCCGCCGGCGGCCACGCACGAGGCGCTGAACCGGCTGCCCGACGACTGGTCGAGTCTGGCATTGCACGGGGTAGGCGAGGTCAGAGCGGCGTCGGCGAGGTCAGACGGAGCCGACGATCTCCGAGGTTGGGCGGAGTCGCTGGGGGGAAGCCTCGTCGTCACCCAGGGGGATCCCGAAGAGTTCGACCCATGGGGCACCCCACCACGCGGGATCGAGCTGCAGCGGCGTC
>DASTBQ010000088.1:0-12974 GCA_035711995.1 Acidimicrobiia bacterium | reverse complement strand
TCCGAAAGATAGGAAACAGACACCTTGTAGCCGGGCACCGGCTCGATGGTGACAGTCTTCATTCCGGCCACCGATCCAGCGAACGTGACTCCACCGCTGACCGGTGCCACGACCTCATCCCCGACCGTGGCGGCGAAGTCGACGCCCCAATGTCCGGCGTAAGAACCTTCGGGCGCGAAGCCGGCAGTAACCGGGCCTGGCACAGGAGGCGCCAGACAGATTGCTGCGATGGCGAGGACTACGAACATCTCTCCCACCGCCAACGTACGTTGGCCCGGTTTCGGATTCCAGGGGTTCGCGCCTAATTTCGCGAGCGAGCAAAGGAGAGAAATGACCGCTGCCCGCATCGGGCTCATGGGTTTCGGCAGGATCGGCCGCAATGTCTTCCGACTGCTGTACAACCGGGACGACTTGGACATCGTCGCAATCGCCGACATCGCCAAACCCGACGCCCTGACCTACCTCCTCAAGTACGACTCCATCTACGGTCGCTTCCCGGTCGAAGTCGTCCACCGTGATGGAAGTCTCAACTACGGCTCGAAACAGGTTGCCTTCGACGACAGCCAGACTCCAGCCGACACGAAGTGGGGCGACTACGACGTCGACATCGTGCTCGACACGACGAGCCGTTACCGCACCAAGAACGTCTTACAGGGCCATCTCGAGTCAGGAGCCTCCCATGTTGTGCTCACCTCGAGCCCGGAAACACCGGGTGAGATCCCGCTGTTGATCCGCAGCATCAACGATTCGATAATCGACGACGCACCCGAAATAGTGGCACTGGGGTCGAACACCTCCAACGCGGCCGCGCCAATCCTCCGCATCCTCGACGAGGCATTCGGTCTCGAGAGGGTGTTCATGACCGTGGTCAAGGCTATGTCGAACGCGGGTCGTCTCGCCGATGTCCCGACCGATTCCTACCGGACCAGCCGGGCCGCCGGGGAGAACATCATCCCGGCCGAGACCAACTCGGCAGAGATCATCACCCAGGTGCTCCCGGAGTTGACCGACAAGATCATGGTCACAGCCCTAAGTGTTCCCGTGCCGGACGGGTCAACTGTCGACATGGTCGCAGAGACATCGCGCCCGGTGACGGAGAGCGAAGTGAACGAGGTGGTGGCCTCCCGAGTCGCCGACCGGTATAGCGATGTCATCGAGTACGTGGCCGACCCAATCGTGTCCTCTGACGTTCGACTCAACTCTCATTCAGGCATTTTCGACAGCCTGGCGACGTTGGTCACAGGTGAGAGTCTCGTGAAGACCATCACGTGGTTCAACAACGGGTGGGGCTACTCCCACCGGGTTGTCGAGGTAGCGGGAGTAATCGCCGCAGGAGGTTCGAAGTGACCAGGGTCGCAATCAACGGTTTCGGCAGAATCGGCAGAGCTGTACTTCGGATCATCGCCGACCGTTCCGAATCGGACATCGAGGTAGTTGCCATCAACGACCTCTCCGACGACGACATCCTCGCCTATTTGCTCGAGTACGACTCGGTGATGGGCCGTTTCGACCAGGAGGTGACAGTCGAGGACGGGGTGATGAAAGCGGGAAGTCACGAGATCCGCATGCTCATGGAGAAGGATCCCGAACAGCTGCCGTGGAAAGAGCTCGGCGTCGACATCGTCATCGAGTCGACCGGGGTCTTCCGCGACAGGGCGTCCCTGCAGAAGCATCTGGACGCAGGGGCCAAGCGAGTCATCCTCACGGTCCCGGCCCAGGACGCCATCGACGAGACGATCGTGCTGGGGGTCAACGACGGCGAGCTCGGTCCAGACGACCTGATCGTCTCGAACGCCTCGTGCACCACTAACTGTCTCGCTCCCCTGGCCAAGGTCCTCGACGACTCGTTTGGCATCAAGAAGGGTGTCATGACCACGGTGCACGCCTACACCAACGACCAGCGGCTCGCAGATGTCCCCCACTCCGATCTGCGACGCAGCCGGGCGGCGACAGAGAACATCATCCCGACCACTACGGGGGCCGCCGCTGCGGTCGGTGAAGTCCTCCCCGACCTGAGCGGGAAGCTCGACGGTATGGCAATGCGGGTTCCGGTGCCTGACGGCTCCACCGTCGACCTGGTGGTCGAGTTGGAAAAGGACGTGACCGTCGAGGAAGTGAATGCTGCAGTCAAAGCCGCTGCTGAAGGCCACTTGGCAGGGATCATGGAGTACACCGAAGACCCCATCGTCTCCACCGACATCATCGGGAATCCCCACTCTTCCATCTTCGACGCCAGCGGCACACAGGTCATGGGCGGCAATCTCGTCAAGGTGATGTCCTGGTACGACAACGAGTGGGGCTACTCGAACCGGGTTGTCGACCTGATCCAACGCATGGGACAGGTGATCGAGGAGAACGCCTCGGTCTGAGTCAGTCCGTCGGCCTGACCACTGCCGCGGCAAGGATCACCACCAGCGCACTGACGGCGACCGGGATCGAGCGCGATCCAGTCGTCTCGACGACGCTTGCGGCCACAACGGGCCCTACCGCGTTGGCCAGTAGGAACACCAGACTCACGGCGCCCATCGCCGTTCCCAGGCTCACCACGCCAAAGACGTTTTTCGAATGCATGCCGACCAGGGGTGACACCGCGCCGATGCCAAAACCCGCCAGCAGTGCGTAGACGGCCGCCAACACCTGGTTCCCGGCAAACGCGAGGGCAAACGATCCGATCCCTATGGCCAGATAGGCGAGACGCAGAGTGTTGGCAACCCCGAGACGCCGCACCAACGCCATCAAGGGCAGCCGGCCGCCCAACTGAGCGAAACCACGAAATCCTGCCCAGAACGACGCTATCCCAAGACCCAGACCCGCCGCCGTCATCGCAGGCACCTGGTAGACCAAAATCGTCCCGACCGCGACCCCGGCGAGGGCTTGGCTGAGGATGAATCTGCGTGCGTTCCCCTTGCGCAGTGCGCCACCGAGGTCGGAGAAGGTGCGGGGACGCCGATGGATCTTCTCAGTTCGAGTGTCGGTCCAGACCACGCCTGCGACCAACGCGGCCACGGCCGAAGCGGCGAGGAGAACGAGTGCGACACGCCAATCGACCACAGACACCAGCCAGGCCGTCATTGGTATGTAGATGGCACTGGCGAATGCTCCCCAGATGGTGAGGACCGCGATTGCTTTGTCCTCACTCTGCGGGCTGAGTCTGACTGCCACAGTCTGGGTGACGTGATAAAAGCCGAGTGAGGCGAGCACACCACCGCCGACCGCGCTGAAGAGCGCAAAGCTCGGAGCCGTCTCTGCACCCGCTGCCAGGAAGAGACATCCACCACCGACCAGTGCGGCCAGCGCAAACACGAGACGACTCCCCCATCTGTCGAGGACGACTCCACCGAGAAGCGCACCGATCCCCGCCACCACGAACGAAGAGCTGAATGCTGCGGCGACGGCGGTTTCGCTCCACCCTGTGTCGGCGATTATCGGATCGAGGAGCACGCCAAATGCGTAGAACCAGGAGCCGTACACGGCGATGGTGATCAGCCCGAGGACAGCGATTCGCCCCCTCGGGATCCCAGCTTGGTCCTTCTGTGCGGGTTTACTCACAACACGTGTAGCAAACCCTCCCAGAATGGATCATGACTCCCGCATGACCTTCCAGATCTGCTCTGGAGTCAGCGGCACCTGCACTTCGGCTCCCCCCAAGGCGTCGGCCACCGCATTCAGGACCGCAGGAGTCGACCCGATGGCTCCCGCTTCTCCGATCCCTTTCGCACCCAGAGGATTCGTGGGCGTGGTGGTCACAGTGCTGTCCAGACCGAAACTGGGGAGACTGGCGGCGGTGGGGATCAGGTAGTCGATGAAGGAACTGGTCACGAGGTTGCCGTCTTCGTCATATATGACCTGCTCCCACATCGCCTGACCTATGCCCTGGGCCAGGCCGCCGTGTCGCTGACCCTCGGCGAGCATCGGGTTGATGATGTTCCCGGCGTCGTCGACCGCCCACATCCGATCGAGACGTGGTGAACCGGAATCGGGGTCGATCTCCACAACAGCTAGGTGCATTCCGAACGGATAGTTGAGGCCGCCCGAGGAGAGATGGATTTCCTCGTCCAACCCTGGGGTCTCATCCTCTGGGACGTTCCCTTCCAGTGCAGCGGTCACGATCTCTTCCCAGGACACGGATACATCCGTCCCCCGAACCAGCGCCGTACCTTCCACCAGCTCGATGTCGGCCGGCGAGGCCTCCATGAGATGGCCGGCCACCTTCTTGGCCTTCTCGGCGACCTTCATCGCTGCGGCGTGGCTCGCCGACCCACCTTGGGCTATGGAACGGGAGCCTGACGTGCCCCAACCGTAAGGCGAGGTCGAGCTGTCACCCTGTTCGATGCGGACCATCGAGATGTCGAGACCGAGCACCCCGGCGACGAGCTGCGCAAAGGAGGTGCGGTGACCCTGACCCTGATCGAGAGTCTCCACGAAACACGTGACAGAGCCGTCGGAGTGCACCTGAATACGAGCGGCCCCCCAGCTCTCGAAGCCACAAACCTCCACATAGGAGGCGAGACCGATGCCGAATAGCCGTCCCTCTTCCCTTGCCGTGGCCTGCTCCGCGCGCAAACCCCGATAGTCGGATACCTCGAGTAGCCGATCGAGCGCCTTCTCGTACTCACCGGTATCGAAGGTGTAGCCCCCGAGCTCCCTGCCCCCGGAGGAGGGCCAGGGGAATCGGTCGGGAGCCACGAAGTTGCGACGACGCACATCCGCCGGATCGAGCCCGAGTTCTGCCGCCACAGCGTCGACGATACGCTCGATAGTAAGCGTGGCTTCGGGACGTCCGGCGCCGCGATAGATGCCCCTCGGTGCCCGATTGGTCCACACGCCACGCATCCTCCATCCGTAGATGGGAATGTCGTAAGTGCCCGTCCCCATCCGGGGTGTGATCTCCATGAATGACAGATAGCGGTGGCGACATCCGAGGTCGATCAGACTGTCGATCCAAAGTGCAGCGATCTTGCCGTCCTCATCCGCTACGACTTCGTAACGATGACGCTGGGCACGGCCGTGTCCGATCGTGAGCATGTGTTCGCGTCTGGTCTCCACCCACTTGACCGGTCGCCCCGTCATGCGGGCTGCGATCACGGTCAGGTAGTCCTCTTCGGCCAGGTCGAACTTGCAGCCGAACCCGCCACCCACGAACGGTGTGATCACCCTCACCTTGGTCTGCGGCAGGTCGAGGTCAGAGGCAAGCTGTTCTTGCATGAGCTGGGGTGCCTGACTGGAGAGATGGACGGTGAGGCCGTCCTCCTTCCACTCGGCGAGGATCACCCTGTTCTCCATTGGAGCCGGGGCCACACGGGGATGCTCTACCACACCACTGAGCTTGACGGCCCCGGTCACGTTCTCGAACGCGGCCCGATCCCCCTTGGACCGCTCGTAGGCGACGTTGCTGTCAGACCCCAGACCCTGATGTATTGGCGGCGCGCTCAACGCCTCGTCCACATCGCCCACAACATCGAGAGGCTCGTAGTCGATGAATACGAGATCGGCAGCGTCCCTGGCAATGGCCGCCGAGTCCGCTACGACTGCCACGACCGGGTCACCTGGCATGAGTGCGCGTCCCTGCACCAAAGGGAAACGACGGGGTACGTTGCGATCCGGTCTGGGAGTGGGTGGCATCACCACGTCGGCCACATCGTCAGGGGTTATGACCGCCCAAACCCCGGGGACTTCCATCGCTTCTGAGATGTCGATGCCGGTGATGTCGGCATGGGCGAATGGTGAGCGGACGATCACGAGAGAGAGTGTGCCCGCTGGCGTGATGTCCTCGACATACCGACCGGTGCCGGACACCAGGGCCGGGTCCTCACGTCTCTGGACCGGCGCGCCGAGAAACGATGGGATGATGGGTTGCGAACTCACCCTGGCAGGTTAGATCGGACTTCAGTCGCTCAGGTGTCGGAGGCACCGACCAACGTCAGTCGCCGGAGCCGCAGCTATTCCAGCAGCGAGAGGACGGTCGCCCTGAAATCGTTCGGTTGGAATGGTTTGGTCACGAAGGCATCGGCGCCGCCCTCGTTGGCACGTCGGCGGGACTCCTCCTCGGCGTGTGCCGTGAGAACCACCACCGGCATCGCCTCGGTGGTCACGTCGCTGCGGATACGGTCGAGGACCTCCCAGCCGTCCATGCCGGGGAGGCCTATGTCGAGGACTACGAGATCGGGGGATTCGGAACTGACTGCTGCCAGACCGGATTTCCCATCATCCCTGGTGATGATCTCGAGGTCCGCAGCGCGCAGACACACCTCGATCAGACGCCGAATCACGGCACTGTCCTCAACTATCAGAATACGAGAGCCCATCAATCCACCTCGGTTTTACACCCGTCTGACCCATCCCAACTATCGGTTTCCGGTAACCGGAGGTTTAGGTCTTTTGCAGCGGTCTCCCCACCGGCAGAGTCAGCGTCTCCACGAAGTCCTCGAGTTGCCGGAGAGTGCGGACTTCGTGAACCGAGGTGCAATGACGGGCGTAGTGGGACATGGCGGAGTCCCCCGTGTCCCAATAGGCCCTGGGCTCGGGATTCAGCCAGACCAATGCCCTGCTCGCCTTGGCGACGTCGGCAAGGACGGCATCGCGCGCCGGGCGATAGTTGTTCCTGGCGTCGCCGGTCACGATGACTGTGGTGCGGGGGGTGAGTTGTGACCCATATCGCTTGTAGAACGTCTCCATGGAGTTCCCGTAGTCGGAATGACCGTCGAGCCAGACGACTTCCGCCTCAGTCGTGATCCGGGTCACCGCGGACCCGAAGTCGATGCCAGGCCCGAAGAAGGCGGTGACCTCGTCGATTGTATCCACGAAGGCGAATGACCTCAGTTTCGAGAAGTGGGTCGACATCGCATGAGTGAACTGGAGCGTGAAACGCGAAAACGTGGCCATCGAACCGGAGATGTCACAAAGGAGCCACACCTCAGGGCGATGTGGTCGGGGATGACGGAACTGGGGGTCGGCAGGCACGCCCCCGGTCGCTAGTGACTTGCGCACCGTCCTTCTGAAATCGAGGCGCCCGGTCCGCTTCTTACGCCGCCGAGCGAGACGGGCTGCCAGCTTCCGGGTCAATGGTCCGATCGCTGCTTCCATCTCGGCGAGATCGTTGGTGGTGGCGTGCATCAGATCGACGTCCTCGATCAACGGACGACGCAAGGTCTTCGCCACCGCATCTCGACCTCTGTCGGCTACAAGCCGCCGTCTGATCTCTTCTTCGATCTCCTCACGCAGTTGCTCGATCAGCGCCTCCACCTCTTCGCGCAAGAGTCGTTCCTCGAACTCGCCCAACTCGTCATCCCCGCGCAGCGCTTCGAGCAACTCCTCCTCGAGACGGGCCAAATCGAGACGCCGCAGCGTGCGATAGAGGTAGTAGGTGCCTCCTACGGGGCGTCCCGGCTCCATTCCGGCAAGTTGGTCCACCGCATCACGGACACCTCCTCGCAGCGCTTCCTGGTTCATCCCCGCCAGCGCGTTCAGCAGGGCCTCGAACAGCGACTGCTCGTCAATTTCCCCGGTGCCCGAGCCCTGCCCCCGCCCATCCGGCGCCTCGGACTCGCTCCGGCCGACTGCGTTCGGTTCAGTGCCCTGTCGTGGGACCGGCACTGTCGCGAAGTAGATGTCGAAGGCAGTGTCGAACGCCCTCTCGTGCCGCAGATTCTTGACCAGGGTCGCCCGCAACGTCTCGCGAAGTGCCACGCGCGAGCCGATGTCGATCGCTTCCACCGCGCGCATGGCGTCGATCGCTTCGACCATCGACACCGGCACGCCGGCTTCCCGAAGCTCGTCGATGAAACCGGTGATTACCGGGAGCATCAGACCTGTGGCGACGAGGTGAGCTCTTTGGCCGCCTTCTCGATGTCTGTCTGGTACTTCAAGAGGACGTGAAGCGTGTCGCCGAGAATCGTCTCGTCGACATCCTCGACAGATAGGGCAATGAGCGTTCGTGCCCAGTCGATGGTCTCAGACACCGACGGCGCCTTCTTCAGGTCCAGGCTCCTGATCGAGCGGGCCACTTTGGCCACCTGGATGGCGAGGTGCTCGGAGAGCCCGGGCACGCGTGCGCTGAGTATGGCTTGTTCCCGCTCGGTATCGGGGTAGTCGATGTGGAGGAACAGACAACGACGCTTCAACGCCTCGCTCAACTCCCTGGTGTTGTTCGATGTGAGAAAGACCAAAGGTTGGGTGTTGGCGATGATCGTGCCCAATTCCGGGATCGAGACCTGGAAGTCGGAAAGGATTTCCAAGAGCAACGCCTCCGTCTCGACTTCGACCCTGTCGACCTCGTCGATCAGCAGCACCACCGGATCCGTCGAGCGAATCGCCTGTAGCAACGGGCGGGTGAGGAGGAATTCCTCGGAGAAGATGTCGTGACTGATGGTGTCCCAGTCATGATCCACATCGGACTGGATGCGGAGCAACTGCTTCTTGTAGTTCCACTCGTAGAGGGCCTTGGCCTCATCGAGACCCTCGTAGCACTGGAGACGGATCAGGTCTCGACCTGTCACTGCCGCCATCGCCTTTGCCAACTCGGTCTTGCCGACACCAGCCGGCCCCTCGACCAGTACCGGCTTGTCGAGCCGATCGGCGAGAAACACCACCTGGGCAATCCGCTCGTCAGCGAGGTAGTCGACACTCCTCAGGCTCTCGACCACGCTGCTCGGACCATCAAATCTCATCTGCCTCCAGGATCAACCTCGTCATTCTACGGGGCCTGACTCCGCTTCCCGAAGCGACGTGCTCACGTTCGGCCCTGGGTCTAGCCTGAACCGTCTGTGCGCAACCTGACAGGTCCCCAATGCGGATAATCATCGTCGGCGCCGGCGCCGTCGGGTCCTACCTGGCAGAGCGTCTCTCCTCGGGTGGTCAAGACGTCATAGTCATCGAGGACAACGAAACTCGCGCTGCAGAGCTCCAGGAACGGATCGATGCCCTCGTCCTTCACGGCAATGGGGCGAGTGTCCACATGCTCGAGGAGGCCGGGGCCGAGGACACCGACCTGTTGATCGCGGTGACCAGCTCTGACGGCGCCAACATTCTCTCCTGCTACACCGGCACACAACTAGGAGCCAAGACCACGATCGCCCGTATCGAAGACGGCGAGCTGCGTGAGGGGGCCGACCGGCTGGGTGTCGATGTCGTGATAGATCCATCCGCAACTGCCGCTGAGGAGCTTCAAGCCATCATCCGGGCCGGTGGTGCCAGCGAGCTGATCCACTTCGCCGATGGGCAGCTGGTCATGTTGGGAGCGATCGTCGCCGCCAACGCACCCTTGACCGGGGTGCCACTCAAGGAGTTGCGATTGCGCAACGCCGATTGGGGCTGGGTGGTCGCGGCACTGGTCCGAGACGGCAGGACCATCGTGGCTCATGGCGACACGATTGTGCGCAGCGGCGACCATGCCTTGGTAATGACGACCCAGGACCGCGTGGCCGATGCGGGCCGCATGCTCGGAATCAAACACAAGAAGTTCGATCGAGCCGTGATCATGGGCGGGACACGCCTCGCGGAACTCTCTGCGGATGGACTTCTACGCTCAGGCGTCTCCGTGGTGATTATCGACGAAGACGAGGGTCGATGTTCCAAGCTTGCGGCCGCTCACCCAGCCGCATTGATCATCTGTGGTGATCCCACTGACCCAGAGGTTCTGGCGGAGTTGGAGCTCGAGCAGAGAGATGTCGTGATGGCACTCACCGGCTGGGACGAGGTGAACGTGCTGAGCTGTCTCGTCGCCAAGGCCAACGGCGCAGGCATGGTCATCGCTCGCTTCAATCGGATCTCCTATGTGAGTCTCCTGGCTGGCGTGGGTCTCGACGCCGCCATCTCGTCTCGTCTGATGGCGGCAAGCGCCATTCTCAGATTCGTGAGGCAGGGCCAGGTGGAACAGGTTGCGACATTTTCTGACACCGATGCCGAGGCGATCGAGATCGAGGTGGCAGACAGGAGCCGCGCCGATGGCAAGTCTCTACAGGAACTCGAGCTGCCGATTGGGGTGATCATCGGCGGTATCTCTCGCAATGGCACCACCTTCGTGCCGGACGGGTCGACAGTGGTCAGGGCCGGAGATCACATCATCTTCTTCTCGCTCCCACGAGACATCGAAGAGTCATCAGAGCTGTTTAGCGAGTGATGGCCGTGAGGGGACGCGCCGGACGTTCCGGGCGAAAGCTGCTGAACACGGTTGGCTTCGTGCTCGGTTCGGTCTTGATGTTCGTCGCGGTGGCAATGCTCTCCGCGTCACTCGTAGCTCTCGCTTACAGGGAAACCGATATTGCAGTTGGGATTGCAATCAGCGCCGGAATAACCACCCTCAGCGGATCAGCGATGAGACGCTTCACAAAGAGACCTCGTGCTCTGACATTGAAGGAGGGCTTCGCCACGGTTGGACTCTCGTGGAGTGTCTTTGCTCTGTTCGGAGCGTTGCCCTACCTGGTGACTGGGTCGATTCCATCGATAACCGATGCTGTGTTCGAGTCCGTGTCGGGATTCACGACGACAGGCTTCAGCACCCTGGTTGACCCATCGGCGATGCCGTTTGGCATCTTATTCTGGCGGGGCCTCACCAACTGGCTCGGCGGTCTCGGCGTCATCGTCCTCGGCGTCATCGTCCTCCCCTTGCTTGGGACGGGGAGTGTCCACCTGGCCCAGGCAGAGTCCTCCGGCCATACTGTCGACAGGCTCGCCCCTCGATTCCAGCAGACAGCGATTCGCCTGCTCGCCGTATATGCGGTCATTACCTTCACTGAGGTCCTGCTGCTCGCTTTTGGTGACATGTCGCTGTTTCAAGCCGTGGTGCATAGCTTCGCCACCGTTGCCACGGGTGGGTTCGGTAGCGAGGCCAACTCGATCGCCTCGTTCAGCACCTACACGCAGTGGGTGGTCGTTGTATTCATGTTCCTCTCGGGTGTGTCGTTCGCGCTGCACTTTCGCGCGATGGCTCGACCGCTTCAGTACACGAGGAACTCAGAATTCAGGCTGTACGTCACGATCCTGGTGATCTCCTGTGTGATCGTCGTCGGAGGACTTTGGGTAAGCCTTGGACCAGCAGACGCCGTGCGTCTCGGCGTCTTCAACACGGTCTCGATCGCCACTGGCACAGGATTCGCCACGACCGACTTCGGACAGTGGCGACCAGCACTGCAAATCATGTTGATCGGACTCATGTTCGTGGGAGGGATGGTGGGGTCTACATCAGGCGCCATAAAGACCTTCCGCATCTCGGTCCTCGCCAAAGCAGCGTTCGCCGATGTTCGGCGGGTGGTGCGGCCCAGGGCAGTCTTCGTCACCAAGGTGAGTGGCGAAACCATACCTTCGGGCGTCGTCGAGGCGGTTCAGTCCTTCTTCCTCTTCTACATGTTCATCTTCATGACCGGAACATTCCTGCTCGCGTTCATCGACGCCAACGTTGCCGAGGGATTCGATCTGGTGACTACGGCGAGCGCAGTTGCATCGTCGATGGGAAACGTCGGGGCCGGACTCGGTCAGGTGAGCCCCTCAGGAGGATTCAGTGAGTTTCCGCTCCTCGCGAAGTGGCTGCTGTCGAGTCTCATGATCGTTGGCCGCCTCGAAATCTTCCCCGTCCTCGTGTTGTTCACGAAAGATCTATGGAAAAGGTGACCCGGATTACTCCTCTTCGGACCATCCTGGAGTGAACTCGAAGTTGATCTCACCGATCCGCACTTCGTCACCGGCTACCGCCCCGGCCGAGACGAGTGCATCGTCGACGCCCAGTCTGGAGAGTCGCCTGGCGGCCATGTCCGCCGCCTCGAGCATCGTAAGGTCGGCGAAGCCGACAGCCCGTTCCACCGCCTGACCTGAGACCCTCCAGGCGTCGTCTTCCCGGACCACCTGGAAAGTAGGACCAAGCGGGCGGTGAAGGACGAAGCCCTGTCGTTGGGGTGCCTCCCGCTCGGCCCCCTCGACAAGATCGGCTATGGCGTGGAGCGACTCGCGCAGCCCTTCTCCGTTGAGGGCGGAAACCGCCCTCGCGCCCAGTGTCTCAGCTATCTCTCGGGCCCCGGCAATGTCTGCTTTGTTGACCAGGACGAGACTGGGGCGCGATGCCAGCTCCGAGGAATAGTCGGCGATCTCACGGCGAAGCGTGGCCAACTGCTCGCCAGGCGAAACCGGTTGAGTCTCGGCTGGATCCAGAATGATCACCAAGACCCTGGCTCTCTCGGTGTGGCGGAGGAACTCGTGTCCCAGTCCCTTACCCTCGGCGGCGCCTTCGATGAGACCGGGTATGTCGGCAAGAACGAACTCACGGCCGTCGAAACCGACAACACCAAGGTTTGGCTCCAGAGTGGTGAAGGGGTAGTCGGCGATCTTGGGTTTGGCTGCGGAAACTCGGGAGATGAATGTCGACTTCCCTGCGTTGGGGAAACCTATGAGCGCTGCATCAGCCAGCAGCTTCATTTCCAGCGTGAACCAGGCTTCTCTCCCGTACTCGCCCTGTTCGGCGATTGCCGGCGCACGGTTCGAAGGACTCACAAATGCAGCGTTACCCAAACCGCCTCGCCCACCCCGGACAGCAATGAGCTCCTGACCTTCGGCGACCAGATCTGCGACGAGGGTGTCCGACTCGTCACGTACCACCGTGCCGAGCGGGACAGCAAGCACCAGATCCTCTCCGGCCCTGCCGTGTCGGAGATCGCCTTCTCCGTGAGTTCCATGACCGGCGGCGTGGTGAGGGTTCCGCTGATATCTGAGCAGTGACGCAACCGAAGGGTCGGCACGGAGGATGACCGAGCCACCAGGGCCTCCGTTGCCTCCGGTCGGTCTGCCTTTCGGCTTCCCCCTCGCCTTCACAAACGAAGCAACCCCCGCACCGCCGTTGCCGGCGCGAAGGCTGACTCGAACCCGGTCAACGAACATGACCGGAACTGACTGAGATGGCGGCTACGCCTCGTCGATGACAGAGACGAGTCGCCGCTTGTGCCGGACGGCGTACTTGACGGTGCCAGCCGCGGTGGCGAACAGGGTGTCGT
>DASTBQ010000087.1:0-44487 GCA_035711995.1 Acidimicrobiia bacterium | reverse complement strand
TCGTCGACTTGGGTCGGCGGAAGATCGTCGTTGCTGGTCGTTCTGCTGTAGCTGTCATTCGTTGCCGTCCAACCAAACGATAAGCGCGTCGATCTCGCTTTCGGTCAGTGCGAGATCGGGCATGAAGCTGCCCGGCTTCACCTCCGGTGGGTTGGCAAGCCAGCGCTTCAGAGCTTCATCGAACGACTCGCCCTCCTCGGGGAGGATTGCGCCGGCGAAGACGTCACGGGAGGCGAAGTGGGTCAGCTCTGGCCCGTTGAACTCCTCGGGAGCAATGATGGTGGAGGCTTCTTCGTCCTCGAACCGCATCGTGTGGCATTGGACGCAGCCTTTGTTCAGGAACACCTGATAACCCTCGTAGCCCGGCTCGCCCTCCTCGGGGAGGGCAGCCGGCGCCTGCTGCGCAGTCACCCATTGGTCGAACTCTCCCTGAGGCACTGCCTGGACACGGGTTCGCATCAGCGAGTGGGAGAGACCGCAGAACTCGGCGCAGTGACCCCAGAACTCCCCGGGCTCGTCGGCTTGGAGACGAAGCTCGGTGGTTTGACCCGGTACCAGGTACCGCTTCCCATTGAGTGCAGGAACCCAGAAGTTGTGGAGGACATCGTCGGAGGTCATCAGCGCGCAAACCTCTTGATCCTCGGGGATGACCATGACGTTGGCGGTCGTGAAGTCCTGGTCGGGGTAGTAGAACTCGAACCACCACTGGTGCCCGATGATCTCGATCTCCATGGCGTCGGAGCTGCACTCGGTCAGATCGAAGATCGACGAGACGGTGGGCACTGCGATGCCGGCGAGGATCAGCGCGGGGATCACTGTCCACAACACTTCGAGCCTGGGGCTTCCGTGCAGCTGTTTCGGCTCGCTGTCTGCCGTCTTCTTCCGGTCACGGAAGAAGAAGAGGATCACGACCAGACCCCCCATGACCAGCACGAACACCGCCGCCGCGATCCAGAACACCAACCAGAAGAGACCGTCGATTTGCTCGGCGAAAGGCCCCGCCGGCTCGAAGGTGGTGAGCGGCTGATCCTCCCCGACGTCGAGGACCGCACATGCGCTCAGCATCACTGCCGAACCGACCAGCGCAGCCAGTCGGGTCAATCGTCGGCGGAACGGGGCCATCGGGCAGGCATCATACGGAGGTTGAGAAGTAGCGACCAACTTCATCGGGGGGGCCATCGACCATGACATCCGCCACTAACCCTTGGTGCGAATCACTCTCGTGAGAGAGCTCGCCATGTTCCCGCTGGGCACACCTGTGCTCCCGGGCATGGTCCTCCCTCTGCGACTCTTCGAGCCGCGTTACCTACAGATGTACGCCGACATCATCGACTCGACGAGGGAATTCGGGGTGGTGCTGATCGAGCGGGGTCTGGAATCGAGAGACGACAACCCGACATTCGGAATCGGCTGCACCGCACGAATAATCGGTTCCGGTCTCAACGATGACGGCACCATTGGTCTGGTCTCGGTTGGAGAGACCCGGATCAAACTCGAAGAGTGGCTGACGTCCGACCCCTATCCCCGCGCCGAGGTCACCGACCTCGAAGACGAGCCCCTGGGTGGTGTTGGTATGGCGGCCCTGGAAGAAGGTCTCGGGAAGATCCCTGAACTGATGGAAATGGCGACCCGCCTCAGCCCCGAATTCGACGCCCAGCTCCCCGAGCTCTCCGACGATCCGGTGCGGGCCGTCTATCAGCTGGCCCAGGTGGCCGGGCTTCAGGCCCTCGACCTACAGAGAGTCCTCGAGGCGGCCTCCAGCGACGCTCGGGCCCGTCTCGTGACTCTCTACATAGACGAATCGATCGAGCTCATGCGGCTCCAGCTCGAGGTGGGGGGAAGTTCCACGACATGATCAGGCTGAGCTCTTCCTCCGCTCCTGCCGACCGGTAGGTGGCGATGGCGGCACGATTGTCGGGATCGACCGGCACCCACATCCCACGACACGAACGCTCTTGTGCGACTACGGCGAGACCGAGGACTAGTTCTTTTCCGTGTCCTTCCCGACGATGGGACTCGTCGACACCCAACTCGTAGAGCAGCATCTCCGGCTCCTTGTCGGGATGGGTGATCTCGATCCCGCTCACGAAGCCGACAGGCGACCCGTCCACCAGAGCGAGCACGAGATGGTTGCCCGGTTTGGCAAGGAAAACCCGGGTCAGATCCGCTGTGGGCTCATCGTCGAACAGATGTGGTGCGGAAAGGATCAGGTCTAAGTCGTCGACGGTGCAGCGGTGGAGCAAGGAGTCAGAAGACCGCGTCGGCGCCGCCACCCCGCTCGGGTGGCGGCGGGATGATCACGGGATCGAGGTCGCCACGTGTTCGGCCCGGCACCTCGGCCCAACGGTCTCTGGTCTCCCGGTCCCGGGGATCCTCGAACTGGGCGAGAAGACTGCGGAGCTGTGCCTGACGATCCCGCAATGCCGTGCGTTCGCCGAAAGCCTCAGCCGGGAGTATGCGGAGCCGGTCCAATACCTCCATCAATTCGGCCCGAATCCCGGCCTCGACGGATGACCCTTCCATGGCCGAACATTAACCCGGGACCGTGCTGCGAGCGACGGGAGGCCGTCACTCATCCCCAGTCATTCGCCGACGTTCTTCGTCACGACTGATACCGAGGCTCGTCAACAGATCCTCGTGAAGCTGGAACCAGACCGAGTGGCAGGAGTCGAAGCTGTCGGCGACCGCTTCCACCTGTCCACCCAGGGCTCGTTCCAGGGCGGTGTCGAACCGAGCCTGATAGGTCGAAAATCGGCTCAGCGCCCCAGCGAGGTCGGTGAGGATCAGTGTGAGGCGATCCTGGACCCGGCCCAACCTGTCAAGGACGGCCACGTCGTATGAGGTGTCGCGATGGTCGTTCAGGACCGGCGAACTCCCGATCCGACGCATCTGCCACTCACTACACACACTCAAAAACAACGGGTTGAGTGAGAGGAAACGTCGATACACGTCTTCAACTGCGCTTCGGATCCCGGATCCCGAGAGCTCGACGCCGATCATCTCGTCGTCTTTGGCCCTCCCCGAAATAGTGATGCTCCAACCCCCAAACGGACCAGGATCATGGGTGGCGAGACCCGCCTCGCCCAGAGCACTGAGTTCTTCGACTACCTCGTCCACCGATGAGCCGCAAACCGAGGCAAGTCGTTCTGCACTGGCCGCACCCACACAGCGCAACGTGTGGAGAACGTTCATGACACGCCGGCGATCGCGTCGGACAGTTCGCCATCGGAGACTGCGCCCTCGAAGGTTGCGGTCACCTCACCATCACCGTCGACGACGAACAGCCATGGTTGTGAAGGAATCCCCCATGCTGCGACGTCGGTCGAGAGTTCGAGGTCTGACTCATCTTCGACGTCGGGGTTGGCGAAGACCTCTGCGGAGATGAATTCGATGTCGGCATCGGCGGCTGCGGCGGCCGCCTGATCGAGAAGCGGCTGGCAAGAGTTGGCCGGGCACCAGGCGGGGCTGGCAAACACAACAAGTGCCGGACCGGCAACGGGAACTCCTGTGACCGCGGGTGCAGTCTCCCCGGGCTCTATCTGTTGAGGGTCCGCCACAACGGTGAATCCGGCCGGGGGGAGCTCGACGTCGCCGGTCTCGATGGTGAGCTGGTACGTCTCCGGCTCCGGAATCGCGAGAACGAAGGCATATGCCATTGCCTCCTCGGGCACGAGCCACACCGCCTCCCCGTAAGCGGTCATGATCGGCGACCCGTTCTCATCGCGAAGGGTGGCGATGGGGCTGGACTCGAGTGTCACGGCCTTGCCATCTGAGTCGGCTACCTCGACGAGGACTCTCTGCGACCCGGGCCCGACCGTGTTGAGGGTGGATATCACGGAGGCAGTCATGTCGGCACCCGACGAACAGGCGGCGAGGATCGCCACTCCGGCCAGCCAGAACAGACCTTTCAAAGAAGGACGTCCAGGAGGACGGAGGCGAAGAGAGCTGACAGGTAGATCGTCGAGGTCGTGAAGAGCCGCATTGCCTGTTCGGGGTGACGCACGACCCTCCAGGTGTCCCACAGGAACCACGCCCCCAGTACCAGTGCCGCCACCAGGTAGATCCAGGACATCCCGCCGAGAGGCACCAGCAGCAGCGAGACGCCCACCATGAGACCGGTGTAGAGGAGCATTCGACGGGTCGTGGTCTCCACCCCAGCGACCACAGGCAGCATCGGGACTCCGGCTGCCGCGTAGTCATCCCGATAGCGGAGAGCCAGAGCCCAGAAGTGAGGCGGCGTCCAGTAGAAGACGACGAGGAACAGAACCCATGCGGGGACGGCAACGGTCCCCGATACCGCGGCCCACCCGACAAGGGTCGGTGCCGCTCCGGCCGCGCCACCGATGACGATGTTCTGCACCGTCGATCGTTTCAGACGTCGGGTGTAGACCAAGACGTAGAACAGGAGTGCTGCAGTCGAGATGAGTGCGGCGAGCAGGGTGGTGAAGACCCAGAGCCACACGAACCCGAGCACACCCAGGACCACACCGAACACGAATGCGTTGCGTGGAGCCACCTCGTGTCTGGCCAGAGGACGTGACCGCGTGCGACGCATGACCTCGTCGATGTCCCGGTCGTAGAACATGTTCAAGGTGTTTGCCCCGCCCGCGGACAAAGTGCCGCCGATCAGGGTTGCGACCACCAGCCAGGTACCCGGCCAGCCTCCGGCGGCAAGCACCATCGAAGGGATCGTCGTGATCAGCAACAGCTCGATGATCCGGGGCTTGGTCAGGGCGATGTATGCCGCAACACGAGACCTGGGCCTGGCGGCGTCTTCGATGGTCACTGGTTGGTGGAGTTCTGTCATCTGCCGAACGGTCGGGAGAGGACGACGATATACGCCGTTACTGACCAACGACACAGGACCCCCGCTCCTAGTGTCTCGACGATGCGGTGGCTGAAGCGCCTCTTCGTCTTCGTGCTGATCGTGGTCCTGGTCGTCACAGCCCTGGGCATCTACACGGTGAGACGCTCGTTCCCTCAGGTACGAGGCGATCTGGAGGTGGTAGGTCTCAACTCCCAGGTCGAGATATTGCGTGATGACCTCGGGGTATCCCACATTTATGCCGACAACCAGCACGACCTGTTCTTCGCCCAGGGCTATACCCATGCCCAGGATCGTTTCTTCCAGATGGATTTCTGGCGTCACATCGGGGCCGGGCGTCTGTCGGAGATGTTCGGCTCGTCTCAGGTGGAGACCGACATGTTTCTCCGCACTCTCGGTTTCGAAACACTCGCCGAGCGGGAATGGGCGACGATGCAATCACCGGAGCGCGAGATCCTGGAATCGTATGCGGCCGGTGTGAACGCCTATCTCGACACGCACTCCGGTGCCGAGGTCAGCCTGGAGTACGCAATCCTTCCGCTCCAGAACTCCGAGTACCAGATAGAACCGTGGTCCCCGGTGAACACGCTCACCTGGGGAAAGGTGATGTCCTGGGATCTGAGCGGCAATATGGCGGACGAACTGACGCGCGCTTTGCTCGGGCGGTATCTCCCTCCCGACCGAGTCGCCCAGTTGTTCCCCGAGTTCCCCGCGGACCATCCGGTGGTCGTCGAGAACTCTGGTTCGGTGGCAGGGGACACGGCGACGGCGTCGATCCCTGACCATGCGCTGCCCTCACTCGAGAACACGCTGGCGTCCGCAAACGGTCTCTGGGGGCTGACCGGCGGCGGCTTCGAGGGCATCGGATCCAACAACTGGGTGGTGTCGGGGGACCTCACGACATCTGGCATGCCCCTTCTCGCCAACGACACCCACCTCGCCATCCAGATCCCATCGATCTGGTACGAAAACGGACTCCACTGCACCGAAGGAGCCGTCGACTGCCCGTTTCAGGTGGTCGGCTACAGCTTCGCCGGAACACCTGGTGTGGTGATTGGTCACAACGCGCACCACGCCTGGGGCGTCACCACCGAGGCCGCCGACACCCAGGACCTCTTCATCGAAAGGGTCAACCCCGACAACCCCTATCAATACGACGTAGAGGGCGCCTGGGTGGACTTCGAGGTCCATCAGGAGACGATCGCCGTCGGTGGCGGGGACGACCTGGTGTTCGATGTCAGGTCGACGCGTCATGGTCCGGTGATCTCAGAGACGTACCTCAGTGAAGAGCAGTTCGATGGTTCGGGCACGGTCGAGCTTCCCGAGGATTACGTCGTGGCGCTGGCGTGGCAGACGCTGCAGCCGTCGACCATCGTCGAGGCGATCCTCGGGATGAACACGGCCACGAGTTACGACGAGTTCAGAGAAGCCGTCTCCAAGTGGGATATCGCAGCCCAGAACGTCGTCTATGCGGACATAGAGGGAAATATTGCCTACCACTCGACAGGCGAGATCCCGGTCCGGGCATCGGGTGATGGGCTGTACCCGGTTCCCGGGTGGAATTCGGACCACGAGTGGACAGGAGTCGTCCCTTTCGATGAGATGCCCTCGATGTTGAACCCGGAGACAGGCTACATCCAGTCGGCCAACCAGCCAGTGCTCCGGCCGGGGTCTGAGCCGCTCATCGGCATCGATGCCGACTATGGCTACCGCGGGGCGCGCATCGGCACCCTCATCGAGGATGGCCAGCCCCACGATGTCAGGTCGATGCAGGCGATCCAAATGGACGCCCACGATGGGAGCGCCGAGTTCCTGGTGCCGCATCTGCTCGCGCTGGACACCGCCGGCGATCCCGACCTCGCCGACACCCAACTGCGTCTAGATGACTGGGCTACCGGCGGCACCTCGCTACAAGCCGAAGGCCGTTCCACAGGAGCTGCTGTCTACATGGCGATCTGGCGCCAGGTTCTGGCACTCACCTTCCAAGACGACCTGCCTGAGGACTTCTGGCCCACCGGTGACAGCAGATGGTTCCAGGTCGTGGCCAATCTGCTGGATACCCCCTTCGATCCCTTTTGGGACGACCAGGCCACCACGGAGGTCGAGACCAGAGACGACATTCTGTTGGAAGCGATGCGTGTCGGACGTCTCGAGCTGGTCGATCTCCTCGGCGACGACCCGGCCGAATGGGCATGGGGCAGGCTCCACATCGCCAACTTCGAGAACCAGTCGCTGGGCCAGTCGGGCATCGCCCCCGTGGAATGGCTCTTCAACAGATCGGCGCCGGCGCGTGTCGGTGGAAGTGCCTCATTGATCAACGCCATCGGTTGGAACCCCGCCCTGTCATATTTGGTCGATTGGGTTCCGGCCCAGCGGATGGTCGTCGATCTGGCCGACATGGACGCATCGAGTTTCATTCACACCACCGGGCAATCGGGTCACGCCTTCGCCGCGAACTACGACTCGATGATGGAGATGTGGACTGATGGCGAACAAGGGCCGATGCCATTCTCCAAGCCGGCGGTCGAAGCCGTGGCCGCCGACATCCTCGCGATGAGCCCGCCGGGCTGATTCAGTCGAAGAACGATCTCAACTCGTCGGCGACACGGTCGGCGTGGGTCCACACGAGCTCGTGCCCGGCGTCGCTGACCTCTACCAGCCGGGCGTCGGGGATCGAGGCAGCGAGTTCATACTGCCACCGAGGTGGGACCAGGAAGTCGGCGCCCGGGACCATGACCATCGTCGGCACTCTCAGCTTCCCGATCCAGTCACTCGAGTCGAACCGGAGCAGGGCGAAAGTGGCGTGAGCACCACTCTCGACGTTGCGCCGAAGGTTGTCACGCCATATCCATCTGGCATGTTCGGGTTCAACCGCCCGTCTCGCTATCAGGTAGCCGCCCCGTACTTCCGGGGTGCCGATCCCGGTCAGCCGCTCCCATGCACGAGCGAGTACCGCTCCGACACGGCGCAACCAGCGATAACCGTCGGAGTGAGAGGCAAATGTGGCGATCAGGGCCAACTTCCGGACTCTCCCCGGGTGTCTCTGCGCAAAAGCCTGTGCGATGATGCCGCCCATCGAGTACCCGACAACGTCGACTTCGGTGACGCCGAGGCTGTCGAGGACACCGGCGAGGTCGTCCGAGTCGTCTTCGACCTCGAAACGACGGTCGCCAGCCGCCGAGAGCCCGTGACCGCGGTGGTCGATGAGGATCACCCTATGGTCGACAGCCAGCTTGGGAGCCACCTGGTACCACTCGGTGAGCGAGGAGCCGGCCAGACCGTGGATGAGCAGCAATGGCACCCCTTCGGCTGTACCCATCTCCCGTACCAGGAACTCGTCGTCACCCACGAAGATCGTTTGTCCCGGCACCCGCAACGGATGCTCCTGTGGTGCTCTGAACTCGGGCTCCAGCCTGGGGCCGAACGCTCTCCAGGCCACTGCTCCCGCCAACGCCCACTTCCACCACTTCATGGGTGCAGGTCTCCTGTTGCGAACGAGAGCTCGGCCACGGGCGTGCCACCGATCAGGTGCTCGTCGATGACCCGATCGAGCTTGTCCAGGTCGAGAGCGGCGTACCAGGTGCCCTCCGGGTAGACGACTGCGACACAACCCTGTTCGCAGATACGGAGACAATCAGCCTTGGTCCGCAAGACCTTGCCATCGCCCGGCGTGACCGGCGGCGGGTCGGCCTCCATGTCACCCTGCCAAGCGGGCGGCGCCGACGCCAGGTCGAGTTGCTTCAACCGGTTCTTCAGATGGGTCCAGAGCTCATTGGTCACCTCCCGTGGCGCGCACTTGTCGTTTGTCTGGTCGGCGCACAGGAAGATGTGACGCTGCACCCTCGGGATCGACAGGGCTTCAGCGATGTTCTCCAGACGCTGCGTATTGTCCACGTGCCGAAAGTTAGGCGGAACCTGCGCAGTGCCGGAAGCCCGCTCCGCACAGGACATCAGACCAAACGCATCGCGCGGTCGGCGATCACCCGGCCCACCACGACTGCCTCCGTCAGTTCGCCGAGATAGTCGTCGACCCTGTCAGACGGCAACGACACGAGAAGCCCACCCGATGTCTGTGCGTCGATCAATGGCTTCCAGGTCTCGAGGTCGACGTCGGTGACGAGGCGATGGGCAATCGACTCCAGATTGCGCTGCGATCCCCCCGCCCACATCCCCTTGGCGAGCAGCTCCCTCGTCCCGTCGATGAGTGGGACCGAGTCGACGATGATCTCGGCACCAACACCCGAGGCATCGCACAGCTCACGGAGATGGCCGAGCAAGCCGAACCCGGTCACATCGGTTGCGGCGCTGGCGCCGTTGCGGTGGAGGGCGGCACCCGCCGTATCGTTCAAGGTGCCCATTCGCTCGATTGCCTCAGCGGAAACCGAGGCAGGGCACTTCCCTCTCTTGATGGCCGTCGTGATGATCCCGATGCCGAGGGGCTTGGTCAGTACCAGGAGGTCATCGGGTTTGGCGCCGGCATTTGTGACCAGTTCTTCTCGATCCACGGTCCCGGTCACTGCGAACCCGTAAATGGGCTCGGGCCCGTCTATCGAATGACCCCCGACAACGGTGCACCCGGCTTCGACCATCTTGTCGAGACCTGCAGCAACGACCTCAGTCGCAACCGAGAATTCGATCTTGCCTCGAGGCCACGCCAGGAACTGCAGCGAGGTCAACGGGGTCGCAGCCATTGCATAGATGTCAGACAGCGCATTGGCGGCTGCGATGCGGCCCCAGTCCGTCGGAGAGTCGACCACCGGCGTGAAGATGTCGACAGTCTGAACCAGCGCCCTGCCGTCTCCGAGATCGAACACCCCGGCATCGTCGCCGGTCTCGATGCCGACCAGCAGGTCGGGATGCGTGACCGCGCGATGGCCCGAAACCGGGCCGAGGATGGTCGATAGCTCCACAGGGCTCAGCTTGCAGGCACACCCGGCACCGTGACTGTGCTCGGTGAGTCGGGTCTGGGTCATCGAGCCAGGATAAGGGCTTCGGATACGGGTAAACCTCCCGACTTCCCTAACCTCCGGTGATTCCCATGTCCGACCAGCCCACCTTTCTCACGCCCAGCGCGCTCGCCAGGCTCCAGGAGGAGTTAGAGGAGTTGCGGACGACCGGTCGCGCCGAGATCGAGGATCGCATCGCCGAGGCCCGGTCACACGGCGACCTGCGCGAGAACGCCGACTATGACACGGCCAAGAACGACCAGGGCCTGATGGAGGCTCGGATCCGCAAGCTGGAGCACCTCATCAACACCTCCGAGGTTCGGGAGGTCGAGGACACCGGGAGAGTCGAGATCGGTTCGGTGGTCACTGTCGTCGACGCTGACGGCGACGAGATGGACTACTTCGTTGCCCCACAGGAGAACAAGGTGCCCGGTCTGTTCCTGGCCTCGCCGTCCAGCCCGCTGGGGGCGGCCCTTCTCGGGAAGACAGCTGGCGACGAGGTGGAATACGAGGCGCCTGCGGGCACTCTGACGGTGAATGTCAAGGCGGTCCGACCCTACGAGGGCTGATCGCCGTTGTAGCCTGACCCCGGTCCATCTCCACCGGGGTCGCCAGTGAGACTTCGACTCAGAAGCCCGCGCCAACTCGCACATCAACTCCTCGCCGTGGCTCGACGCGACCACGACCAGGTTGCCGATTATCTCGACGCCAACCGTGAGGAGTGGGAGGCTCTGGTACAGGCGGCCCCGAGCGATGCGGCCGACATCATCGAGCAACTCGACGAGCAAGACGCGGTCGAGCTGCTGTCAGACCTCGACCCTGCAGAGGCGGCAGAGATCCTCGAGGAGATCGCCCCCGAGCTGGCCGCTGAACTCATCGAGAAGTTCCCACTTCCCGAGCTGGCGGCGGCCCTGAACGAGATGCCCAGTCAGGCCGCCGCCGACCTCATCGGCGAGCTCGATGCCGAGGTCACGGAAGATCTTCTCGCAGCGATGACCGACGAGGCGGAGGACGAAGTCCGTGATCTCCTCCTGTATCCGGCGGACAGCGCCGGTGGCTTGATGACCACCGATATCGCCGCCCTCCCCCTCGGCCTGACCACCGGTGAGGCGATCGAGCGAATCCGTCAGCTTCACGAGGAGTACGAAGATCTGTCCTACATCTACGTAGTGGACGAGGAGGACCGGCTTCAGGGTGTGATTTCATTTCGGGATCTCGTCTTCAGACGTCCCGGTGCACCACTGGCCGACGTCATGGTTCCCGACCCGGTGAGGGTCACCACCCTCACCGACCGGGAGGAGGTGGCGGAGCTGGCTCAGCGATACCACCTGTTCGGGATCCCGGTCACCGAGGACAACGGACGCCTGGTCGGCATGGTCACGACTGAGGCCGTCTTCGAAGCAATCCAGGACGAGGCGACCGAGGACTTCGCTGCGGCCGTCGGCGCCGGCGTCGCTGAGAACGTCTACACCGACGTCACATCCTCGTTCCGCATGAGAGTTCCCTGGTTGGCTCTGAATCTGATGCTGGCGCTGGTCATCGCCTTCGTGATCGAACAGCAGACGGGCGTGATCAGTCGGGAGCCGGTGCTCGCCGCCCTCATGCCGGTGGTGGCACTGGTGGGTGGCAACGGTGGCAACCAGAGCCTGGCGGTGATGATCCGCTCGCTCGCCTCCGACGACGTACCCTCGGCCCAGGTCCCCGGTATCTTGCTCCGTCAGTTCGGTGTGGGGGTCCTCAACGGTGTGGTTCTCGGGTTGCTCGCCGGGATCCTCAGCTGGTCGCTGATAGAGGCGGGGGTCTTCACAGGCAGGGCAGAGGCGCCCGAGGTGGGGATAGTCGTGGCGGTGTCGGCCTTCCTGGTGTTGGTGATCGGGGCGATCGTGGGAAGTGGAATCCCTGTCCTGTTGCGCAAGTTCGGTTTCGATCCGGCCCTGGCTTCATCGATATTCCTCACCCTGGTCACCGACATCGTCGGTTTCGGCGGGTTCCTGTTGATGGCCGGGTGGTTGCTCTAGCCGGAAGCCTCGGGGAGGAGGTCCACCGTGAATGCGGTGGAAGCGTCGAAATCCTCGGGTAGAACGTCATAGGCGGCGAGGAGGTCGGCCAGCTCCTGCCACTGCTCTATCGTCTGGTACCCGATCCCGCCCTCTTCGGTGACTTCGCTCGTGGCATCGGCCAACTCGGTCTCCAGGATGAACCGCTGATGTTCACGATCCGAGTCGACACCTACGTGTTCCATCACGGCATCGAGGGCAGCTTCCTCGTTCTCTGCTGCGAACTCGATGCCCCGTACGACCGCTCGCATGAACGCGGCAAGCGTCTCCGGGTCCTCCTCGACCATCTTCTCTGTGGCCACATAAGCCAAACCGAGCGTGGGGATGCCGTGATCGGCGGCATCCCACATCACGAGATCGAAGCCCAAGTTCCGCAATGTGTTCGGCTCGTTCGACTTGAACACCGGATAGACATCGATCTGACCTTCGGTCAGGACCCGCGGGTCGAACCCGACGTTGATCAGTTCCACGTCCGACTCTGACAACCCGGCCTGGTCGAGCAAGGCAAAGAGATCGGGTGGTGGGGTCCCCTTGAACCCGATGCGGTGGCCGGCCCAGTCCTCGATCGTCGTGATGCCCGACTCCTCGAGGGCGACGAAAGCCTGCTGCCCGCGTTGGCCGATCAGACCTATCGATACCAGCGGTAACCCGGGGTCGGCACGACGTTGCATCAACACAGCGGCGTCCTGAGTGGTCACCTGCACCTCGTCGGCGACGAGGAGTTGGAGATGCTCCCCGCCTCCGGCGGAGTGCTGGATCTCGACGTCGATACCCTCTTCGGCGAAAAAGCCCTCGGCATCTGCCACGTAGGCGCCGACGAAGGGCAAGTTCGCCTGCGGGATGAACCCGGCCATGAAAGTGACCTGTCGCAGCTCCTCCTCACCGCTGCAGCCGACCGCGACCACCATGGCCACCACCAGGGCGACCAATCCTCTCATGCGTTTGCCTGTGATGCCTCCCACGGCACACCCTTCCTCTCTGCCATATCGGCTGCCCAAAAGATCAACGCACTCATCGCAGCCAACGCCAGCACGGCGGCGAAGAGCGACGGCATGTCGAGGTTCGTGTATGCGACCCACATGTGACGGCCCAGGCCGGAGGAGGCGCCTACCCACTCGGCCACGACCGCCCCTATCAGCGAGAGCGGCGCCACGACCTTGAGGGCGGCGAACAAAAACGGTCTCGCCGACGGCCAACGCAGCTGGACGAAGACCTCCCGTCTCGGGGCGTCGATTGAACGAGCCCAGTCGAGCATTGCAACGTCGACCGAGCGGAACCCCTCGAGGGAATTGATGAGCACCGGGAAGAACGTCAGCAGGGCGGTCACCGCGACTTTTGGTCCGGCGCCAAAACCCATCCAGATGGTGAGGATGGGTGCGATCGCGATTATCGGTGTCGACTTCACCAGCAGAGCCAGGGACATGAGACCCTGCTCGAGATGGCCCCAGAATGTGATGACCACGGCCAGGGTGATTCCGGCAACCGACCCGATCAGCAGACCGGCCAGTGCTTCGAAGAGGGTGACACCAGCAGCCCGGGCGAGACCTCCGAGCTCATCTCCGAAGGCATCGAGCACGTCGAGCGGACCGGGGACGATGTAAACCGGCACGTCACCAGCAATGACCAGCAGATGCCACGAGACGATCGCCCCACCCACGATCAGCACGAGGGAGACGGCACGACCTCTCATGCCACCTCGCCGGCGGGCATCGTCGACCAGAGGACATCGCGGGCCTGACGAATGACTGCCTGGAATTCGGGCGAGGTCTCTTCCCGGGGACGTCTCAGATCAACTTCGATGACACCCGCGATCCGCCCCGGGCCGGAGGTGAGGAGGACGATGCGGTCGGCGAGTTTCACCGCCTCGGAGAGATGGTGGGTCACCCAGACGACGGTGGGCTTTATGGCGCGCCAGATCTCCAGCAGCTCATCGGCGAGCTTCGCCCTATTCATCTCGTCGAGTGCGGCAAATGGCTCGTCCATCAACCAGAGCGGGGCGCCCACTGCCAGGGTGCGGGCAAGAGCGACCCGCTGCTGCATCCCACCCGACAGGGTGTACGGATAAGAGGCGAGCTTGTGACTGAGCCCGACCATGCCCACCAGTTCTTTGGGGCCGGGGATGCGTCTGTCCGGTTTGGGGTTGATCGTCTGCGCCAGGGCTACGTTCTCCTCGACCGTCTTCCATGGGAGCAAGGCAGGCTGCTGTGCCATCCAGCCCACCTTCTTGGACCGTCGGTTCTCGTCAGGGGTCAACCCGCCGATCACGATTTTGCCCTGAGTCGGTTGGTCGAGACCACCGAGGAGTCTGAGGAGGGTCGACTTACCCGAGCCGCTTGCTCCGACGATCGCGGTGAAAGACCCGCTCTCCATAGTGAGGTCGATCCCGTCGAGAGCGCCGGAACCACCGAAGTCCTTCGAGACTCCACGCATCTCGACGCCCGGCATAACCGGGCTCAACGCCCACCCAACCCGAGCCCGCGTCTGCCGTGAATTCGCTCCGGAATCACCCTGACCGCCGACCAACCCTTGGTTTCGACCAGTTCGGGCTGACTGTCGGCGCCCCTCCCCAGATAGCGGGTGGCCAACCTCGACCGGAGACCTGCCAGTCCACCCGGAACCAGGTGGTCCCCCACCTCGCGGGCGGTTCCCGAGACGAAGGCGCGTCGCAAGGGCGGCCATGGCTCGTCCACCGTTATCGACACTTGAGGCTCGACGCCGATGTAGGTCCGCCAGGATGCACCTGGCGAACCGGCCAGCCATATGCTGGCACCGTCCCACTCGTACCAGAGAGGGACGACGTGGGCCGTGCCGTCGGCTCTGACACAACCCAACTGGGCGCTCCATAGGCCCCTCAGGAATTCGTCGACGTCGGACACGTCCATTTCGGACGAGGGCTCTAGCGCCTCACCTGTGCTCCAGCCGTACGGCTGATACGTGTTCGCACCGATGCGATGGGAGAGATGAGCTGCGGCTCGCCTCAGCCAGGCGACCGCCCGGGTGCGGACCTGTTCGTCCGCACGGTGGATCGGGATTCCGACCAGGAGTGAGGCGATCGGCCGGACACCGTCCTGGCATATCGGCGCGGCGATCTCCACGACGTCGGAGCCGGCCGCGGTGGCGAAACCGTCGCGTCGTACCACATCGTGGATGAGATCGTCTCCGGGTATCCCGGCCGCCAGAACCTGAGCATCGACAGAGGTCGAAGACCGCTGCTTCCCGATGTCATAACTGACCCTCACTGTGTGCTCCGAAGGTGTCTCGCTGACGACCACCGTGCCGTCACCATCGGGCCAGACCAGTGCCACTGTCTCCGCACAGCGGTGATCCATTGTCTCCACCCGGAAATGATCGACCAGTGACTCCAGGGCGACTGGAGCGACCGGAGTCAGCGACCAAACCGCAGGTCCGGGACGATGGAATCCGTCGGTAGTGTCGACGTAGCCGCGGGAGCGGAGCGTGTTGAGCAAGGCGTACAGCCCGCTGCGGGACCCACCTACCTGGTCTAACAGGTCAGCCGAGCTGCGAGCTTGCTGGGAACCGGCGAGGATCTCCAGCACCCGCAGGGCACGGTCGGCCGCCGGTACCAGGTTTGCATAGTCAGAAGATTCAGACGAAGTTATCCGTCCAGCATAGAGGACAGTGGTCCACCATGCTGAACGGGTTTGATGACCATCTCACCCCCACCGTTTTCGATGTGACGGGAGCGTGTAACCGGCCTCGATCCGCCCAGAACTGAAAGGGCGGGCTAAGAGCCGATTGCCCCGCCCGGGAACTCGGCGAACGGGCCGTGGAACTCGATGCTGTCCCGGCCGATGAGAGTGACATAGTGGTCGGTGGCGAGAAGGGCGACCTGCTCCTCGGTCCGCGACGCCTCTTCGACCTGATAGGCGTTGGCGGCCTCGACGCTGACGAAGATCTCCGCTCCGTAGAGGGTGCTGTCGTTTTCGATCAGATCTATCACGAAGTTCTCGAGATCGACATCGGTGTAGGCACCGGGGGGTATGACGTAGTAACGCTCCTCCCCGTTGTCGTTGGGAAAACGAGCCACCACTTCGTAGTCGGTCACGGTCTCGCCCACCAGGGTGGTGGAGGGCGAACTGGCGCCGGTCCCGTCACCGCCATCTGTGGTGGTAGTGCTCGTGGCAGGAGCGTTGCTACCACCGGTGATGATCGTCGAACCCGTCGACAGTTCCGGCTCGTCCCCGCTGCACGAGGCAAGGGCCAAGACGAGGAAGGGGACGAACATCAGGCGGGTCTTCATGGGCATCTCAACGAAACGCTAATGGGCAATGGTTCCCTATCCGGTCAACTCCGCAAACCCTTTGCCCAGGATTTCCGAGATCGGCCCCGGCTCCCAGGCCCTCTCGTCCACCTCGATAACCGGCTGCACCTCGCGGAGTGTGGAGACCGCGATGACCTCAGACGCCTCCCCGAGACGTTCCAGATTCCAGGCGCCTTCTTCGACCTCGATTCCCGTTTCACGCGCCACGCCCAGGACAAACCGCCGGGTGATCGAGTCGAGGATTCCCAGTTCCAGACCCGGCGTCTCCACCACATCATCGACCACCCAGGCGACTGAGAAGGTAGGTCCCTCGAGAACGATGCCGTCCGTCGTCAGCAGCACGGCGTCGTCATAGCCGGCGGCCCGTGCCACACGGGAAGCGCTCATGTTCGGTGCATAAGACGTGAGCTTCGCTGCGGCCAGTTGCCAGGCGACACCGGCTGCGTGCCAAGGCGCGATGACCGTCTTCAGCCGCGCCGGGCCGTAGTCGTCGTCCACGGTGTGTCCGAAGACGATCACGTTGGAGGATTGGTCGTGTCCGGGAACCGCCGATCCGCGACTGACGACCACCCTCACCGCACCGTCGCCCAGGGTCGCAGCCGTCTTCTCCACCCAGGCGATCAAATCGACGCGATCCGGGAGCTCTATCTGCAGGGCAGTGGCACTCGTTGCCAGACGGTCGAGGTGCTCTTCCATCCCGAACACCTTCCCGGCGTATGACCTGAGTACTTCGAAACACCCGTCACCACGCAGCACGGTCGAGTCGGTGACCGGAAGCCGCCCGTCCGACGTCGCACCGTTGATCAGGACTTCGGTGATCACCGGAGGGTGGGTCGGTAGTGATTCGTGATGGGGAGTCTGCGGTCCTTGCCGAAGGCCTTCGTGGTGATCTTGACCCCCGGGGCCGACTGACGACGTTTGTACTCGTTGCGATCGACCATCTGGGCAACGCGAACGACGATGGCGGCGTCGTAGCCCTCGGCCACGATCTCCTCGACACCCATGTCGTCCTCCACATATCGCTCCAGGATGGCGTCGAGCACCTCGTAGGGAGGAAGCGAGTCGGAGTCCTTCTGGTTGGGTCGAAGTTCGGCAGAGGGAGGCTTGTCGATGGTGTTCTGCGGGATGACCTCACCGCCCTTGTTCCGCCAACGGGCCAGCTCGTAGACGAGACCCTTGAACACGTCTTTGAGCACCGAATAGCCACCCACCATGTCTCCATAAAGGGTGGCGTAGCCGGCCGCCATCTCCGACTTGTTCCCCGTGGCCACGACCATCGGACCGTGTTTGTTGGATATGGCCATCAGGGTGGCGCCCCTCGCCCTGGCCTGGAGGTTCTCCTCGGCAGTTCCGAAGTCAGTCCCGCCGAAGACCCCCTCGAGTGCGCTGAGATGTGCCGCGAACACGTCGTCTATCGGAATCAGGTCGAAGCGGATGCCCAGCCTCGATGCGAGCGTCCGAGCGTCGTCGATGGAATGCTGCGACGAGAAGCGCGACGGCATCGCGACCCCCCAGACCGAATCGGGACCGAGCGCATCAGCTGCGATAGCTGCCGTCACCGCCGAGTCGATGCCACCGGAGAGACCTATCACCACTGAGTCGAAACCGTTCTTGTGGCAGTAATCGGCGAGTCCGGTGCTGAGCGCCTGGTACACCTCTTCGGTTGGCTCGAGATGGGCGACCAAATCACCTCTCCCGATCTCCTCACCTGCCAAGGGGACGTCCACCACGAAGAAGTCCTCTTCGAACTGGGGCGAGCGATGCAGCAATGTCCCATCGGCAGCGACCACCACCGACGCACCATCGAAGACCAACTCGTCCTGCCCACCTGTCAGGTTCAGATAGACCACTGGGGCACCGGCAGAGCGAGCACGTGCCGCGATCATCTCCTCACGTTCGGCGGCTTTGCCTCGATGGAAAGGTGAGGCGTTGATGTTGAGCAGCACCTTCGCCCCGTTCTTGGCCTGGAGTATCGGCGGGCCGTCGGGTAGCCACATGTCCTCACACACCGAGACCCCAACAGGGATCCCGTCGATCTCCCAGAGTCGATCGGGGTCAGAGCCGACCACGAAGTACCGGTCCTCGTCGAACACCCCGTAGTTGGGAAGGTGGACTTTGTGATATATCCCCTCGATCTCACCATTCGACAAGACCGCGGCGGCGTTGGCCACACCGCGAGCCTCGGAGTCGATCGCATTGAATCCGTGGCCGGAGGCGAAGTCGACGAATCCGACCACGACCGTCGTCGTGCCCGATCTGCGGGCCAAGCGACGCAGGACCTCGATGTTCGCGTTGACAAAGTCCCTACGGAGGACCAGGTCTTCTGGCGGGTACCCTGAGATCGCCAGTTCCGGGACGAGAAGCACGTCGGCGCCGGCTGCTTCCGCCCGCTCCATCGCTCCGGCGATGGCCGCCTCGTTTCCGGCCAGGTCCCCCACGGTCAGGTTCATCTGGGCCCCGGCGACTCGCATCGGCATGCCGACACGATACGCCGCCCCCTGACTTCGGCCGACGTCATACCCTGGCCACGTGACGGACACCGAACCCAATGTCACCAGGCTGCGCCGGATCAGCCCACCACTGGCCGACCTGCTCGCCCGTACTCCCGAACTCCTCGGAGAGCTGCCGGAGACGGCGAGCATCAACAGGAGAGCTCAAGCAGCGCTGATCAGAGTTGCCCTCGCCGATCTCGACGGGGCCGACCTCGTCACCACCACCAGGTCGCTGTCCGACGCGATGGACCGGATCATGGCGACCGAGCTCAAACATGCGACCGAGCAGGTGAGCGAGCGGCACAGTGTTGCTGCCGAGGTCCCGTTCTCGGTCATCGCCATGGGCAAGTGGGGAGCCCGGGAACTCAACTACTACTCAGACCTCGACCTCGTCTTCGTCCATGAGTCAGGAGGATTGGACGAGGGCAAAGCCCAGATCGCAGCTTTGGCGATCGCGGGTCGTCTCCTCTCCAATCTGAACGCCAACTCGGCAGATGGTCCCGGTCTCAATGTCGACGCCGACCTGAGACCGGAGGGCGCGATGGGCCCACTGTCGCGGAGTCTCAACGGCTACAACGGCTACTACGAAAGATGGGGTGAGGCTTGGGAGCTTCAGGCTCTACTCAAGGCGCGTCCCGTGGCCGGGGACCCCGACCTCGGTGACCGATTCCGGGTCATGGCAGACCGCATCATCTGGGAGGAGGGGCTCGACGTCGACGCCTTGCGCAGCATCCGCTCTCTCAAGGCTCGAGCCGAGGAGGGGGCGAAGACGGCCGACATCAAGCGGTCCCGGGGCGGGATAAGAGACATCGAGTTCTCGGTTCAGATTCTGCAACTCGTCCACGGTCGGGTCGACAACGACCTCCGGGTCACGTCGACACTCGACGCGATCACCGCCCTACAGGACAACGGCTACCTGACCGACACAGAGGCGGAGCAGATGCGTGAGTCTTACGTCTTCCTGCGTGACCTGGAACATCGCATCCAACTCAGAGTGCTTCGCCAAACCCACGACCTGCCCAACGATCGTGATGCGAAGGACTGGCTGGGACGATCTCTCGGCTTCTCAGAGGATCCGGGTGCCGCCCTGGACCGTCGTCTGGCCGAGGTCCGCGAGAAGGCGCGCGACCTTCACGAGCGTCTCTATTTCCGCCCGATCCTCGACGCCCTCGTGGGTCTCAAGGACGCACGTCTCGATCTTTCCGCGGCCGCAGTCAGGCTCGAGGCGCTCGGGTTCCGCAACTCGGTAGCGGCCACCCAGGCGGTGGGCGATCTTATGTCAGGGCTGAATCGTCGATCGCGGGTCATGCAGCAGGTGCTGCCTTTGATGCTCGACTGGCTCTCGCAGTCGCCGGATCCGGATCTCGGGCTGGCCCAGCTCAGACTGTTGATGGCCCACACGCCGGATCACTCAGCCTTGGTCACACTGCTCCAGAACAACCCCGTAGCCGGTGAGCGACTCTGCACCCTGCTCGGCACTGGAAAGCTCATCGGCGACCTCATCGATCGCATCCCCGAGTACATTCCCCGACTCGCCGACGACGACCTGCTCGCCCGTGTCCGAGATCTCGAGGACGCTTCGGGGCGTCTCGCCAAAGTCCTGGAGTCGAGACCGGAGCGAGAGGCGAGCATCGGCACCATCCGCCGTTTCGTGAGGAGACGCAAGTTGAGGATCGCCGCTCGTGACGTACTCGGCATCACGACACCCCAAGACACGATCGAGTCGTTGTCCGATAGCGCCGATGCCGCGGTCGCGGCGTCCCTCGACCTCATCACGGAGCCGGACGATGTCTTCGCTGTGGTGGCCATGGGCAAGTGGGGAGGACGCGAGCTCTCCTACGGCTCGGACATCGACCTCATGTACATCCACGGTGACGGTCACAACGAAAGGGGCCTCCAGCTAGCCGTAGATCTGGGAAAGGTGCTCTCCGAGCCGAACCGCCACGGCGAGGGTTTCGAAATCGACGCGGACCTCCGCCCCGAGGGCCGCAAGGGCCCGATGTCCCGGTCTCTGACCTCGTTTCGTCGCTACTACGAGGAATGGGTGGCACCGTGGGAGATCCTCGCACTGGTCCGGGCGAGACCGGCGGGAGGAGACCCGAGGCTGCTCGAGGCCTACTGCGAGGTGATCGAGCCGGTCGTCTGGAGAGAGAGCTTTCCCCGGGAGATGGTCACCGAGATCAGGGCGATCAAGGCCCGGGTCGAGGCGGAGCGGATCCCGGCGGGCGAGGATCCCGACTTCCACCTCAAACTAGGACCTGGCGGTCTCAGCGACGTCGAATTCTTGGTCCAGCTGCTCCAGCTTCGACATGGTGGCAACCGCCCCGAGCTGAGAGTTCCCGGGACGTTTCCCGCCCTGGAGGCACTCAAAGAGGCGGAGCTGCTGAGCACCAACGACTACAACGCCCTCCACGACTCCTACCTGTTCTGCACGAGGGTCCGGCTCAGACTCCACCTTCAGAGCGGGAGACTCTCAGACTCTCTTCCCACAGACCACGACGCCACCGTGAGTCTCGCCGCTTCGCTGGGATTCGAAAGGACTGGCGAGCTTCGAGAGCAGTACATGCGCTACACGAGGAGAGCCCGACGAACATTTGAAACGCTCTTCTATGAGTGACCCCTGCTCGTTAGGCTCCCGTTGATGCCCGCACGTGAGGAACTGGCCGGGCTGGTGGAGAAGATCACACCCACGATTGTTGCCCTTCGCCATCGGCTCCATTCGGTCCCCGAACAGGCACACCGGGAATTCGCCACCACCCACCTGGTGCGCCAAGCCCTGCAGAGCGCAGGTCTTCGGTTTCACGACCGGGGACAGCGGACGGGTGGTTGGACCGACATCGGCAGTGATCCAAAGATCGGGTTTCGCGCCGACATCGACGCCCTCCCCATCGTCGAGCCCGCGGACAACGTACCGCGGTCGGAGAACGAGGGCTGGATGCATGCCTGCGGTCACGACGCACACACCGCCATCGCCGTCGGCATCGCCATGACCTTGCAACGACTCCAACCGGCGGCTGGCTTTCGATTCATCTTCCAGCCTGCCGAAGAGGCCCACCCCGGGGGTGCCATCGAGCTCGTCTCCGAAGGGGTGGTGGACGATCTCGAGGCGTTGCTGGCCTTCCATGTCGATCCGACGCTGAGGGTAGGACGAGTCGGTCTGCGGTCGGGGCCGATCACGGGGAGTGCTGACGCTCTGACCGTCACGGTTCACGGTCCCGGGGGGCACACCTCACGACCCCACCGCACCGTCGACCTCGTCAATGCCGCGGCGCGAGTGGTAACCGAGCTCCCCGGTGCCCTACGACGTTCGATAGACGCGAGAACCCCACTGGTCACTGCCTTCGGGGCGATACAGGGCGGTGGCGCGGCAAACGTGATTCCCACCGAGGTAGTTGTCAGAGGGACAGTGCGGACTCTGGATCCCGAGTTGTGGGATGTTCTTCCCGGTCTCATCGACAAGTCACTTGGGGCAATCCTTGCCCTCAGCGGCGCGGGGTACACCATCGACTATCAGCAGGGCATCCCCCCGGTGGTCAACGACCCCAGCATTGTCACCGCGGCGCGACATGCGATCGCCGACGAGCTCGGCCCGGAGGCCGTGACCGATACGGAACAGTCGATGGGAGGCGAGGACTTCTCGAACTACCTCAGCGTCACACCCGGCGCCCTTCTCCGTCTCGGAGCTGCGTCAGGAGGGGGTGACCTCCACTCCGCATCATTCGAGTTCAACGACGAGGCAATCCCGTTGGGGATTCGGGCCGGAGTCAGTTCGCTGCTGGTCCTGGCCGACGACCTCGCCTGAACTGGCGGGTTTAGCATCAGACACATGGCCATCGACGAGGAGCTTCCCCGGGACTACGTGCCTCACATCGGGGAGACCCGTCAGTATTGGCGCGACATCATCCTCGGTGTCAACGACGGTCTGGTTTCGATCTTTCTGCTGGTGGTCGGGGTGGTCAGTGGTGGTCTCGACCGTACCCAGGTACTGCTCACCGCCATCGCCGGCGCCATCGCCGGGGCGGTCTCGATGGCCGCTGGGGAGTATCTGGCCACCAAGTCCCAGGACGAGGTCCTCGACGCCGAGATCGCCCTGGAAAGGACCCACATCCTGAAGTTCAAAGATCTCGAGCTCGGTCAACTCCGCGAGTTCTTCACCGAGATGGGGGTGAAGCCTGACAAGCTCGAAGGCGTGATGGATGCCTTCAACGACAACGACGACGCAATCCTCGGGGCGATGGCCGCACTCGAGTTCGGAGCGGTCGAATCCGAGCGGAGATCGCCTTACAAAGCAATGCTTGCCTCAGGTGGGCTGTTCCTTCTCGGTTCGCTGCCCTCGGTGCTTCCCTTCGTGTTGGCAGAGTCGACAACCGTCGCACTGGCCTGGGCGACCGCTCTCTCCCTCCTGGGGTTGTTCGTGGTCGGTGTGGTCAAGGCCCGGGTGGCCCGAACCTCTTGGGTCCGGTCCGGTCTGGAGAACCTGGTGGTTGCCGGGGTCGGGGGAGTGATCGCCTGGGGTATCGGTCAGGCGTTCCACGCCGCCGTTTGAAACCGGCGTGCCTCAAACACCCTAAAAACCGTCTCATGCTGCGGAAACACGCCCTGAGCTAGCATGTGCTTGCAATTGTTAGCAGTTAGCTGTATGCTTACGGCAGATGAACGAGAGCAAGCATGGCGATCTGGGTGAGTTCATCCGAGCCCAACGAGAGCGTGCCAATCTCTCCCTTCGCAGACTGGCGGAGAGTGCGGGTATCTCAAACCCGTACCTCAGTCAGATCGAGAGGGGGATACGCAAGCCCTCGGCCGAGATTTTGAAGAATCTCTCCCGTGCACTCGAGATCTCGTCCAACACCCTGTACCGCAGGGCAGGACTGATCGACGAGGAGTTGCCACCCCCGTCGGTGTTCGAGGCGATCGACAGCGACGAACGACTGACGAGTGAGCACAAGAAGGTGCTTCTCGACATGTATCGGGCACTGGCCCGGACCGAAGAAGCAGAGACGTCAGATGAAAGAGAACAGGAGTAACACAATGCAGGCAAAGAGTGTTCTGTATGCGGCGGTCGGCGCCCCCGTCGTCGCCGCCAAGAAGGTGACCGCTCAGGTCACCGAACTGAAGGGCAAGGTCTCCAAGGAGACAGCCAACTACACCGAGGTCGCCAACAAGGCCCTCGACGAATGGGCCGCGGAGGGTGAGAAGGTCGTGACCCGGATCAGCGAGGGCAAGGTCGTCGAGGAGATCTCCTCGAAGGTCGACCTCGACCAGGCCAAGGAGCAAGTCGGCAAGTTGCGCGACCAGCTCGAGGACATGCTCGCCACATGGCGTACCTCGTTCCGCCCGGAGAAGGGCGGCGAGGACAAGGCTGGCCCCGCACCCAAGACGGCGGCCAAGCCCGCTGCCAAGAAGCCGGCTGCTTCCAAGGCGGCCACGACCAAGACTTCCACTGCCAGGACGACCACCGCTTCCAGCGGCAAGTCATCGACAGCAGGGAAGACGAGCGCAGCGAAGTCGACACCCGTGAAGGGCAAGGCTTCCTGAGCTCAATCCTCCTCACAGAAGAAGAGGGGCCCTTCGGGGCCCCTCTTCTTAATTTGGTCGACCGACTTCGAGCGAATGCCTCCGGTCGCTCGGCCTCCGTCACGGCCGGAATCTACGTCAATCCACAAGCGCAAGAACAAAGACTGCCGCTCGAACAGACGCGGTCGGTCGACGGCTACCGCCGCGGCCGGCCATTCAACTGATAGAGGGTTCGAGATCGGCGGCCGCAGTGATCCAGCCCTCCACCATTCCTTCGGTGGGGAGACGATCCACCACCTTCTGGGAACCATTCATCCCGATGATCTTGGCGAGAAGCGCAGTTGGGTTGCGTCGCCGTAGATCACGGATCGTGTCGACACCGGCTTCCACGAGCAATGCGGCGTACTCGGCACCAACACCTTTGACCCTCAGTAAGTCGGCATGATGGACCCAGAGCTGGAGGTCCTTGGGGCTGAGCCCGGTCTCCTTGGCGAGCTTGGTGCGCCCTCTCCGGGTGGAAGCGCACTCGGCCAAGGCCTTCGACGTCCGTACCCCCACCTTGCGCAGCTTCGTTGCTTGTCGGTGACCAATACCAGCTACTTGATCGATCCGCGCCATCTCGCCTTCCGTCTACCGAACGCCCGCGATACCCGAATATAGACCAGACAAACCATCGCGAATCAGCCGGATCCACGGGGTTTCAGTTCGACCACATCGGCCTCGGTGTCGACGTCGCGAGGACCGCTGTCGGCCAACCACACTTCGTTGATCCACTCCGGGTGTGCCTGCCAGAGACGCATGGCACCTTCGTCTCCCTCGAGCGACATCAGACGTGCCCAGAGTGACCTGTCAACGATCACTGGGTTACCCCATGTGTATCGATACTTGGGAAGAGTGACCGGTCTTCCTTCCTTCCCATGTGACGCGAGAAGCTGCTCCACGGTCTCCACCGGGACGTCGGGTTGGTCACCGATCACCACGAGGGCTTGGTCGCATCTGGAGAGTCTGGTGAGCGCATCCAGCCCGACACGGAGGGACGAGGCGATGCCCTCTTCCCACTCCAGGTTCTCGATCACGTAGGCATCACCGAGGTCAGATTCCGCCAGGATCCGCTCCGCTTCGTGCCCCAACACCACCCAGACCTCGGCGACCGGAAACTCGCTGGTGCGGGCCACGACATGGCTGATGAGATTTGTCTCCCCCCACGGCTCGAGCTGTTTGGTACGACCAAGCCGGGACGAGCCGCCAGCGGCGAGCACGACGGCGGCCGTTGACATGAAGGCTGAATGTAGTGATGCCTAGACGAGCACGGGAAAGCGGACGAGGGCGCCCACACCCTCACGGTCGAGCGGAGACGCCACCCTGAGCTGCCACACTGCCCCACCTGCGGCCACGGTTGACTCCATAACTGCGTCAACGATGTCCTCGACCTGAAACAAATGCGATTGACACACAGGACAATCCGTCCCGCTCCGCGTGAGGTATCCGCATTCGTTGCAGATCGCACCGGGTCTGCTGAACGGGCCGGCCACTACCAACGTGTCGATAGCCTGGGCGTTCGCAGCCTCGATCGCCGCATACAGCCCGAGAACCGCATTGCCCCCGCTCCACGCGGTGTCGCACACCCTGCCGGCGAGAGCAGTATGACGGTGGCGTCGAACCCGGCGATCCATCTCGTCGACCTCCGCTCTGAGGGCGGGAAGCGTGATATTGGAAGGGCTGGCAGTGAACGTCTCCCGTTGGAGCCGGGCCAGATAGGGGTGGAGCTGACGTGAGATCCCCTCGATGGTTTCTCCATGACCCCCGATGGCGAGATAGTCGAATGGGCGCTCTTGATGTCTGCCAAGCAAACGCTCCCCCGCCTCCCGCCACAGACGGCTGCTGACCTCATCGGCACGGGAGCGCACCGTGTGCTCGTCGTATCCGGCGAAACCACCGAAATCACGTTTGCCTACGAAACCGTCGACCGGATCGCCCACCTCGTCGACAATGCCCTCCACTGCGAGGAACGTTCGGGCAACGGTGTGATCGGCGACGACGATGCCACTTCGAATCGGACGTGGTGTGGCTCTTAACGGCCGCATGTATGGACGGGGGCCGATCGTGGCGACGTCGGGCATCAGATGACCCAAGGGCTCGAGGACGAATATGTCATCGAGCTCCGAGGCGAATATTGCGTAGCCGGGTGCGGAGTCGATCTCCAACTGCTCGGCGAGATCGCGGATCCGCTCGGTGTCCGCCCTGACACTCTTCTGAGCCCTTCGATCGAGACTCTCCGACTTCTCCCGCAGCGGCTTGACCAATTGGGAGAGAAGGGCAGCGAAACCACCCGGGCTGGGGCGTCCCGCATAGAGCGATATGAGCGAGCCGCCACGACTCCTCAACCCGGCTATGCGGTCGCCTTCCAACTGAACCTCCATCCCGGCGGCGAGCCAGGCATCGTCTCCAGTGAATTCCGAACCTACACAACCCCTGAGACGGGGGTCATATGGACCGCAACAACTCCACCGTCAACTCTTCCTGTATCCAACCCAGGTAGTCCATCACCTGACGACTCTCGGCGGGCAACTCGTCGTGGTCGGACTCGACGTCTATTCCGAGACGTGCCCCAAGTGCGAGTCTCGCCTCGTTCAGGACGCGCAGGACGGCATCGGCTTCGTCCCTGCTCAAGAGGAGAGGTGTCTCGCTCGAGACGGCTCGTTGGAAGGTGACTCGGTCGGCTTGTCTCCCTGCCTCGAGGTCTTGACCCATCAACCTCCACCACTCCTCACTCGACTCAGGGTCGTCGAGGTAGACGGGCACCCGGAGACGGGCAGCCGCCGGATCTCCTTCGGAGACCCCGACTTCGGCGAGAAGGGGTAGCACGTCACCGAGAAACATGCGCTCTTCTGCGCTCAGCTCGACTTCGATGCCTTCGGGGGTGGTGCGGAAGTGACTCACTGCTCGATGGTTGCCCAGAGTCCATGACTGTGGAGACGGAAGCAGTCGAGTTCTGCCTGTTCCCGAGGACCATCGGAAACGATGGCGCGCCCCTCGTGGTGGACCTGGAGCATCAGATCTGTTGCCTTCATCTCGTCGTAGCCGAACAACTTGCGGAACACGTAGACGACGTAGGTCATGGTGTTGACTGGGTCGTTCCAGACCACAACCACCCACGGTTTGTCTATGTCGATGTCCTCGTCGGTGTCGGGGACGATTACCGGTGTTGGGTGAGCGAGCATCGGGGGAGTCCTGTCCGCGACCCACCTTAGGAGGACGTCAGGTCCGCATCTCGAGTCGTCGCACCCATCCGGGACGGTTTGCCCTGCTGACGTCGCTCCCACGGAACGCCACGTCCTTGAGCCCTAGAGAGATCATGTAGAAGCCGGCACAGAAAATCGAGATGGCCGCGGCACCCGCGATCAGGACGTTCCAGGCGAAGACACCCTGCAGATTCGAGAAGCCGATGGCCACGAACATGATGGCGCCCCAGTTGCTCAGATCGTCTGAGTAGGCCAGCCATGAGGCAAATCCGTGCGCCACGACCGCGCCAACGACGGCCGAAACCATGGTCACTGCCGCCAGTGGGATCATGTGAGGAAGAAGGTGACGACGCGCCAGATACCAGCCGTTGGCCCCGGAGACCCTCGCTGCGTCGATGAAGGGCCGCTCCACAGTGGCCAGCGCGTGCGACCTGAGCACGATGGCAGCCGTGCTCGCCCCGGCCAGGATCCCGTAGGTGATGCCGAAGTTGAGCGGCGTCAGAAACTCACCTGCTGTCCCGCCGGCCAGGATGATCATCGCCAGCGGTGCCGGGAGGAGAAGCAGAACGTCGGAGACCCTGGAGAGCGCTCTGTCGACCCTTCCTTTGAATGTCGCCGAAGACACCGAGAAGATCACGGCGACCGTCGCTGAGACCAAGGCAGCGCTGATTCCGACGACGAAAGTCGGCCACGCCCCTGCCAGGATCATCGAGAAGACATCACGGCCGAACACGTCGGTCCCGAACCAGTGTGTCCCGCTTGGGGGGGCCGGCTGGATGGCCATTTCGACCACATCTCCAACATTGAGGGTGATGTCGCTGAGCCGGGCCTGGGACAACTGCATCTGGGTGGCCGGGTCGGTCACGGTCTCCACCACCTCCACCTCCACCACAGGAGCGTGGTAACCGACAATCGGGTCGTAGACGTCCCTCTCCCCGGCCCACAGCGTTTTCATGAGGAGCGGATGAATCAGCACCATGAAGGCGAAGAGGAGGATGATCACGAACCCAACCGTGGCGATCGGATTACTGAAAAAGATCCGCCAGGGGCTGTCCTGGACCGATCTACGCCGTGCCATTGGATCCTCCGGCGATCCGAATTCTCGGGTCGAGGGCGACGTGGACTACGTCGAGGACGATCCGGATGAGCAGAGTCAGGACCCCGACGATCAGCAGGGCGCCGAGCAGAAGCGGTGTGTCCTGACTGGCGAGACCGTCGAAGAGGACAGTTCCCAGTCCGGCAGGCGCCGAGAATCGCATCAGAGTCGGAGAGATCGGGAGACCGGTGGACTGGTGTGACTGGCCGAAGACAACCTCCAAGATCACGAGACCGGTCAGGAAGTACGGAATCGCCACGGTGAATCTGCTGAGCACGGGTAGCAGAGCGGCGCGGGCGGCGTGATGGTCCCGCACAACCCGCTCGGGAAGACCCTTGGCCCGGGCCACCATCACGTAGTCCTCCAGCATCACATCGTCCATAGCCGCCTTAGTGATCAGGAGCACCTCTCCAAATGTGAGCAATACCACTGCGAAGATCAGCAGACCCATGGTTCCGGTCAGGTCGATCACGTTGTCGGCGATCCCCATCTGGCTCCACACCAATAGCGGAATGACGACCATCAGGATCAGGAAGACCCATCTCGGTATGCGCCGACGCGTCAGCCACCAGGTGAGCGTCTTCACCAGCCAAAGTGTCCCTGCGGTGATGAGGAAGACGAAGAACGCTCTCCACAGCACACCGGCCACCGTGACCTCACCATCCAGCCACAGACTCTCGTCGAGCTCGGCAATCGTCCCCAAGGTGAACCAGCCGGCTGACCCCTGGATCCCCTGCTCCATCGCCACAGCGAGGGCCGGCGGGAAGATTGTGAGACAAACGATCGCAACGATGGTCGCCGAACCGGTCAGGAGCGAGCCGCGCCGGTGACCGGCGGTCCGCCCCAGCCAGCCACCGAGGATGAAGGCGATCAAAAGACCGATCCCGAGGACCAGGAGCGTCGACGCCATCGAGTCTCGAACGAGGTCCCACACCGGCCCACCTCCAAAGGAATCGCCGAGGCTCAGTGTGAAGATCGATCGAAGCCAGGTGAAGTACTGGGAGATGAGGGGCTGATCCAGACCCAGCTCGGCCCGGAGGGCCTCAGCCTCTTCGGCCGGCATGATCCCGAGCGACGTGACGAAGTCACCGGGGATCACGGCACTGGCCAGGAAGAAGAGGAGGGTGACGAACAAGAACAGCGTCAATAGGCCGGATAGGACGCGGTTGAGAATGTACCTGGCCATCAGCCCGATGATCGTCCCACCGCGCGTGTACATACTGTCACCGCGTCGGAGAGACGTTCGTCCTGCCAGGGGACCTGTGCGGGCGGGAACGGCGGCCCGATCCCGTCGAAACCGGGGGTCGGGTCCGGGAAGTCGACCAGTCCCATACCGCGGATGCAATCAGCAAGGTCGCGGAGGTTGGAGTGGATCTCCGCAGCGAGCTGAGGATCGCCACTGAGATCGAGAGCCCCGAAGGCGAGTATCGGCCCGCATTTCTCGATTGCCGCCAGGACGACTCGATCTGTGAAGTCGAGTCCGGTCATCGCGGTGGCGAGCCGTGGGCGACCCAAGCCGTCGAGTGTTATCTCCCCGATCGTCACGCCCTCATCTCCGAGACAGCTCCGATACGTCTCGAGCGCCTCTTCGAATCCCAGGGTCGTAGTCGAGGTCGGTGCAAGTGTCGTGGTTGTGACCGCGTGAGGTTCGGTGGGTGATGGGCCGTTGGCGGCAGAGACGCAGCCGGTCAGCCAGATCACCGAGACGACGATCAGTGCCCGTGTGCTTGTGACGACGGGCCTACCCGATCGCATCGCCGTCAGGTCAGCTCTAGACCGTCGGCGAGGATCATTGCGATGTCTCGCACCGGGATGTCGTCACGGCCGAGTTCCTTCACGCCGTCGTCGAGCATCACGAAGCAGAACGGGCATGCCACCGCGATCTCATCAGCCCCGGTCCCAACCGCCTCCTCGGCCCGCTCGATGTTCACCTTCTTCCCGGTGTGCTCCTCCATCCAGAACCTGGCGCCACCGGCACCGCAGCAGAGACCCCTGGTGCCGTGTCGTGGCATCTCGACCACCTCGTGGCCGGACCCACCGACCACCTGACGGGGCGCCAGGTAGACGTCGTTGTGCCGTCCCAGATAGCAGGCATCGTGATAGGCGATCTTCTTGACTTCGCCATTCGATTTGCGGGGCTCTTGGATAACGCCCTGCGCGAGGAGTTCGGCGAGTAGCTGGCTGTGATGGATCACCTCATAGTCGCCGCCGAACTGGCGATACTCGTTGGCCAGCGCGTTGAAGCAGTGGGCGCATTGGGTGATGATCTTGCGCACCCCCAAGTCCTCGAACGTCTCGATGTTCTGCAGTGCCAGCTGCTGGAACACAAACTCGTTGCCGGATCTCCGCGCCGGGTCGCCGTTGCACAGCTCACGCTGGCCGAGGATGGCGAAGTCGATACCCGACCTGTGGAGCAACCTGGCCAACGAGACCGACACAGCGGTGTTGCGGTCGTCGAAGGATCCGGCGCACCCGACGAACCAGAGATACTCGGCCCTCTCCACCCCGTCCCGCCCGAACACCGGGATCTCGAAATCGAGCTCCTTCGTCCAGTCGGCCCTGGCTTGCTGGCTCAAGCCCCAAGGGTTCGACTGGTTCTCCATGGCTACGAAAGCCTTCCCCAACTCGGCGGGGAACTCCGACTCCATCAGGGTCAGATACCGGCGCATGTCGAGGATGCGATCCAGGATCTCGATATCCACCGGGCAGATCTCGTCACAGGCCCTGCACGTGGTGCAGGCGAATACCTCTTCGGGACGGATCCTCTCGAAAAGCGATCCTGCTCCCTCGAGCACTGCCGTCGTGGTGACGGGCGCCGCCACGCCGGCGAGAGATGCTGCCACCTCACCCGACTTGAGGACCATCTCCCGGGGATCGAGCGGCTTTCCGGTGATGTTCGCCGGGCAAACCGAGGTGCAACGGCCGCAGATGGTGCAGGCGTCTGTGTCGAAGATCTGCTTCCAGGTGAGGTCTGTGGCGACGCTGACTCCGATCGACTCGATGTCCTCAGCTTCCATGAGGTTGGGCATGGCCCTCATCGCTCCCTTGGGACGGTCATGGGCCGAGAGGAACATGTTCGCCGGAGAGGTGAACATGTGACGCAGCTTGGTGAGCGGAAGCACAACCAGGAAAATCAAAAACGCCAGCAGGTGGCTGATCCACAGGAACCGGTGCCAGTCTGCGGCGTTGGCGCCGTCGACCAGATAAGAGAGTGGGTAGCCCACGAAGGACCACATCTCGAAATCAGGGCGGCCGGCCATGGAGATCCTCGCCCCCTCGACCAAGAGACCGGTGACCCCGATGAGGGCAAGGACCGCGAGGATCAGGGTGTCCTGGGAGGTCGTCTTCGACTTGAGCCGCCAGGGTCTGAGCCCGTAACGGATGCCAACCGCGGCGGCCAGCCCACCAAGGAAGAGCAAACCGGCCAGATCGAGGACCGCCGAATAGCCGAGGTAGAAGCCACCGTGGAGGAACTTCAGGTTCGACGGGAGGATGTGGTCGATCTCGAGGGTGACGGTGCCCAGGAACAGGACTATGAACGAGTAGTACACGAGGGAGTGCATGATCCCGGAGCGGCGATCACGCATCAGGGTCTTCATGCTCAGACCGGCGTAGAGCCTGGTGAGACGTTGTCCCCAACTCCCGGTCCGTTTGTCTGGCCCACCCTGTTCCCAACTGACTGCACGCATCGCAAACAGATGGCAGGCGAGCCATAGGAAGGCGGCGACACCGAGATAGAACATGAGAACCGCGGCGTCGGGGACGTTTCCGAACACTTCCCGACCTACATCGAAGTGGGGGTGTTCGGGGATCGTCCCCAGGAACCCGAGCAACAGCGTGCCAACGGCTAGCAGGACACCGAGCGTCTCCAGCACGACCGTTGCCCGGGGACGACGCACACTGACCATGGGCGGCGAGTGTAGGGAGGTTGTACCCGACTTCACGTTCCGGGCGAGGAGCCATACCAACGGTCTCGTCCGGTCAGAACGAAAAGGTACCCGCCGATTCGATGATCATCGAATCGGGCTAGACAAATCGACTCCGATCTGTCATAGTTCGATTCGACCGTTATCGAATCTACTGAGAACTGCGCACAATGACCGAATTACTGATACCAAACGAAAGTGTTAGCGGCCTTGCCACTGCCTCGCGACGGATCCCGATCGAGATCGAAGGAAGCGTCTCGCATGAGGTGATCCTGACCATCTGGTCGGTGTTCAGCCCCAAGGACACCGGGTCCGGTCAGGACCTCGGTGCGGAGTGGGCGGAGAATGTGGCCGCTGCGACCCCGGACGATCTTCGGGAGGAACTCCTCACTCTTGGGGGTCCATGGTTCTACGTCTGGCTTTCGATTTCGAGCTTTCTCCTCTCCGCCCCGCATCCCCACGACCCAGATCGAATGTTCGACTGGCTCGAGTCGGTCGATGAGATGAGGCTGCGGCGCTGGATCCTCTCGCACACGTCCCACAAGAACGATCAGGCACTGATCGAACAGAGTGCCACCGGTGACCTGGATGCTCTCATCCGGCTCATGGAGCACGATCACGAACAGGACGACGCCAAGAAGCAAAAGGCGGTCGAAGAGATGGTCGAGTTCGCCAAGGACGTCATGTACACCGACGGGCTTCCGAAGCGGTACGCCACCGCACTCAAACGGTTCCGGGGCGAAGTCTTCGATGCATATGAGGAGGTGTTCGGAGGCGCCATCGAGCGAGCAGCGGCAGCCCGTCGCGCCGCTCCTTCGAGAGGCAGCGCCGCCGAAGTGATCGAAGAGGTCACGAGCGGGATCTCCTTCGACATCCCGGCTGGGATCACTCGAGTTGTGTTGGTCCCGTCGGTGGTGACTCGCCCACTCTCCTTGATCGACGGGTCGCGAGGCACATTGGTCGTCTACTTCGGCATCGCCGACGAGTTCCTCAACGGAGACCCTGAGGCTCCACCGTCCTGGTTGGTCAACATGTTCAAGGCGCTCAGCGACGACAAGCGGCTTCGCATCCTGCGTCGGCTCGGAGAGGGCGAGACAACGCTCGACGAACTCACCGAGATGCTCTCACTCTCCAAGTCGACCGTCCACCACCACATCGGTCAACTGCGTGCGGCCGGTCTGATCCGGGTCCACATGCCAAACGACGAGCACAAAACGAAGCACAAGTCCTACTCGCTGAGGGAGCAGTCGCTCAGCGGCGCCGGGGCTTTCCTCGACTCCTACCTCAGATCCTCAGAGGAGCAGCAAGATGCTTAAAGACTTCGTGACACTCACCCAGCCATTGCACGACGAGCGAGTTCGTCGTCATGCCAGTCATCCGGAGCCACTGGAGCAGCCAAGACACGGACTGCGGACCGCCATCGGCAACACGCTGATCCATCTCGGAGAGCGTCTCGTCAAGGCGCAGCCGCTTCCCGTGGACGACGCTGCCTGACCTGCTTCCTCCGAGCTAGGCAAAAGTCGGCACCCGGACCCGTCGCACCGGGTCTTCCCGAAGCTCTCCGCTTTAGGGGGAGACCCGGGGTGACGTTTCCGCGATCGCAGCATTGGCCGCCACCCGGGAGGCCAGCCACGTCGTGAGGGGCACCGCGGCGACGAGACCGATCGAACCCACCAGTGTCCTGACGATCTCGACCGCCACTACCTCGGAACTGGCAACGAAACCCAACGACTGCTCGGACAGACTGAGGAAGACGAGCAACGGCAATGACGCCCCCGCATAGGCGAGCAAGAGGGTGTTGACGGTCGACACGATGTGATCCCGGCCAACCCTCAGTCCCGACTCGAACAGTGCGCCCGAATCCTGGGATGGGTTCGCGGCCCGCACCTCCCATACCGCCGAGGCCTGGGTGACCGTCACGTCGTCGAGTGCCCCGATCGCACCGAGGACGATCCCGGCGAGCAGAAGACCGTTGAGGTCGAGGTCAGGTAGGGCGAGGAGGTAGAAAGCTTCCTCACCGGCCAGCCCCGAGAAACGGGCCAGCTCGACGACGAGCCAGGAGAGCACGGTCGTCAGAACCAGGGCCGAGAAGGCGCCGAGAGCGGCGACATGGGTGAGAGGGTTGTACCCGTGAGCCAGATATAGCGATATCAGAGCGATCGCCCCGCCTCCGATCAAAGCGACGAGAACTGCATCACTGCCTTCGATGATGGCGGGGAGGATGAACCACAACAGGACCCCGACGCTGAGCGCCAACCCGGCCAGTGCTGCCACTCCGCGCAACCGACCGAGCGCGATGACCGCTGCAGCGAAGACGAGACCGAGCACCCAGAGCACGGTCCGCCGGTCCTTGTCGGAGAACTGATAGGTGACAGTCCCATCCACATCTTCGACCACGGCGAGATGTACCACGTCGCCCTCGGTGAGTTCAGGCTGGCCCACTTCATCCGGGAACTCGAGGAAGGCGATGTCACCGACCGGGTCGTCGAGGACAGTCAGTTGGTAGAGACGACATTCGAATGTGGCGTCCCAGGAGCAGGGCCCCACCGTGGCGACGTCGGTCTCCGCCCTCACCAGATGGTCAGCGAACCCGGCCTCTGTCAGATCCAGGTCGGGTGGGTCACCAGGCCAGAGTGCGATCAATCCGATCACAACGAGCACCGCCACGCCGACGACCACGGCAGCCAGACCGCGCGGCGGGTTCACGCGACGATCAGGCCCGAGCAGCCGATCCAGATCGCTGTGGTCGGTCATGGGTCGGAGACGCTAACGCTGATCGAAGGTGACTTCGACCATCGGCGCAGTCGCGACCAGCCGGTCCAACTCCGCCTGCGAGGAGTACCACGATGTCCGCGGGTCGGTGAACACCCGACGCCGGAACGCCTCATCGTCCACCGGTGTCACGGTCGCGGAGAGATCTTGCCCGTCGACGCCGATGATCACCCGGGGCTGCTCGAGAACATTGGCGAGCCAGTCACGTCGTCCCGGTGTGCCGGTGATGACGAACCTTCCGTCCACCCGGAACCACCAGATCTCGACAGTCCTCGGCTGCCCGCTGCGCCGGCCAGTGGTGGTGAGGTCGACGGTGAGATGTGAGGCGAGGCGGTCGAGATCGAGATCCACTCAACGACTCCCGATCAGCGCCTTGACGAAGAACCAAACGTTGGCAGGACGCTCCGCGACGCGGCGAGTCAGGTAGGGGTACCACTGCGACCCGAAAGGCAGATAGATGCGGAGAGGATGCCCTTCCTCGAGGATCCGACTCTGCAGGTCGCCTCTCACCCCGTAGAGCATCTGGAACTCGAAAGACTCATCCCTGTCCTTCGCCAGGTCGAGCGCCAGGGCAACCAGTTCCTCATCATGCGTGGCGATGGCCGGGGTGACGTCTCGGCGCATCATCAGTTCGGTCAGGTACACGGCGAAGGCACCGTCCACACCAGCCTTGGTCGTGATGGCGATCTCCGACGGCTCGACGTATGCGCCCTTGCACAGTCTGATGTGCCCACCCAAGCCCCCGAGACGCTCCAGATCGGTGGCAGTTCTCTTCATGTAGGCCTGGATTGCGATGCCGAAGTTCTGCGTTCCCGCCTGACCCCGCTCGAACATCCTCACGGTCGCCTCGGTGTATCGAGAGTCTTCCATGTCGATCGTGACGGTGGTGCCGATCTCGGCCGCACGTTTCCCCAGTCTCTCCAGCGCCTGATTCGCCAACTCCTCGTCGAAGGCCAGTCCGAGCTGTGTCGGTTTGATCGAGATATTGCCGTCGAGACCCTGCGACTCGATCTGGTCGAGACACTCGAGGTACTCCGCCACTGCGTGGCCCGCTGACTCCCTGTCGGCGACCTCCTCCCCCAACAGATCGAGAGACACCAGACAACCGTCGTCGTTGAGTCGTCTGGCTACCGCCACGGCTTCGGCCAGGTTGTCGCCCGCCACGAAACGGGACGCCAGGGCACGTCCGGGGGTGGTCGACGTGAACATCTTCTCGATCGGGGGCCAGTCGGCGACCGCCACGGTGGCCCTGGAGAAGAGGCTCAGGCACTGCCCCCCAACTCGCGGGCCCGCTCCGCGGCGGCGCGCACCGCATCTTCGACCACGGCACGAAAGCCCTTCTCTTCGAGGACGTGAATCGCTGCGGCGGTCGTTCCACCTGGCGACGTGACCTCGTGACGGAGACGGGCCGGGCTCTTGCCCGTGGCAGTGAGCAAGTGGCCAGCGCCCTGAATCGTCTGGTGGACGAAACTCTCGGCTACGTCTCTGGGCAAACCTTCTCGCATGGCGGCCTCGGTGAGCGCCTCGGCGAGTAGGAACACATAGGCCGGTCCAGTGCCGGAGACAGCGGTCACCGCGTCCATCATCGACTCCTCCATGATCCGAACTGTGCCGACGGCTCCCAGGATCTCCCTGGCGGCGTCGAGGTTTGCGGTGCCTGCATGACTTCCTGCCGAAATGCCAGTGACGCCCTCTCGAACCAAAGCAGGAGTATTCGGCATTGCGCGCACCACGGGCACGGCGCCTAACAGCGATTCGTAGGTTTGTGTTGTGACCCCGGCAGCGATCGAGACGACCGTCTGCCCCTCGGTGAGATTTCCAGAAAGGGTCTCGAGGACTGTCCCAACGTCGCGAGGTTTCACGGCGATCACGACGATGTCACTGCCTTCGATGGCGGCCACCGGGTCCAGACTCACCTCACAGCCAGTGGCATGCGCCAGCTCGTCGGCTCGATCCATGCGGCGCACACAAAGAGTCACCTCGGACGGATCCCAGCCGGCGGCGAGCAAACCGGCCACGAGTGCTTCGCCCATCGCACCCACACCAACCACCGCAACAGTGGATCTCTTCGACACGGGCGAGAGTCTAAGAGACGGTGTTAGCTTCGCTCAATGGACATACGGGAGCTCGCGGAGGAGCGTGATCGACTGCTAGAGCGTCGTCTCGACATCATCGTCCCCGACCTCATGGCCGAGCACGGCTTCGATGCCTGGGTGATCACCTCACGGGAATACAACGAGGACCCGGTTGGCCGAACAATGCTCCCCGCCACCTGGTTGGACACCGCCCGGCGGCGGACGATATTGGTGTTCAAGGAAGGCGGCTTGGCCCGGGGTGCGGTCGCTCGTTACCCGGTAGGGCCCTTTCCCGGGGTCTGGGACCCTGCCGCGGAGCCCAACCAGTGGGCTTCGCTGGCCACTTTCCTCGAAGACGTCACCGGGCCTGTGGGCATCGACATATCCTCAACTCATGCCCTCGCCGATGGGCTGAGCGCAACCGAGCGCGACGCGATGCGAGAAGCCCTCGAAGGCCATGAGGTGGTCTCAGCCGAGAAGCTGGCGATCGGTTGGCTGGAAAGACGTCTCCCCGAGGAACGCGCTGCATTGACCGAGGCCTGTGCGATCGCCCACGGTTTCCTGCGTCGGGCCTTGTCCACCGAAGTGATCACACCGGGTGAGACAACGACTCAGGATGTGGCCTGGTGGCTGGCACAGACATCTCATGACAGCGGACACCGAATCTGGTTTCACCCGGGGGTCACGGTGCAGAGAGCGGGCGACATTCCTGCCTCCCCTGCCGACGGGATCATTGACCGAGTGATCGAGCCGGGTGACCTGGTCCACGTCGACTTCGGGATCATTCGCGACGGCTATCACACCGACCAACAACAACACGGATATGTCCTGCTCCCTGATGACATCGCTGCGCCTGACTCCCTCGTCGGGGGGATGGCTCAAGCGAACACCCTCCAGGAGATCCTCATGGATGAGATGCGACCGGGACGCAGTGGCAACGCGGTGCTCGCCAGCTCTCTGTCCCGCGGGCGGGACGTGGGAATCAGACCCGTCATCTACACCCACCCGATAGGGCTGCACGGTCATGCCGCCGGCTCGACGATTGGTCTGTGGGATGCCCAGGACGGTGTCCCCGGCGAAGGTGACTATCCAATAGGGGAAGACACTGCCTGGTCGATCGAGTTGGCAGTAGAGATCACCGTCCCGGAGTGGGACGGCCAGGAGGGTCGGATCATGGTCGAAGAGAACGCATTTCTCGAAGATGGTGAGGTCACCTTCCTCGACGGCCGTCAGGAACAGATCTGGCTTATCGGCTGATCAGCCCAACCGCGACCGGATCAGCTCTACGACGGTCGCCACCGCTGCGGGGTTGTAGCCCTCGGGGATTATCAGGTCGGCATAGCGACGCGACGGCTCCACGAACTCGAGATGCATGGGCCGCACGGTTGCGAAGTACTGCTGGATCACCGACTCGACCGATCTCCCCCGCTCGGCGATGTCTCGCTCGAGACGGCGAGCGAGACGAAGATCGGGGTCGGTGTCGACGAATATCTTGAGATCGAGCTCAGACCTCAGCTCGGGCGCAGAGAGCACCAGGATCCCCTCCACGACCACGACAGGCGCCGGTTCGATGCGGATCGTCTCATCAGACCTGAGATGATTTGGGAAGTCGTAGACGGGGTGCTCAACGGCGATACCGGTGCGGAGGTCTTCGAGATGGGCGATCAGCAGCTCGGTCTCCAGAGAGCTGGGATGGTCGTAGTTGACCCTGGTGCGCTCCTCGAATGTGAGATCGGTGCGGTGGCGGTAGTAGGCGTCATGATGGAGGATCGCCACCTTGCCTTCGAGACGTTCCACCAACTCCTCTGCGATGGTCGACTTCCCCGATCCTGACCCTCCGGCGAGACCAATGAACAGAGGTCTGTTGGGCTTCCACGGACCACGTTCAGGCATGGCCGGCGAGGGTACCGGTATGGAGGAGTCTCAGGAGCTTGGTCGGCCCCGGCGGAGTTCGAAGGAACTCCAGCCTCCTGGCGGCTCTTCGCCAGGAGGTCGCTACTTCTCGGCTGCTCTGCTGCGGAGTCGTCTTATCTCGTCGTAGACACCGTCTGTGAGCGTGGTCGACGCATCGGCGGCGAGACCGCGAACCGCAACGGGCTCACGCTTCGCCCTCTCGTCGGTGGGCTCGGGATCTTCGACCACGACTTCGACATCATCCTCTTCGTGCTTGCCCTTGTCCATGTCGGATTCGGTGTCAGTGGTCTCGCTCGAGACCGGTTCTGCGGTGTCGGTGTGGATGCCTTCGGCGAGGCGGTCGAGGAACTCCGATTCGTCCTCAGACGTGATCGGCTCGACGACACCGAGACGCTGCAGTGCGTAGAGCACCCTTACCGCGCCACCCCTGCCAGATCGCGACTCGAGTTGCTCGAATGTGAAAGGCTGCACGAGGCTGACCATCGCCTGCCAATCCTCGGGTGCGAGCGTGATCGGCTCACTCAGGGTGTCAGAGAGTCTTATCCCTGTCGCCTCGGTCAGTCCCGAGCCCGTGACAGCCGCCTCCAGTTCGGAGATCGCGGCAACGTCGGCGAGGACGTCCTCCACGGACCAACTCTTCCGCCCGGCGGGTTCCGTGGAGGTCATCGCGAACGTGCCACTGTCCAGAGTGGAGAGGACGTAGATGACATCTGCGATCGACGCGCGATCTTCGGCGACGTAGGCGCTTCGTGACCCCGAGAGGTCGGCTCCGGTCACCGCGCCATCCTCGAAGTGGATTCGCCCTTGTTGCGCGCCGTCGATTTCGAGGGAGCCTGTCTTCTTGGTGACCTGCATGATCTGAAGCAAGTCGTTGATGCTCCAGTCAGAAACCAGCCCTGAAAGATTCTGTGAGTTCAACGTCTTCCCTCTCTGAAAAGTCGGTATCGGCAGAGATCGTCACCGGATTGAGAGGACTTCAGCCCTTTTTGTTGCCTTTCATCGCTTTCTTTTGCTCCCTGAGTACGGATACGTCGTCGAAACTGGCGACGTCGGCGATCGAAGGCCAATCCGCCGCCACCTTCTCCCAGCCGTCAGGGGTCACAGCCATCCGTTTTCCGAGCAAACCGACGAAGATCCTCGACTTGTCGTCCCCGAAGCCGGGCAGTGCCTTGAGCCGCTTCAGCAACTCCGCTCCGGTGTCCGCCGTCGCCCATAGATTCTCGGCCTTTCCGTCGTACTGATCCACGAGCACCTGACATAGATCCTGGGCTCTCTTCGACATTGCGCCCCAATAGCGGTGGATGGCGGGCGGCCCCTGGAACATCGTCGCCATGTCCTCAGGATCCCACGAGGCGATCCTGGCCGCGTCGAGGTCCTCACCCATTCGCTCCTTGAGGAGTTGTGGGCCATAGAACGCGCGCTCCATCGGGAACTGCTGGTCGAGCAACATTCCCAGCAGCAGGGCGAGCCCATCACTGGCAAGCAGCATGTTGGCTTCATCGGACTCGGTGAAATAGAGCTTCTCGGGTTGGGTCATCGTCTCCGACGCTACCAATCACCCGTTCTGGGTGGGGAAGCGCCATCACACTTCACCGATCGACCATGATTGGAGACGATGTCGAATGTCTACATCGTTGACGCGGCCCGAACTCCGATGGGGAAGTTGGGCGGGCAGCTGGCTCTGGTCCGTCCCGACGACCTCGCTGCCCATGCGATCCGCGGCGTCATGGACCGCAACCCCGACCTGGACCCGATGGCCATCGAGGACATCCAGTGGGGTGCGGCCAACCAGGCCGGGGAGGACAACCGCAATGTCGCCCGAATGGCCGGCCTCCTCGCCGGATTGCCAATCGAGGTACCGGGGGCGACCGTCAACCGTCTCTGTGGGTCGGGCATGCAGGCCGTCGTCTCGGCCACCCACGCCCTCGTTGACGGCTGGGGCGAGGTGATGATCGCCGGCGGCTCGGAGTCGATGAGCCGCGCCCCCTACGTGATCAGCAAGCCTGAAAAGGCTTTCGGCACCGGGATGCCCGATTCGGCGGACACCGTGCTCGGCTGGCGGCTGATCAACCCCGAGATGCAGCGTTTGTATCCCCCGATCAGTCTGGGCATGACGGCAGAGGAAGTCGCCGCCAAATACGACGTCTCCCGCGAGGACCAGGATCGGTTCGCACTCTCCAGTCATCAGAAGGCGGTGGCGGCAGTCGAGGCTGGAAGGTTCGACGAGGAGATCGTCCCGATCGAAGCTCCCACCGATAGCCGCCGACGCAGCCTCGTCACCATTACCACCGACGAAGGGCCACGTTCTGACACCACCCTGGAGGCACTCGGCGAGCTGCCACCAGTCTTCAAAGAGGACGGGACCGTCACCGCGGGCAACTCATCCCCGATGAACGACGGCGCTGCGGCGCTGTTGCTCGCCACCGAGGAAGGTCTGCATCGTCATGGGCTGACTCCGCTCGCCCGAATCGTCTCCTCCGGCGCAGCCGGTGTTCACCCCGACATCATGGGGATGGGCCCGGTACCGGCTTCGACCAAGGCTCTCGACCGGGCCGGGATCGTGGCCGATGATCTCGACCTGATCGAACTCAACGAGGCGTTCGCAGCGCAGGCCGTGGCATCGATGCGAGCACTCGAATTGGATCGTGAGAGGGTGAACGTCAACGGAGGCGCCATTGCCATCGGTCACCCACTCGGGGCTTCTGGAGCGCGCATCCTGGTGACACTCACTCACGAACTGATCCGACGACAGGCCAAGTACGGGCTCGCCACCATGTGCATCGGTGTCGGCCAGGGAATCAGCACGGTCATCGAACGTGTATGAGAGTGGTCCGCTCGACGGCGTGACGGTCGTCGAGTTCGGCAATCTCATCGCCGCCCCCTACGGAGGCATGCTGCTCGCGGACCTGGGGGCCCGGGTGATAAAGGTCGAGCCCATCGGCGGAGATCTCGGCCGCGGATTCGGCCCCTATCAAGGAGGCGAGTCGGCCTTCTTCATGGCGGTGAACAGAGGCAAGGAATCGTTGGCCATCGACACCAAAGACTGGGTCTCGAAACGGGTGTTCGACAATCTGGTGCGCAAAGCAGACGTGGTGCTGCACAACCTCCGCCACGGGGCGATGGAGCGACTCGGGCTCGATGAGAAACGATGTCGCGAGCTCAATCCCACCTTGATCTATGCCGTCGTGTCCGCCTTTGGCGCCGAAGGCCCATACGCGAAACGACCCGGTATCGACATCATCTTCCAGGGTGAGTCGGGAATGATCTCGATAACAGGTGACCCAAAAGATGGACCGCGGAAGACTGCTACCACAATCGGCGACTACGTCGCCGGAACCAACGTGGCCCTCTCGATCGCCGCAGCTCTCGTCGAGCGTCCGAGACGGGGACAGAGGATCGACGTGTCGCTTCGCGATGGTCTCCTCGCCGTGCAGTCAGGGTGGAACGCGATCAACTTCACCACCCACAAACAACCTGAGAAGACGGGCACCGCCAGCCCTTTCCTCGCTCCGAATCAGGTGTTCGAAGCGGCAGACGGACCGTTCACCTTGGCCATCGTCTCAGATCGTCACTTCGAGCTCCTGTGTGACGCGATCGAGCGGTCGGACCTCGCCGAGACCTACGTCACAAACGAGCAGCGAATGGCCGACCTCGACTCTCTGACACGCAAACTGGCCCGTGTGTTCAAGACCGAGAGAGTCGAGTACTGGATCGAGCTTCTCGAACAAGCCGGTCTCCCGGTGGGGCGGGTTCTCACCATCACCGAGGCGTTCGACGACCCGCAGGCCCGACGTAACGGGATGCTCGTCGAGTTCGAGCATGCCGTGGCCGGGCACGTCCGCACCACCGGCTCGCCGCTCAGATTCGACGGGGAGCAGGCCCGAGCCACTCAGAACCCACCTGTGCTCGGCCAACACACGAGAAGCCTGCTCGCAGAGATGGGAGTCGACGGCGTCACCATCGAGAAGATGATCGAGGAAGGTCGGGCGATCACACCGTGAACATCTTCAGGGTGCAGCATGTCGGCGATGATTGGGGCGAGGTCCACGCTGAGCTGCACCGAGCCTTCGAGATGAGCCGATCCGCGGCCCAGGCGGAGGAGTCGTTCGTATATGTGGTCCATCACGATGACCTGCTCGGGAGACGGGGGCCAGGCAAGGCCATGGTCGCCACTGGTCTGCTCTCCGCGGCAAGGACCGCCGCCTTGGAAGGGGCGAGGAAGGGCTGGTCGGTGAACGTCGTGGCATATGACGACGACTCCGATCCCGAGACCGTGGAACGCTGGGCGGAAAAACTGGCCACGGACGCCGCGGGGATCACAGGAGAGTTGATTCGGATTGGCCCGTCCCATCTGGGCAAGGCGCTGCCGTGAACGGATGCATCGTCGTCACAGGTGCAGCCCGAGGCATTGGCCGTGCCATCGCAACTCGTCTCGCTGCCAACCCATCATTCACCGTGATCGGTGTCGATCTCTCCGCCGATCTCGCAGATGTCGACGACATCGTCCCGGTACAGGTGGACCTGACCAAGGCGGAGGGTGTCGAGATGGTGAAACTAGCCGTCATCGAGGCCGGTGTGCCCCTACTCGGCCTGGTCAACAATGCCGGGATCACCCGCGATTCCCGTCTCGTCAACATGACGGATGAGGACTTCGATGCGGTACTCGATGTCAACCTGGGCGCCGCATATCACCTGTCGACCGCCCTCGCCGACCTCATCGCTGAGAACGGTGCGATAGTCAACATCGCCTCCCGGGCGTATTTGGGCAACTTCGGGCAGTTCAACTACTCGATGTCGAAGGGTGGGGTCGTCGGGTTGACCCGAGCCCTGGCCCTGTCCCTGGCTCCTCATGTGAGGGTCAACGCGGTCGCCCCCGGTCTCATCGGCACCGAGATGGCGATGGCGATCCCAGAAGAGGTGCTGGAAAAGATGGTGGCGGCGATTCCGCTGGACCGCATGGGCACCCCGGCCGAAGTCGCGAACGTGGTCTGGTTTCTCCTGACGCCGCTGTCGTCGTACGTCACGGGTCATGTAGTCGTCGTGGGCGGGGGCCGCTCCCTCAGCTAGATCAACCGACAGACCTCGCACATCCGGTTTGCCCCAGACACGCGATCCAGGGATGATGCCGGCCAGGAGCGAAGACCGACCCTTGTTGGTTCTTCAGCGATTCCGCTCCTTCTCCACGAGAACCTGGAGGACGAACTCTTCCGCGCTCTTGGTCCGCGTGGTGGCATGAACCAGCGGCCGGAGCTGCAAACGGAGCTTCTGGGCGAGCTTCTCACGGGTGTCTGGAGGGAGCTGATCGCGACGCTGGGCATACTGGCGTAGCAAGGCAACATGGTCCCG
>DASTBQ010000086.1:0-6006 GCA_035711995.1 Acidimicrobiia bacterium | reverse complement strand
CACTCACCGCGGCGCAGGAGCGCAGACGCGCCAGCTGAATCAACCCAGGGTTGCGGTCGCGAAGTTCACCGAGAAGGCGACGCAGTAGATGAGCACATCGCCGAGCGTCTCGATGTCGACGTCGCCAGGAATCTCGTAGTTCTGATCACCGACGTTGCCTTTCAGTGACCCGAGGTTCACTGCCCCATCCATCGATCCGTCGCCGGGAACGATTAGGACGTGCAGGTCGGGACCGTTTGTCACCTCGAAGGCTTCGAGACGAAGCACCCGCGACCCGTCTTCCAGTTCGTAGATCGTGGCGGTGCCAGTGCCCATGTGTGACTCGTCCGCATCGACGAAGTTCCCGGCGAGAAGCGCGACCGGTTGTGATGGCGCCGAAGGCGGCTCTTCGGATGGGGCGACAGTCGTCATTTGGACCTCACCCGGCGAGGTGGTCGTCGTCGTGGAAGCCGGGGCGGCGACCGGGGTGGGGAACGTCTCGTTCACCTCGTCGTCGAGGAACAGCGGAGACCCAAGCCACCAGGCCAGAGCCAGGACGGGGACGGCGACGATGCCCGCGATGATCAACAGTCTCTTCTTGGTCATGTGCTCATGCTCGGTTGACGGGCCGCAAGTGGGCCTAAAGGAGATCGAAAGGGGATGTAAATCGGTGGGTCGCTAGTGTCGACGCTCCGAAAACACCTCTAGGAGTCAACTGCTGTGGGTACAACCATCACAATGGGCGCCGACGGTCTCGTCGTCCCCAACGACCCCGTGATCCCTTTCATCGAGGGTGACGGGATCGGCCCCGACATCTGGGCTGCCTCGGTCCGTGTATTCGACGCTGCCGTCGAAAAGGCGTATGGCGGTGACCGTGCCATCGTCTGGAGGGAAGTCCTCGCCGGTGAGAAGGACTTCAACGAGACGGGAAGCTGGCTTCCCGCCGAGACGGTGTCCGCATTCGGTGAGCACCTGGTCGGGATCAAAGGCCCGTTGACAACGCCGGTCGGCGGCGGAATCCGCTCGCTGAACGTGGCCCTTCGCCAGATCATGGATCTGTACGCGTGTGTCCGTCCGGTCCGCTGGTTCGAAGGTGTGCCTTCCCCGGTCAGGAACCCCGGCGACGTCGACATGGTGATCTTTCGGGAGAACACAGAGGACGTTTATGCGGGCAAGGAGCTCGAGGAAGGCACCGAGGGAGCACAGAAGCTGCTCGCCTTTCTCAAAGAGACCTACGACTGGGACATCCGGGAGGACTCGGGAGTAGGGATCAAGCCTGTGTCGGTGACGGGCTCGAAACGACTCATCAGGGCCGCCATCAGGTACGCACTCCAGAACAACCGCGAGTCGGTCACCCTGGTTCACAAGGGAAACATCATGAAGTTCACCGAGGGTGCTTTCCGATCGTGGGGCTACGAGCTGGTGCGTGACGAGTTCTCCGACGTCGCCGTCTCATGGGAGGACAGTGGCGGCGAGCCGGGCGACAAACTCCTGGTCCAGGACGTGATCGCCGACGCCATGTTGCAGCAGGTCCTCACGCGCCCCGCTAATTATGACGTGATCGCCACCACCAACCTGAACGGTGATTATCTATCGGACGCCCTCGCCGCCCAGGTGGGAGGTATCGGCATCGCCCCGGGCGGCAACATCAACTACGACACGGGTGTGGCTGTATTCGAGGCGACTCATGGCACCGCCCCCAAGTACGCCAACCAGGACAAGGTGAACCCGGGCTCTGTCATCCTCTCCGGGGAGATGATGTTCCGTTACATGGGTTGGGCCGAGGCCGCCGACAACATCATCCGTGGCCTGGAAGGGGCCATCGCCGCCCGAACCGTCACCTATGACTTCGAACGTCTCATGGAGGGCGCCACCAAGGTCAGCACCTCGGAGTTCGGCACTGCGGTCATCGAGCACATGTGACCTTGTTTTCACCGAATGAGGTCAGTCCCGAGTGAGAGCCAGGAGCCGAAGGATCTCCAGGTAGAGCCAGACAAGGGTGACCATCAACCCAAAGGCGGCAAACCAGGAGAACCATGATGGCGCATGGTTTTGGATGCCTCTCTCGATTGCGTCGAAGTCGAGCAGCAGGTTCAGGGCGGCGACGATGCATATGCCGGCGCTTATCAGGATGCTCAGAGGCCCGCCATCCCAGATGAACGGCATGTCGGCGCCGAACAGACTGAGCACTATCGACGCCAGGTAGAAGAGGACGACCCCTGCGGTCGCGATGATGATCACCGACCGCAGCTTCTGGGTGACCTTGACTATGCGGTTTGCGTAGAGGAAGAGCATCGCGAGAAAGACCCCGAACGTGGCAAGGACCGCCTGGATGACGATCCCCTCCCAAAGGTCGGAATACACCTTGGAGATCGCGCCAACCAGGACTCCCTGGGCGAGGGCATAGAGCGGTGCAGTGAACCTGACCCACTCCTTCTTGACGATCGTCACGATCATCAGGACGATCGATGCGATCAGCGCGCCCCAGAACACAGGACCGAGCGTTCCCACCTCCACTTGGGTCCACCCCCAGGCCGCCGCGGCTATGAGAAGCATGAAGAGAAGGCCGGTCTGTTTCAGGACCGACGACATCGTCATGTAGTCGCCGGTATCGATGACCGGGGCTGATCCGGAGTTCGGCTTTTCGGCGGTGCCGAACTGGGAGGTGAGGACTGGGTTGGCCATGCGGGGATTCTACGGAATCTGTCCTCTACGTATCCACAACTAGAATTCGGCCGAAGCCGGGAGTCCCTTGACCGCCATTCAGATAACACGTGCCGCCGATGTCCTCCCTGAGGAGGAGGTGGCCGCCCTCCAGCCCACGATCGACGCGATCGACAGGTTGAAGCGTGAGCGAAACGCAATCGTCGCCGCGCACAACTACATGACGCCGGACATCTATCACCTGGCGGCGGACATAACCGGGGACTCTTTGGCCCTCGCCTACCTCGCGCTGGAGACCGAAGCCGAGGTGATCGTTCTCGCTGGGGTCCATTTCATGGCGGAGACAGCGAAGCTCATCGCCCCGGAGAAGACTGTCCTGATACCCGATCTCGAGGCGGGATGCTCTCTCGCGGACGGGATCACCGGCGCCGACATTCGACGCCTCCGCGAGCAGTACCCGGGTGTTCCCGTGGTGAGCTACGTGAACACCTCTGCGGACGTCAAGGCCGAGTCCGACATCACGTGCACCTCGTCGAATGCGGTGGCAGTGGTCGAGTCTCTCGGTGTCAACCGGGTGATCTTCACGCCCGACCAGTTCCTGGGGAGTTGGGTCGCATCCCAAACCGATGTCGACGTCATCCTCTGGGAGGGCTCATGCATGGTGCACGACAAATTCACCGGACAGGAGATCAGGGACTACAAGGCGCAGAGTGGGTCGCTCCCGGTGATCGCTCACCCCGAGTCGCCCCCTGACGTCCTTGCTGAGGCCGACTATGTGGGTTCGACACATGGGATGATCTCATGGGTGACCCGGAATCAGCCCGAGAAGGTGATGATGATCACCGAGTGCTCGATGGCCGACAACGTCGCAGAGGCCACCCCCAACACGACCTACGTCAGACCTTGCAACCTGTGCCCGCACATGAAGCGGATCACGCTCGACAAGATCAGACGGTCCTTGGAGACCATGACCTACCAGGTCGAGATCCCCGAACAGGTGGCCGAGCGTGCCCGTCTCGCAGTGACGAGGATGCTCGAGGTAGGCCGGCAGGACTGATCCGGCAATGACCAAGGTCATCAGGCTCGATGGGCCCATAGTCGTCGGTGCCGGTGTGGCCGGGCTCTCCGTGGCCCTCGGCCTGCCCCGCGCGTTCGTGATAACCGCCAAAGACGTCGGGTCGACGTGGTGGGCGCAGGGAGGCATCGCAGCGGCGCTGGCCGCCGACGACTCTCCCCAGGCCCACGCCGCCGACACCAAAGCTGTCTCCGGCGGGCTGGCAGTCGACGAAGCGGTCGCGGCTTTGACGGGTGGCGGTCCGGAAGCAATCTCGCGCCTGGTCACGATGGGGGCGGAGTTCGATCGCGATGACGAGGGCTCGCTGCTCCTGGGACGGGAGGGTGGGCACCAAGCCCGCCGCGTCGTCCATGCCGACGGAGACGCCACAGGTGCCGAGGTGATGCGTGCGCTCAACCAGGCGGTGAACGAGTCCCCAACGGTGGAGTCGATCGAAGGACGTGTCGTCGACCTGGCCCGTGATGGGGACCGGGTCGTTGGTGTCGTAACTGCCGATGGCAAGAAGCGTGTCGTTTACACCGGTTCCGCCGTCGTCATGGCGACCGGCGGAGCCGGTCGGGTGTATTCCCGCACCACGAACCCGCCAGGGGTAACCGGAGAAGGGATCATGATCGCAGCCCGGGCCGGAGCCCGGCTCGCCGATCTGGAGTTCGTCCAATTCCACCCGACAGCACTGAATGCCGGCAAGGACCCGATGCCCCTCCTCACCGAGGCTCTGCGTGGTGAAGGGGCCAAGCTCGTCGACGCGTCCGGACGCCGGTTCATGGATCAGTACCACCCGATGGCCGAACTGGCGCCACGCGACATCGTCGCCAGGGCGATCTTCTGGCAATACGACAGGGGCTCGAGCGCCTATCTCGACGCCAGGTCGATAGTCAACTTCCACGAGCGGTTCCCGACTGTCACCGCCCATGCCATGTCGGTGGGTCTCAACCCTCAGGAGGATCTGCTCCCAGTCTCACCGGCCGCCCACTACTACATGGGCGGGATCGACGCCGACACCAGGGGTCGCACATCGGTCCTAGGTCTCTGGGCCGTCGGGGAATGCGCCTCGACCGGAGTCCATGGTGCCAACCGTCTCGCCTCCAACTCGCTGCTCGAAGGTCTCGTCTTCGGGGCAAGGGTCGCCGTCGACGTGGCGGACAACGCCAACCCCGACATCAGTGAAGTCGAGGTGCCCAAAGAGGGTTTGGAACAGCCTGTCGTCGCCGGCCCCGTGATCGAGGATCTGCGACAGCTGATGTGGGACCGGGCCGGCCTGATTCGCACCGGGGATGGTCTCTGGAACGCCCGTAACTCGATAATCGAGATGGAGCCGATCCTCTCCCGAACCATCGCCGGTCGTCACGCCGCCGAGTTGGCGATGCTGATAGTCCTCGCCTCCCTGCGTCGGTCCGAGTCCCGGGGCGGTCACTACCGGGCGGACTACCCGGAAGAAGACCCCAAGCAGGCGATGCGGACGCTGGTGGCCCCGGGTGCGGCACACGCGGTCCGCGTGTCGTGATCTCGGTCGAAGACTTCGCTCCGATCGTCAGCCGAGCGTTGGCAGAGGATCTCGCTGATGTCGGGGACCTCTCTGCCGCTGTCATTCCCAAGTCGGCTCACTCCCGAGGTGTGCTCGTGGCAAGAGTGGCAGGGGTGATCGCGGGACTTCCCGTCGCCGCTCACGTCTTCAACGAGGTGGATCCGAGTGTGGAGTTCTCATCAATCGAGGACGGGTCTGCGGTCTCGGCAGACACCGGGATCGGCTGGGTTGCCGGTCCTTCCCGGTCGATCCTGACCGCGGAGAGAACCGCTCTCAACCTGCTGGGCCGCATGTCGGGAGTGGCGACGGCCACGGCTCGCCTCGTCGAAGCGATCGCCGGCACTACTGCCCGGATCACCGACACCCGGAAGACAATGCCCGGGCTCCGGGTCCTCGACAAGTACGCGGTGACAGTCGGCGGCGGCGTGAACCACCGGATGGGTCTCTACGACGAGGTGATGATCAAGGACAACCACATCGTAGCCGCCGGAGATCTGAAGACGGCGGTGGCCGCAGCCCGGGATGCCGCAGGCGAGGTGAAGATCACAGTCGAGGTCGAGCGTCTCGACCAACTGGCAGAAGCGCTGGAGACCGACGCGGACCGAGTCCTCCTCGACAACATGGAACCGACGACTCTCCGACAGGCGGTGGAGATGGTCGACGGCCGAATGGAGACCGAGGCGTCGGGTGGGATCACGTTGCAGAGCGTTCGGGAGATCGCTGAGACCGGTGTCGACTTCATCTCGGTTGGCTGGATCACACA
>DASTBQ010000085.1:0-57876 GCA_035711995.1 Acidimicrobiia bacterium | reverse complement strand
TCGTAATGCGCCCCCTCGACTTCACCGGTGCCACGTTTGACGGCACGGTCGATGTTGTCGTTCGGCATCGAGGCGGCCTTGGCCTTCTCGACAGCCGTGGCCAGGGTCGGGTTGAATTCGACGTTCCCGCCACCCTCTCGTGCCGCCACCTCGATCGCCTTGGCCAATTTGCCGAAGAGCTTGCCCCGCGCCGCGTCCTGACGCCCCTTGCGGTGCTTGATGTTCGCCCATTTGGAATGTCCGGCCATCGCCAACCCTCAGATCGAGTCGAGAAACATCTGGTGGATTCGTCTGTCCCCGGTCAGCTCAGGGTGAAACGACGTAGCCAGGACGTTGTCATGACGCACCATGACCGGATGATCGTCGACGGTAGAGAGAATCTCCACTTCGGAACCGACCTTGTCGATCCAGGGCGCCCTGATGAACACCGCGTGAAACGGCTCATCCAGACCCGTGATGTCGAGGTCGGCCTCGAACGACTCGTTCTGCCGCCCGAATGCGTTCCGTTTCACCACGACATCGAGCACACCGAGTAGCGGTTGGTCGCCCTCGGTGATGGCTCCCGCAAGGAAGATCATTCCGGCACAAGTCCCGTACACAGGCAGACCCTGTTCGATCGAGCACCGTAGTGGCTCGAGAAGGTCGAATCTGACCGCCATCTTCCCGATCGTGGTCGACTCCCCACCGGGGATCACCAAACCGTCGATCTCGTCGAGGTGCTCGGGTTTCTTGGTAGGAAGCGTCTCGACATCGAGTGACTCGAGGATGCGAAGATGCTCGCGCACGTCGCCCTGGAGCGCCAGGACACCGACGCGTCTCATGTCACCAGCCCCGTCGTGCCAGCTGCTCCGCCTCGGACAGCGACTCCATCTCCAGACCGGGCATCGCCTCACCGAGACCACGGGAGACCTTGGCCACCACCTCGGGTTCGTTCCAGAAGGTGGTCGCCTCCACGATCGCCCGGGCGTAACCCTCGGGATCGGAGCTCTTGAATATGCCGGAGCCGACGAACACGCCGTCGACACCTAGCCCCATCATCAGCGCAGCATCCGCGGGTGTGGCGATTCCACCTGCGGCGAAGTTGACCACGGGCAATCTCCCCGTTTCCGCCACTTCCTTGACAAGCTCGTAGGGAGCGCCCATGTCGCGGGCGGCCGACATGAGCTGCTCTTCGCCCATCGAGGCCACAGATCGCATCTCGTTGGTGACTGTGCGCATGTGACGCACCGCTTCGACCACGTTGCCGGTGCCCGCCTCACCTTTGGTGCGAATCATGGCGGCACCCTCTCCGATGCGTCGTAGAGCCTCACCGAGGTTCCGGGCACCGCAGACGAAAGGCGTGGTGAACGCCCACTTGTCGATGTGATGCTCTTCGTCAGCTGGGGTCAGCACCTCCGATTCGTCGATGTAGTCGATGCCCAGTGACTGGAGCACGGCGGCCTCGGCGAAGTGACCGATGCGGCACTTGGCCATCACCGGGATGGTCACCGCGTTCTGGATCTCTTCGATCATGTTGGGGTCGGACATGCGGGCAACGCCGCCATGTTTGCGAATGTCGGCGGGTACCCGCTCGAGGGCCATGACCGAGACGGCGCCGGCCTCTTCGGCGATCTTCGCCTGCTCGGCGTTGACGACGTCCATGATGACGCCGCCCTTCAGCATCTCTGCTAGACCACGCTTGACGCGGTCGGTGCCTTTCTCCACGTTTGAAGCTCCTTGAGGAAGACCTCAATTGTACCGCCCGTCGGGTGCGACTCCTAAGAGAGAGCCTGCTCGTAGGTCTCTCTGTAGCGGACGGCCACGTTGCCCCAGTCGTACAGCTGCGCTCTGGCCCTGCCGGCGGATCCGAGACGAGCCACCTCATCAGGTCTTCCGAGGAGGTCGATGAGGGTGCTGGCGAGGTCGTCGCTCGATCCCGTCTCGAAGTAGCGCACCGCTTCGCCGCCGACATCACGGAAGGAAGGAAGATCCGAGGAAACCACAGCCGCGCCGGCAGCCATACCCTCCACCAGCACGATCCCGAACGACTCTCCTCCGAGATTCGGGGCGACGAAGATCGCCGAGGAAGCGAGGATCTCCGCCTTTTCCTCGTCACCGATCGTCATGATCCATTTGACTCCGTCGACTCCTCGGTCGGACCCAATCACCTCGAGGCTGGCCTGGGGATAGGTAGCAATTACACGGTCCCATGCGTCGAGAAGGACATCGAGACCCTTCCGTTTCTCATCACGTCCCAGGAATGACACCCGAAACGGTTCTCTGGGGTGACCGTTCGAAAAGGCGGCGACATCGACCCCGTTTGGAATGATCTCGACCTCCAGCCCTTCGGGCAGCGGCGCGAATGCTGTTGCCGAGACGGCCGTGATCTTCCTGACATTGGGGCCGAGGATCCGCCGGAATCTCGAGCCGAGCACGTTGTACAGCCGGCGCCACAGATCTCCTGGTGCGGCATGGAACGTAGCCACCACCGGGGGCCCGGCGCGCAGGGCACCGAGAGACACGACTGGCATGAGGGGTTCGTGAACGTGCAACAGGTCCACGGTGGCCGCCGCGTCCTTGATGAGGCCGACAACCCTGGGATCCATCGAGAGGGGAACCTTCGAGCGGTTCCCCGGTACCGAGATGGTCCGTCCGAGATCAAGACCTGGTTCCGACTCTGAGAGCCCGGGGGCCATGATCACGACTTCGTCACCCATCTGCTCGAGCTGCCCGGCCAGGCCCTTCACCTGATTCTGCACTCCGCCCGGCTTACCCATGTCGTACGGGCAAACCAGCCCGATGCGCACTCAGTCCTCCAGTTTGTCTGACGGCCAGTTGGGTTGGACAAGATGCCACTGCATCGGGGCCTTGGTGATCAGTGTCTCCAGTTGAGCGGCGAGTGACTGGGTCAGTCTTGCCACCTTCTCGGTCTTCGTGCCCTCCTTTGGCACATCGAGCGGAGGCCCGACGACCACCTTGTACCCGCCATCGGAGTAGTAGCAACCGATCGGCAGGAGCGGCGCCCCGGTCCGGAGTGCCAGGGATGCGGGTCCGGGCGGCATAGTCGTCCGTTCACCGAAGAAGTCGACTTCGACACCCCTTCCCTTCAAGTCACGATCGCTGAGCAAGGCGACTGCCTTGTTTTGGGCGATGGCCTCCTCCAGCCTTCGCATCACCTCGATACGACCAGTTGCGAGCACGATCTCGATGCCGAAATCGGAGCGCATCTCGGTGAACCAGTCGGTTATCCGTTGGTTGGGAAGAACTTCTGCAACTGCCACGACGGGCATCCCGACCCGACCGGAGACCGGTGCGGCCGCCTCCCAGTTACCCATGTGGGGCAGCGCGTAGATCGCTCCGTTGCCTGCGTCGCGCGCTGCGATGATGTTCTCGACCCCTTCGACTTCAGTCGCAGCCAACATGGCTTCGACTCGATCGGCCCTTGCCCACAACGCCTCGGCGAAATAGCGCCCATAGGATTTCATGATCTCTCGTGCGGCGGCCTCGGTGTCAGCTCCGTTGGAAAGAACCCGGTCCATGTGGCGGCGCGCCATCGACCTGCGACGGGTGTCGACGATGCCCCACAATGACCCAAAGATCCGACCCAGACCACGCATGAGGTAATCAGGGAGCAGGCCGACGAGACCGACGCCGGCACGCAGCCCGAGATACGCCAGATAGTCCTTCACTCGATGGAACGGTAGGTGCGAAGGAAGCGCATCAAGGCAGTCAGCCACACCAGAACAACGAAGATCCAGAGCATCACCTCGACGAACCCGAACACGAGGCCCGAGCAGAACAGTATGAGCCTCTCGGTTCGTCCCATTATCCCGCCCTTGCCGGAGAGACCCTCGGCCTCGGCCCTGGCTCTCATGTATGGCACGAGCATCGCCCCGCCAACCGCGAGCACGATGAGCAGGAGGACTCTGGCGTTGCCCTCCATGGCGAAGGCTAGACCGCCAAATGCAGCGATTTCCCCCACCCGGTCGAAAGCGGAGTCGAGGAACGCCCCTTTTGCCGTGACATTGCCCGAAGCCCTGGCAACGGCACCGTCGAGACCGTCGAGAAGCGATCCCACCGCGATCACCCAACCACCCGAGACGAGACGTCCCATGCCGACCATCACAGCACCTGTCAGCACCAGGGCCAGCCCAAGGGCCGTCATTGCAGCAGGTGTCATTCCGATCTTGGACAGCCCCCTCCCCATAGCGTCCAGATATCGGGTCACATGGGGTCGAACCCGGGCGTCGATCACGGCGAGAAAGTAGCACCAGTCGGGGAAGGTCGTCTACATCGTCGCCTACCTGCTCGGTCTCAACCAGGGTTAGGATCGGCGTTTTCCACAAGGAGGTCTCGTGGTTCCCGAGAAAGTCCGCAACATCGCCCTCGTCGGTCATGGCGGAAGTGGCAAGACGACTCTGGCCGAGGCGCTCCTGTTCGTGGGAGGGGCGGTCAACCGGATGGGCTCGGTCGAGAAGGGAACAACGACGCTCGACTACGAGCCGGAAGAGGTCGAGCGTGGGATCTCGCTGAGTCTCGCTGTGGCGACTGTCGATTGGAACGGCACGCGGGTGAACATCATCGACTCCCCAGGAGCCACCGAATTCAGTGGAGACGCACGGATCGCTCTCAGGACCGCTGATCTCGCCCTGTTCACAGTCTCGGCCGTAGATGGCGTCGAGGTCCAAACCGAGACGCTGTGGCGGGTGGCAGAGGAAGAGGGCATCCCACGGGCGATCGTCATCACCAAGCTCGACCGCGAACGGGCCTCGTACGAGAGGGTTTTGGAGGAGCTTCGAACCGCTTTCGGCAAGTCGGTAGCTCCGATCCAGGTCCCGATCGGGTCTGAGGAGGGGTTGCGTGGTGTTGTGAGAGTCGCCACGGAGCGGGCGTACGAGTACTCGGGCGGATCTGCCACGGGCTCCATGATCGATCTGCCCGACGAGGTGGCAGAACTCGTCCACGCCGCTCACACCGGTCTGATCGAAACGGTCGTCGAAACCGATGACGCGATGATGGAAGCCTATTTCGAGGGGACGGAACCGAGCCGCGACCAGATAGTCGACACGATCCATCACGGCATCATCAACGGTGAAATACACCCCGTCCTGGTCACGTCGGCCGAAAAGCTCATCGGAATCGATCTGCTGTTCGAGTTCATAGTCGACTATGGGCCCAATCCACTGGAGAGGCCAGTTCCACGACTCAGTGCTGGCGACGAGTTGGAGGTCAGTGCCGATGGCCCAATCCTGGCCTACGTCTTCAAGACCATCTCCGACCCCTTCGTCGGTCGAATCGCCCTATTCCGCATCTACTCGGGTAGTGCCAAGACGGATCAGGAGCTCGAGCTGGCTCGGGGTGGAAAGGTGCGACTGCACAATCTCTTCAAGCTCCAGGGCAAAGAACATCACGACGTCACAGATCTCCCGGTGGGTGGTATCGGAGCCGTCGCCAAAGTGGAAGGGCTCCACCCCGGGGACACATTGAGGTCTCCCGGGCTGAACGCGGTGATCGAGCCTGTCAAGTTCTCGCGACCGGTGGCCGAACTCGCCATTGCACCGCACTCCCACCATGACGACGAGAAGATGTCCACGGCGCTGCATCGCATCGAAGAGGCCGACCCGACGATCCGGGTGGAGCGACGTAGCGAGACCGGGGAGACGATCCTCGCCGGCCTTGGAGATACACATCTCGAGGTCACGCTGGCCCGCATCAAACGGATGTACGGCGTCGAGGTCGACTCGACGATTCCCAAGGTTCCCTATCGGGAATCGATAATGGCTACTGCCGAGGCCGAGGGAAAACACAAGAAGCAGTCAGGCGGACGCGGTCAATTCGGAGTCGCGTCGGTTCGTTTCGCCCCGAGACCGCGAGGCACAGGTTACGAGTTCGTAGATTCCGTAAAAGGCGGAGCGATTCCACGCGGGCTGATCCCGGCCGTCGACAAGGGGATCCGGGAGGCTCTGGAACGAGGAATCCTCGCCGGCTATCCCGTGGTCGACGTTTCAGCGGAGGTCTACGACGGGAAGTACCACGCCGTCGACTCGGACGAGATGTCGTTCCGGATGGCGGGCATCCAGGCAGTTCGAGCGGCAGCCGGAAACCTCAAGCCGGTACTACTCGAGCCCATCATGAAGGCCTCTGTCACTGTGCCCGAGGAACATCTCGGTGATGTGATGGGTGACATCAACTCGAAGCGGGGCAAGGTTCTGGGGATGGACGGCGAGGGCAATCTCCGAACAGTCAACGCCGAGGTTCCGATGTCCGAAATGCAGCAATACGCAGCTGAGCTGCGATCATTGACATCAGGCCGGGGCACCTTCGAGATGGAGTTCGACCACTACGAGGAGGTCCCGCACAACGAAGCCCAGGCCGTTATCGCCGCAAGATCCGACGACGACCAGGGATAGAAAGGACCGGGATGCCCGACGCCGTTCTCCGCTACGGAGATGATGAACTGACCCTCCCAATCCACGAGGGCACGGAGGGGGATCTCGGTCTCGACATATCTCAGTTGCGCTCTAAATACGGGATGGTCACCCTGGACCGTGGATTCGGGAACACCGCTGAGAGCATGTCGCGGGTGTCGTTCATCAACGGGGAGGAAGGGATCCTTCGCTATCGGGGATACCCGATCGAACAGCTCGCAGAGAAGGCACAGTTCCTGGAGGTGGCATATCTCCTCCAGTACGGGGACCTTCCCACGAAGACCGAGATGGAGGCCTACGAGGAGTCGATCACGTATCACACGCTGCTTCGAGAGGACATGAAGCACCTCTTCGAGGCCTTCCCGCATCGGGCACACCCCATGCAGATTCTCGCCTCGGCGACGTCGGCGATGGCCACCTACTACCCCGATGCCCTCGATCCACTCGACATGGACGCGGTCGACATAAGTTCGCGTCGGCTTATCGCCAAGACCCCGACGATGATCGCCTGGTCGTACAAGTACGGTGTCCACCAGGCATACGTCTATCCGGACAACTCCCTCGATTACTCGTCGAACTTCCTGAAGATGATGTTTTCCGTGCCGGCCGAGGAGTACTCCCCCGACCCGGTGGTGGCGAAGGCGCTGAATCTGCTCCTGATCCTCCACGCCGACCACGGTCAGAACTGCTCATCATCGGCCGTCCGGTTGGTCGGCTCCGGACAGGCCAACATCTTCAGCTCGGTCGCCGCCGGGATCGCCGCGCTCTCCGGACCGCTTCATGGAGGCGCCAACCAGGCCGTGCTCGAGATGCTCGACGAGATCGTCGCATCGGGTGACGACCTCGAGACAGTCATCAAGAGAGCCAAGGACAAGGAAGATCCGTTCCGGTTGATGGGCTTCGGACACCGCGTCTACAAGAACTTCGATCCCAGGGCGAAAATCCTCAAGCGGACAGCTGAGGATGTACTCGACGCCCTTGGCATCGAGGATCCTCTCCTCGATCTCGCCCGCCAGCTCGAGGAGGTAGCGCTCTCGGACGACTATTTCGTCGAGCGAAAGCTCTATCCGAATGTCGACTTCTATTCGGGAATCATCTACCGGGCCATGGGCTTTCCGACCGACATGTTCACAGTCCTTTTCGCACTAGGTCGTCTTCCCGGGTGGCTGGCGCAATGGCGTGAACTCGCCGCGGATCCCCAGGCTCGGATCTTTCGCCCCCGTCAGGTCTACGTGGGCCCAACACAGCGTGACATGAGCCCCATCGAGGAGCGCTGACTAAACGGGGCTGAGCGGCTCGACGTAAGGCGATCCGACGACTGTGCCGTCTACGGCGTCGATCACCACCAGACCACGTCGGTCGGGAGGCTCGGTGGCGGCGTACATGACCACCGACCAGTTCGGCCGGGAGCGCCAACCGGTGAACCGGATCGATGCGGAGGCGTGGCCGATCGGGAAATCAACCGCTGCGGCAGCACTCGTCATCGCTTCGCGCTCGTCGATGTTCAGAGGCCACGCCGAAGCGAAGTGCCATCCTGCCAGGAGCACGAAACCGGCAGCCACGAACCAGCCACCGGCGAATGTGAGACCGCATATGAGAGCGGCCACGAGGTAGACCCACACTGCGATTCGTCGCCGGATCGGTGATGGAAACATGTACGTCCCCTCGACGTTCGAGTCGAGTTCTTCCTCGATAGCGATCCGGTCGGCGAGATCGCGCTCGATGTGGATGCCCGATCTGTCGATCTTCGGGTTCTCCGGAGGGTTCCTCTCCGTCATCAGGGATGCTGGGCCATGTCGACGAGACGATTGGTGACTTCGATCAGGGGAACGCCTCTGCTGTCACGATCTTCACCATATAGACGTAGACCAACCGTCCCATTGGCGACGTCATCGTCTCCAACCACGATCACAGCCGGGTGCTTGTGGGTGAGCGCCTTTCGGATCTTGTCGCCCACCGTTTCGGTGGACAGGTCGACTTCGGCGCGAAGCCCGCTGTCCCTGAAACGCTGCCTGACCTGTCCGGCGTACTCGTCGTGACGGTCGGCCACGGGAATAATCGAAACTTGTACGGGTGCGAGCCACATCGGGAATGCACCCGCGTAGTGCTCGACCAAAATCCCCATGAAACGCTCGAGTGACCCAGCCTTGGCGCAATGGATCATGTAGGGCACTTCCGGCGAGTTGGTCGAGTCTATGTACTCGAGCCCGAAGCGTCTCGGCGTGTTCACGTCGAGCTGAATCGTGGAGCACTGCCAGCGTCGGCCGATGGCATCTCTGATGTGGATGTCGATCTTGGGCCCATAGAAGGCGCCCTCCCCGGGGGCGACTCGATAGTCGACGCCGTGGACATCCAGGGCATCGGCCAGGGCCTTCTCCGCCACGTCCCAGCGATGCTCTTCGTCCAGGATCGCCTTTTCGGGACGGGTAGACAGTTCGGCTTCGAAGTCGTCGAAACCGAAGTGGCGCAGCCAGGTGAGGACGAAGTCGAGATGCAGCTGCAGCTCGTCGGCGATCTGATCCTCAGTGCAAAACGTGTGTGAGTCGTCCTGAGTGAAGCCCCTGGCTCTGAGAATGCCATGCACCACCCCGGATTGTTCGTACCGATAGACCCCACCGAGTTCACCGAGTCTCATCGGGAGCTCCCGGTATGACCGCTGCTGGCTCTGATATATGAGCACGTGGAACGGGCAGTTCATAGGCTTGACCCGGTAGCCTGGATCGCCTTCGTACTGCATGTTCGGATACATGTTCTCTGCGTAGAACTCGAGATGACCCGAGGTGCGCCACAGATCTTCCTTGCCGATGTGTGGCGAGAAGACGAAGTCGAAGCCAAACCGCTCGTGTAAACGTCGGGAGTGATCCTCGACCAGCTTGCGCAACATGCCTCCTTTTGGGTGCCATACGGCCAGACCCGATCCCAGGTCGTTTGGGAAGCTGAAAAGGTCGAGCTCGGCGCCTAGTTTGCGATGGTCACGTTTCTCGGCCTCCTCGAGACGCTGCAAATAGGCGTCGAGGTCACCTTTCGACCCCCAGGCCGTCCCGTAGACCCTTTGCAGCTGCTCACGATCCTGGTCGCCACGCCAGTAAGCACCTGAGCTGCGGAGGAGCTTGAAAGCAGGGATTCGGCCCGTGGAGGGGAGATGTGGGCCACGACAGAGATCGATGAAGTGGAGGTTCTTGTATGCGCTGACCTCTCCGTCGGTACTGACCTCAGTCGGATCCACGTTCTCGATTATCTCCACCTTGAACTTGTGATCGGCGAAGACACCGAGTGCCGCTTCTCGCGACATCTCGACCCGCTCGAACGCCTGGTCTTCGGAGACGATTTCCCGCATGCGCTGCTCGATGCGTGTCAGGTCCTCAGGAGTGAACGGATCTGCGACTTCGAAGTCGTAATAGAAGCCGTCCTCGATGGGTGGCCCGATTGCGAAAGTGGATCCCGGGAAGAGGCCGAGGACGGCCTGGGCCATGACATGGGCTGTGGAATGACGAAGGATGTGCAGACCGTCGGGGCTGTCGAGAGTGATCACCTCGAAGTCCCCGTCCATATAGAGCGGGCGGTTCAGATCGAGTTGGACGCCGTCCACTTTCACAGCGATTGCAGCGCGAGCGAGCCCAGGGCCGATCTCGGACGCCACTTCTGCCCCGGTGACACCGGGATCCCGAGTGAGAACTCGCTGATCTGGTAAACGAAGCTGCACGGATATGCCTTGTTGTCGCTAGCCTGCGGGCAGGGTAATTGGGTGCCCCCGTATAGGCATCGTCATAGTCCGACAGGGGTCGAGTAGGGATGACATCACGCGCTCTCGTGGAAAACCTCTACCCGTCGGCTCGTATACGCGAGCTGGGGGCGGGAGCCAACCATGTCTACCGGGTCACCGAGGATGAGGACGAGTTCTCGATCGTCAAGGTCTACCCGGTGGCGTCGCGCCAGAAGCGTGAACTGCGCGCTCTCGAGGCTCTGACAGGCGTCGAAGGGGTGCCGACAGTCGCCGACCATGGTGTTGTTGGCGAGCAGGCGTGGCTGAAGATGTCAGACACCGGCAACTGGAATCTCTCCAGTCTCCCCAAGAACCTGGAGATAGTCGAAACTGCCGGCCGGACGCTTCGCAACGTGCACAAGGCCCCGACCGAACATCTCACCAACCTCGTCGCCGGAATCGACGCCGAGTATGTCAAGAGCCACTACCGGTCGACAATCGAAAGACTTGGGAGATTTCGCCGCCGTTTCGGAATGCAACAAGTCGTGCTCGACAGGGCTCTCGATATCGAACCGCCTTTGGCAACCGATCCGGTGGCTGCCCACACCAGACCGACACCCGCGAAGTTCGTTGTGAGCGACACCGGCGCCGTGACTCTCGTCGACTGGGAGTGGGCCACTCTCGGCCCTCCGGAATGGGACCTGACGCTCGCGGTTTGGCAGTTCGCCGTCAACCACGGCGAGGATGCCGCGGCAGCATTCCGTCAGGGATACGGGGCCGAGTTGCCCGAGAGCCGCTATAGGTCATGGGTCGCTTACCACTCGGCGATGATGATGCTCGAGGCGGCCGAGCGCCGCGAAGGACGTTTGGGCGATCTCCATTACCTGGTCGGTGATCTCACCGAAGCCGTGATGGGCACATAGAGCGGTTCCGTAAATCCACAGGATTCGCGCGACCCCGACTTAGCCTCTCCTCGCTAGGCAAGGAGAACGGACATGTTTGAAGCTCTGGTGGTCGCCACGGCTACGACTGGTTTGTTCGCACTCGCTAAGGGTGTCAGAGGCAACGAGAGGTTCAAGATCGATCCTCGTTTGGTGGTCTCTATGAGGGATGAGCGGGGCGATGACCTCCCGTGTCCCTGGTGTTATGCCCCAACCGAGGAAAACGACAGCCGTTGCAGGGCCTGTGGTAGGTCATTCGGCTGAGGGAACTCTCGCTACGTAAGCGATCATCACGCTATATGGTGATTCCGTGACCAGGGTAGGACTCGTCCTCGGTGGCGGGGGCATCACCGGCGCTGCTTACGAGATGGCCGCGCTCATGTCGATACGCATGGCCACCGATTGGGACCCCAATCGGGCCGACGTCGTAGTTGGGACTTCTTCGGGTGCGTTCGTCTCCGCCCTGGTGCGCCACGACGCCCTCTCTCTCGACTCTCTGGTCAGTCACACCGACGAGCGTGAAGATGTGGCCCACCGGATCAAATCGCATGTCTATTCGCGTGGCGCCTCAACCGGAAGAGGCAATTGGGTCAGACACGGTCTGGTGCCGGGTATCCGGCGCCCGGGTCTCACGATGTTCCTTGGCGGACCTGCTCGTTACAACGCCCATGGCATAGGCGACTGGGTTCGCACACACATCGGGGACAAAGCGGCCGACTCCTGGCCCACTGCGCCGACCGCGATCGTCGCCTACGACATCAGGAGTGGCTCCCGAGCTGTGTTCGGGACGAACAGTGCGCCCAAAGTCACCCTTGCTGACGCCGTCGCCGCGTCTTCGGCAGTACCGCTCGTCTTTCGCCCCTATCCGATCGACGAGGATCTGTATGTGGATGGGGGCGTGTCCTCTGGAACCCACGCCGACGTGGTACTGGGCCACCACCAACCTCTCGATCTGGTGTTGGTCGTCGCACCGATGGCCGCCGACGTGCAGCGCCAGCGGGCTCGATTCCACGAGAAGATGTTCGACAGGGTCGGGATACGTTCCCTCTCTCAGGAGATAACCCTGATCAAGGAAGCCTGGCCCGATTGCGACGTGGTGACGCTCAGCCCATCACCGTCTGTCCAGAACGCGATGCGCCCCAATCCCCTCGACGCCTCACGGGCAGTGGCCACCTTCATGCGCACTCTCATCTCGATGAAGCGGACCCTGGCCCGGCCCGAGGTTTGGTCGCGACTGGACCGTCACCTCACGAGACCGAGCGTCCGGAGATCGGCTGCGGCTCGCTGACATTCTCTCTGCCGGTCGCCAGGAACGAAATCACGTAGACCAAGACCAGACCAATCCCAGCTGCGATCACGACGGCCACGACGTCATCACCTGGAGTGCCAAGGGCTGAGCTCTCCACCCCCTCGGGCCATGGCCAGAGAACACGCAGTGACCCGGCCATCAGGCCGACGAGACCCGCCAGCACCACGTCGTGATGGCGGGCCAGCGCCCAATGCAACACCTGGGAGAAGAAGGCCAGACCGACGATCGCGCCCAACACGAAAACACCTACCGCGGCAAGGTCACGGTCGTTGACCGCCCCCAACACAGCCGGGTACATCCCGATCAGAAGAAGGATGAGGGAGCCCGAGATCCCGGGAAGGATCATGGCGCAAATCGCGAGTGCCCCGGAGAGAAAGAACACGAGAAGCGAAGGATCGCTCACCGTCGTCTCCTCCCCCAGACCCAGCGAGATGAAGAGAACAACTCCCACGACTGCGCCGATGACATAGTGCATGACCCGTGGCTCTTTGACCAGACGCCACGCGATCAGCACCGAACCGAGAACCAGCCCGAAGAACGCTCCGGCCATGATCGTCGGGTTGGTCTCGAGCTGGTGCTCGAGAAGACTCGCCAGAGAGACGACTGCGGTGAGGATCCCAACGAGCAGCGGGACCAGGAACAGCCATTCGACCAGGCCCAAGTGCTCCTTGAACCCGTTCCAGCTCCCCTTGATGAGTGCTCCGAGGGCGGAACTCCCCTCCTTGATCGAACCTATGAGTCGCTCGTAGATCCCAATCACCAGGGCGATGGTGCCGCCGGATACCCCGGGGACCAGATCGGCCGCCCCCATGAGAAAACCCCCGACCAGGGACCTGACAATCTGAGTCACGCAGGGAGTATGACCACGGCCGACACGTAGACCAAGAACACGCTCAGACGATGCGTCGTTTGCTCGCCCATCTGGCCAGCTCGTGGCGGTTGGTGAGCTGGAGCTTGCGGAGTACCGAAGAAACGTGAGTTTCGACCGTCTTTACCGAGATGTTCAGCTTTCGGGCAACTTGTTTGTAGGCAAAACCTCGAGCTATCAAACGCAAGACGTCCTTCTCTCTCGAGGTCAACTGGTCGAGTTCGGGGTCGTCTTCTGAAGGGAGCGCGCCGGCGAAGGCATCGAGGACGAACCCCGCCAGACGAGGTGAGAACACGGCATCTCCGGCATTGATGCGACGAATGGCGTCAGCGAGCTCTTCGGGCTCGATCGTCTTGGTGACGTATCCACGGGCACCAGCTCGAATCATCGCGATCACGTCTTCTGCCTGGTCGGAAACCGAGAGTGCCAGGAACTTCACATCGGGGTTCGTTTCTCCGACACTCTCCACGACTGCGATACCACCTCCATCGGGCATGTGCACATCTATCAACACCACATCGGGCCCATGACCCCTGATCAGTTCGATCGCGGTGTCCACGTCGTAGGCCGTTCCGACGATCGTGAACTCCTCGGACAACTCTGCTCTCACACCGGAGAGGAAAAGCCGATGATCGTCGACGAGGAACACCGAGACGCTCACAAGCCCAGCCTCAACATCACCTCGGTGCCCTCACCGGGCTCGGAGGTGATTTCCACCGATCCGCCCACCTTGTCGATTCGCGAGGTGATGGAGTCCGAAATTCCCCTGCGGTCATCGGGAACCTCCTCGGGTGTGAAACCCTTGCCTTGATCTGTCACGTAGACCTCGACATCAGCTTCGTCCTCGTCGACCTCCATGTACAGCGAGATCCTGGGAGCCCCGGAGTGCTTCGCCGCGTTGACCATGGCCTCCGTAGCCGCACCGACGAGGGCACGGGTGCCCTCATCGACAGTCGCATCACCGACCGTCACCACGTCGATCGGGATCTGAAAGTCCTCTTCGACCCGGCTCGCCGCCTGCTTCAGGGCGGTCGAAAGGAGGTCGACACCATTCAGGGGCGAGGTCCCATACAGCCAGTCTCGCAACTCCGACTCCTGGTGTCTCGCCAACATCGCCATGCGCTGGGGGTCGTCACTCCGCTGGATCAGGGCGAGAGTCTGAAGTACCGAGTCGTGGAGGTGCGCCGCCACTTGGGCGCGTTCTTCCTGACGCACCCGCTCACTGCGCTCAGCTCCCAGATCAGTGATGAGTCGCTTCACCCAGGGCCCAAAGGCGATGAGAATCCCGAGACCGGTGAGCAATACGGCGAGAAAGACCGTACCCACGCTGAAGATGTTCCCGACGCTGGCGGACAGCATCACGATGCCACCTACGAGCAGGGCGGCTCCAAGAAGGAGCCTGACCTTGCTGACCCGTTCCACCTCGGGGTTGACGAGGGCAACGAGAGGACCTGGGCTTGAAGGATCGGTCAAGGCGGCGGTGCCGAACGAAAGAGCCGCGGTGGCCAGTACGAAGACAGGGTGCGGCCACATGTCCAAAGCGCCCAGCAAGAAGAGGAGCCCCGCAAACGCGATTCCAAGACCGACGGCCCGACTGCTTTCGACCATCTCGGCGGGCGAGTCTTGGACTCGTTCGTAGGTGACGAGCCAGGCGAGCAGATAGAGAACCAGACCGAGACCCCAAACAGCCACAAGCGTTATGAACGCGGCACGCACATAGCCGTCACGCACCCCGAGGGTGTCGGCGATACCCCCGGCGACCCCGGCAACCACCCGGTTGGTCCTGCGACGATGGGGGTAGAACGATCGGAGCTCCGATGCGGATTCCACAACGGAATGATGCCTGTCCTCGAGACGAACCTCAATCGGGGAACCCCCTGAGATCGATGAGGGTCGAATCAGGGTGGTCACCTATTCACGAAAACCTTCTGGTCTGACCTAATGGATGACATGGAACAGACAGACACGTCCGCTACGGGAACATCGGAGCGGGTCCAGGAGCGTCAGGAGTTGGTGCGGCCACTGAACGGCCGCATGATCGCCGGCGTTTCACAGGGGATCGCCGACAACTTCGGCATCTCCGGGTGGATCCCTCGATTGTTCTTCATCGTCACTGCCTTCATGGGCGGCCTCGGTGTCGCCTTGTACGCAGCCGGTTGGGCCTTCATTCGTTCGGAGGATGAATCCACCTCCCCGGCTGAGAGATTCTTCTCCGGTGCCGCCGGACCCTCTTCGTGGGTCGGGCTCGGGTTGATCGTCCTCGCCGGATTGATACTCCTGACCAACTTCACGATTCTCGCAGGCGAAGTCGTGTGGGCGGGTGTCCTCCTCGTAGCCGGGCTCCTTCTCTACCTCGGCTACATCCCCGGGTGGTCCCGTTCTGATCCAAGGAGCGTGACAACCGCCGAACATGTGGCTGAGTCAAAGGAGGGAGTTCAACAAATGACCAGTACCGACGTGACGAGTGACACGCTCGTCCTCGACAAGAAGCCCTCTGGCGACTCCCCCGCCGGCGGATCAACACCTCCACCCACCCCCGCGTCGCCACCGCCGCCTCGACCACCTGCTCCCCCGCGTGAACGGTCGATACTGGGCAGGCTGACACTGGGAGTGGTTGCGATCGGGCTGGGTGTCCTCGCTCTGCTGGACAACCTCCCTGGCGTCGACGTTGAGCCGGAGCCGTATCACTACGTGGCGCTCGCTGTCACCATCATTGGTATCGGGCTGCTGGTAGGCGCCTTCGCGGGGAGAGCGCGCTGGTTGATCCTGATCTCGGTACTCCTGGTTCCGACTCTGGCGTTTTCGTCCTTCTGGACGTACAACTGGGAGTCACGCGACTTGAACCTCAACACGACACCGCTGAGCTTCTCCGAGGTCCAGAGTGACTACGCGATCGACCTCGGCAACATGCGGATCGACCTCACCGAACTCCCCTGGGACGGCGAGGAGGTCGACATCGAGGCCGCAGTGGACGCCGGAAACATGGAGATCGTGATACCCAACGACGTTGGGATCATCGGCACGGCCACCGTCGATGTCGGCCGGGTGTCTGAGCCTGGGCGCTCCACTGGTGGCCTCGGCGACCCCACCTTGACCTGGAACGACCCGGGACCCGACGGAACCGTGTTCCTCGAAGCACATGTCGATCTGGGCAACATCACGATCATCAGGGAAGGCTGACCATGAAACCCCACAAATTCGACCCTCTATCCTTCATCGCCGGCTTGATCGCCACTGTGATCGGACTGGCATTCCTGATCCCCGCAGACCCAACCGACATCGTCGCTCTACTGGACGACTTCGGAGCCTGGTTCTGGCCAGTGCTACTGGTGGTGGTCGGTATAGCGATCATCGTCCCGGCGGCTAGTGGCCGTAAGGATGATGACCCGCTGTCGGATTCCGAGGTCGAGCAGGTCTAAGCAGGAACCGGTCGGAGTGCTCCGTATAGCGATCTCACGGCGACAAAGAGCACCAGGAGTCCAAACACCATCGCAAGGGTGCGTTCGTCGATCATGAGGGCGAGGCGTGAGCCGATCAGTGAACCGACCACGCCGCCGGCGCCAGCAGCGAGTCCGTCACGAGGGCGGACTCGCTTGTTTTTGAGGTTGACGATCGTCCCGGCCAGCGACGTGAAGACGATGGCGACCAGGGACGTCCCCTGGGCTTCGTGCTGATCGAGACCGAGCAGCAGGACTGACGAAGGGACTATCACCACCCCCCCACCGATCCCGGCGAGGCCGGCGAAGAACCCGGCCACGAAACCGATGGCAACGGCGATCGCGGTCTGGGCCGTCGTCGAGAACTCGGCCGACCCTGGGAGCGGATCGCCACTGAAGATGAGTCGCAGACCCGCAACCAGAAGGACACATGCGAAGACAATGGTCAAGGCTTTGGGACTCGCGCGGTGCATGACGCTGGCTCCGATCACAGAGCCGAGGATCCCTCCGATGCCGAGGATCACACCCATCGTGAGGTCGATCTCGCCTGACACGCCGAATGAGATCGCCCCCGCGATAGAGATCATGACGATGGCTGCGAGTGAGGTGGCGTGGGCTCGATGTCGCTCCATCCCGACGTATACGAGGAGCGGCACCAGGATGATGCCTCCTCCAACGCCGAGACCCCCACCCAGGACACCGGCCGCCAGACCCAACAGTGCCAGCTTCCACACATCCACGGGTTTCGACTGGTCCACTCGTTCTCAGCCTAGGGTCTTGTTCGTGACGATGAACTACAGCAAATCGACCGCGTTGATCGTGGTCGACGTCCAAAATGACTTCGCCGACCCCGAGGGCAGTCTGTATGTGCAGGGTGGCGATGAGACGATCGTGTTCATAAACGGACAGATCGAAGAGGCCGTCGCCGCAGGCAGCACCATGGTCTACACCCAGGACTGGCATCCTTCGGTCACCCCCCATTTCGAAAAGGATGGGGGGATCTGGCCCGTCCACTGTGTCGCCGGGACTCCCGGTGCTGAGTTCCACCCCGGACTCGACGTCAGGGCCGAGGCCCTGTTCATCAAGACTGGGGTCGGAGGTGAAGACGGCTACTCGTCTTTCAACGTGCGCGATCCGATCACCGGTGAAGTGACCCCCACAGGTCTGGCTGACCGTCTGGAAGGGATCGACAAAGTGGTGGTGGTCGGTCTGGCCCTCGACTACTGCGTGAAGGAGACAGCTCTCGACGCAGTTGAGCGGTTCGACACTGTGGTGCTCGCCGACGGAACCCGGGCGGTGAATCTCGAACCCGGTGATGGGTTCCGAACCGTGGCGGCCTTGGTCTCAGCCGGCGTCGCCGTGACTTAATTCTCTGACCAGGGACTTCTGTAGTTCCTTGACGCCGCGGGTCAGCGACACGTGATAGATGTGGGGGTTGACCAGACGTCTGACTCCCGGATCGAGTCTGTCCAGATCTCGTACCCGACGCTGCCGCAAGGTTTCGAGATCGGGTGAACCGTCGTTGCGACGCCCCGACTCGAAAACCGAGTCCAGCAAGTCCTCGGAGTCAGAGACACTCGACTTCTCGATCGTCCGTCTGAGGTCCCTGTGGGGGTGGAACAACTCGATCTGGTCTTCCGAGAGTGGATCCTCGTCAGCGCCCGCGATGATGTCCACCGTCGCCAGTCCGCGGGCGTCATAGACCCTGGTGACCCTCTTCTCACCGGGGACCGCCATCTTCTCGATGTTCTCTGAGATCTTGATGGCAGGTCGCCAGTCACCTTCTCTTCCCTGAATCGCAACCAGTTTGTAGACCCCTCCGAGCGCCGGGTCACCATGCGAGGTGATGAGACGCGTGCCCACCCCGAACGTGACCCGCGCCACCAGATGGGCGGCATCCAACTCATACCTGGGAGCCTCAGCCTCGAGTTGAGACAGGATCTGCCAGATCACCAGTTCGTCGAGGTCAGACGAGAGGACGATCGACACCTCATTGAAACCGGCTGCGTCGAGCAGCAACGCCGACTGGATCGTCATGTACGCCAGGTCGCCCGAGTCGATCCGGATCCCCACCGGCTTGTGGCCCGCACTGGCCAGCTCCTCGAAAACGGAGATCGCATTTGGCACCCCGGAGTTGAGCACATCGATTGTGTCGACTAGCAGGATGCACTCGTCCGGGTAGAGGTTGGCGAAACGGCGGAAGGCCTCCACTTCGGTGTCCCCGAGCGCCATGAACGCCTGGACCATCGAATGGGCATGAGTTCCCTTGGGATCGAGACCAACTGCATGTGACAGGGCGACATTCGACGTGAAGTCGGCGCCCCCGACCAGAGCTGCTCTACCTCCGGCGTGAACACCAGTATGGGGTCCGCGTCTCATTCCGAACTCGAGAACCGCCCCGCCCCGGGCCGCGTCGTCGACGCGGGCCGCCTTGGTAGCGATGAGTGAGGGATAGTTGAGCCGGTTCAGAAACGGTGTCTCCAGTATCTGAGTCATCGCCAGTGGACCCCGGACGATCGCAATCGGAGCATTGGCGTGGACCACGCGACCTTCGGGCACGGCTTCGACAGTCACCGCCGAGAGGTCTCCGTGCTCTCCAAGCCAGTCGATGAACCCCCGATCGAATCTCGAATCACCAGTTGCGCTTCTTTGCTCGGCGAGCACCTCGAGGTCAGCGCTCTCGAAGCGGACGTCTTCCATCCACTCGAGAAGCCAACCCAGACCCGCGGTGACGCAGTATCCAGCCTGATGATTCCCGTAGTCGGGATAACGCCTGAAGAAGTAGTCGAATTGAGCCGACCGCTCGGCCAGGCCCTCTTTCCAATAGACCTGGGCCATCGCCAGCTGGTATTGGTCTGTGCCCAGTATCCCGCCCAGGCGGTCGGGTGAGTCCATGACACCACATCATGCCAGGACGATCAGTGGCTGATCACGATCCCTTCGCGAGACGCCAGACCTACCTCCGCACGACACCGACCCAGGCGATTGCGGTCGAGAGTCGAGAAGACGATGTCGCCGCGACCAACCTCGACCGATCGCTCCTCGTCGCTGAAGTTGAGTACGACTGTCATCGTCTCAGAGTCCGACTCACGTCGGTAGGCGAAGACTTCTTCAGTGGAGGACGGGTGGGTGAGAAAGGATCCGATCCTGAGGGCGGAGTGCTCCCGGCGGAGCTGGAGCAATCGCCGATAGAGGTTCAGTGTCGAGTCCGGGTCTTCGAGTTCTGTGTCGACGTTGATTGTGCTGTATCCGGGATCGATGGGAAGCCATGGCACCACACCTTCGGCGGTGAATCCAGCATTGGGCTGGGCACTCCATTGCATTGGGGTGCGAGCCCCGTCCCGACTCAACCATTCGACGTTGTGACCCCATGGGTCTCGCGAATCTGATTGGGAAACTGCCACTTGTCGCATCCCCAATTCGTCCCCGTAGTAGAGGAACGGAGTCCCTCGCATCGTGAGAAGGAGGAGTGCGGCCAGTCCGGTGTGGCCTTCAGGCAGCCGTGTCGCGAGTCTTATCTCGTCGTGATTCCCCAGGGTCCAATTGGTCCATCCACCTACCGGGACATTCCAGAGGACCGCCTCGATGATCGCCCGCAGCGAGGGGACATTCCAATCTGCAGTCATGAGTTGGAAGTTGAACGGCATGCTCAACTGGTCGAAATTCTCCCCGTAATAGGAGGCCCATTCGGGCAGATCGAAGATGTGGACTTCACCCACCGTCAAGATCTCCCTGTCGACGCTCTCGGTCACCTTCCGGAGTTCGCGGTGCATGTCATGGACATCGGGGTGGCCGAAGTCGTACAGATGGATCAGACCGTCATATTCGCCCATGTCCTTGTAAGGCCGGGGGTAGTCGGGCGGCGCCGGCGGGTTGTCCCGCTCCTCGGGGTCCTTCATCATCTGATGGGCGGCGTCGACACGGAAGCCGTCGACGCCGAGGTCGAGCCAGAATCTGGCCACGTCGAACATCGCTTCCACCACTTCGGGGTTCCGCCAATTCAGGTCGGGTTGCTCACTCAGGTAGGTGTGCCGGTACCACTGGCCGGTTGCGTCGTCGAATGACCAGGCCGGACCGGAGAACACGCTGATCCAGTTGGTTGGTGGTTCCCCCTCCGACCGCCCATCGCGCCAGACGTACCAATCTCTCTTCGGGTTGTCCCGACTGGACCGGGACTCCTTGAACCAGGGATGCTCGTCGGACGTGTGGTTGATCACGTAGTCGATCACCACCTTCAGCCCGCGGGAGTGTGCCTCGTCGACCAGTTGTCTGGCATCGTCGAGTGTGCCGAAGGTCGGATCGATGTCGGTGTGATCCGACACGTCGTATCCCCAGTCCTTCATTGGGCTCTTGAAGAACGGCGACAACCACAGCGCGTCGACTCCGAGGATCCCCGATAGGTAGTCGAGTTTGGCGATGAGTCCTTGGAGATCCCCGAACGAATCGCCGTTCGAGTCGGCGAAGCTGAGCGGGTAGATCTGATAGAAGACGGCGTGCTTCCACCACGTCGAACTTGAGGTTCTCGCCATCAGGAGGACGCTAGAGCGAGAACTCGCAGAACATCAACAACCCCGCTCACGTCTTCGACCCGATACTTCGCTGCGGTAGGCCCAGGCCCCACCTTCACTCCGACGTCGTCAACACCGAGAACCGCGAAGACGGTCTCGTCGGTGGTGTCATCTCCGATGTAGACGACCGCGTCCACGTCCGATGCGAGGTCGAGGACGGCGTCACCTTTGGTCCGATCGGCGACACTCAACTCGATGACATCCTTGCCCTGCAGCATCGTCACGTCGGGATGCTCGGTCACCCATGTCCGCAAGGCAGAGACAGCATCAGCCTTCGACTCCGGTTCCAAGGTCCTGGTGTGGAACGTCACGCTGCGCGGCTTGTGCTCGACGACGATCTCACGACCGGCCCGAAGCGCCTCGACGAATCGCCGGGCATCCTCGATGGTGTAATCGATCTCCACTTCTTCGCCGAGATCGTTGCCGTGCTCCCCGATGAGGATGGCACCCGGAAACTCACCGAGACGATGCTGCAAGTCCGCCAGAGAGCGCCCGGAGACGATGGCGACCTGCACCTGCTCTGATGCCACCAATTGACGGAGATACTCCAACGCTCCTGAGTCTGGAATCGCTGAGCCAGGGTGGTCCACCAGTGGCGCGAGCGTGCCGTCGAAGTCGACAGCCACGAGGATTCTCCCCCTCCTCATGGCTCGATCGACTGCATCGGTGAGGCTCAAAGACCCAGAGCTCCCAGACACTGTTCGGCCCACCAGAACACATCGTGTGATCCAACCGATCGTCGAAGGGCACGCATCCTTCGGTTTCCTCTGACCGAAGCGGTTTCGATCGCGTCTGCGAGTGTTCGCGCCATAGCCTCCAGGTCGTAAGGATTCACCAGGTACGACTGGGTGAACTCCTCGGCAGCCCCGGCAAACTCGGAGAGGATCAGTGCGCCGGTCTCGTCGAATCGGGTGGCCACATACTCCTTTGCGACCAGGTTCATCCCATCACGAAGCGGCGTGACGAACATCACGTCTGCGGCCCGGTAATAGGCCACCAACTCTTCGATGGGGACAGAACGGTGGAGATAATGGATCGGAGGCCGCCCCACCTCGGCGAAGTCGCCGTTGATACGACCGACGAGCCTTTCGATGTCGGCGCGAATCTGGCGATACTCCTCGACATCCTCCCTGCTGGGCACGGCGATTTGGACGAACATGACTTTGCCGATCAGTTCGGGGCGATGTTCGAACAAGGTCTGCAACGCCCTCATCCGGAAGTCGATCCCCTTGGTGTAGTCCAGCCTGTCGACCCCCAAGACCACGACCTCGGGGTCACCGAGTTGTGACCGGATCTCTTCGGCGTCGCGGGCCGTCTCTTCTGACATTGCCAGATCGTCGAAGACCGAGGTATCGATTCCGATCGGAGCCACCTGGAGAGTGACAGTCCTGTGGTCCCACTCGAGCCTCGACGATGATCCCGTGGCCCCGGCGAGCCGACGGGCGGCGACGGCGAAGTTGGTCCGGCTCGACCGCGACTGAAACGCGAGGACGTCGGCTCCGAGAAGACCTTCGAGCACCTGGCGGCGCCAGGGCAGCTTGGCGAACAACTCGACTGGTGGGAAAGGGATGTGCAGGTAGAAACCGATCCGATGGACATCCTTTGCATGCCGGATCATCTGCGGCACCAGTTGGAGTTGATAGTCCTGGACCCAGGCGACATCGTCTCGACCGAGAGTCTCGGCGGCGGTCTCGGCGAACCGTCTGTTCACCGCTTCGTAGGGACGCCACCAGTGACGATGGAACTGGGGGGCCCTGATCGAATCGTGGTAGAGGGGCCACAGTGTCCCGTTACAAAAGCCGACGTAGAAGTCTTCGTACTCCTCCTGGGTCATCGTCACGGGAACCTGGTTGATGTCCGAGTGGGTGAAAGGGTCGAATTTCTCGTCGGATATTCCGCTCCATCCCACCCAACTCCCCCTGGTCCGCTGCAGGATGGGAGTGAGTGCGGAGACCAGACCCCCGGGACTCGTCCTCCACTCCCCTGTGTCACTGTCGTATGCAATGGGGAGACGATTTGCGACGACTACCACACGACGGTCTCGGCTCGGCACGTGATCAACCTATCGCAAGCCGGGTCTAGGCCTGAATCGGTTGCTGTAGCGTTGGAGCTGATGAGCGGACCCGTAGAGGAAGCCGACAGACAAAGCACTGACCTCGGGATCAGCACCATCGAGGTCAAGGAAGGTAGATCCACGCGCATCGGTGAGCTTGGGATCATGCGGGTGCTTCCAACGAAGCAGAAACGCACCATCGGGCCATGGTGCTTCGTCGATCTTATGAGCCCCGACGATGTCGAGAAGCCACCACCACTAGAGATCGGCCCCCATCCCCACATCGGTCTCGCCACCGTTACCTGGCTCTTCGGAGGCTCGGTGCTCCACTCCGATTCCCTGGGCACCGAGCAACCGATCAAGCCGGGTGAGTTGAACTTGATGACGGCCGGCCATGGCATCGCTCATGCCGAGGAGGGACTCAGCACCGAGGTCCCCTCCGAGACCAACGGTGTGATGGGCGTGCAGATGTGGCTGGCCCAGCCTGGAGTTACCCGGAACGGCTCATCGCTCTTCCAGCATGTCGCGAAGCTGCCCGAGATCGAACTCGACTCCGGCACCGCCCAACTGTTGATCGGTCGATACGACGACGAGGAGTCGTCAGCCACGTTCGACCATCCCGTGATCGGGCTCGACATCGCGGTCAGAGACAAGACCACGTTCGCGACGAACCCGGAGTTCGAGTACGGGATCGTGCCGATCGATCGGCCGATCCGTGTTGAGGACGCGATCGTCGAACCCGGTGCACTAGCGGTCGTTCCCCCGGGGTACGAAGGCATGCGGCTGGAAACCCGAGGCGGTCAGGCCCGCGTGATGGTTCTGGGGGGCGCACCTCTTGGCGAGGAGGTCAAGATGTGGTGGAACTTCGTAGCCCGGAGCACCGAGGAGATCACCGACGCGTGGCGTGACTGGCGTGACCACAACGAGGAAAGGTTCGCTGCCGTGCCATCCGGTCTTCCCCGTATCGAAGCGCCGAAACCTCCTTGGATCTCGGGCGACGACTTACGGTGACATGCACTGTCCGCTACTCGCGGTAGGTTGAGACGATGCCTACCAACATCGTCCTAGTTCCCGGATTCTGGCTCGGGGCCTGGGCTTGGGACGAGGTCGCGGGTCTGCTTCGAAACGAGGGTTTCGATGTAGAAGCTATGACCCTCCCCGGCCTCGAGTCCCTCGATGTCGATCGCTCCGCCGTCACTCTCACCGATCAGGTAGAGGCGATCTGCTCAGTCATCGGATCGAAGCCCGACCCTGTCGTGCTCGTCGTTCACAGCGGCTCCGGTTTCCCCGGATATGCGGTGACCGACAGGATGCCGGACCGGATAGCAGCGGCGGTGTACGTCGACACCGGCCCGGGCGTAGGAGCCATGGATCCAGACTTCGAGGGTGACGAATATCCCCTTCCCGACGCAGAGCAACTGGCTGAGGAGGAGAACCTCGACGGGTTGAGCGACGACCAACTGGCCACCTTCAGGGAACGGGCGTTGCCCCAACCGGGAGCCGCTCTCCGCGAAACGATTCCTCTGACCAATGACGCACGTCTCGACATTCCCACGACGGTGATCTGCACCGCGTTCACCTCCGATCAATATCGGGACGCCGTCGAGGAGGGCTACGCGTTCGTCAAGGGTCTCAGCGAGTTACGCGACGTCACCTACGTCGACCTCCCCACGAGTCATTGGCCGATGTGGTCCCGACCGGTCGATCTAGCAGCTGCGATAGCAGAGGTGGCACAGTCCGTCGGTGACTGACCCGACCCTCACCGTCCGCCATCTCAACCGGTCCACGCTGGACCGCCAGATGCTCCTGAAACGACAGAGCCTCCCTGTCACCGAAGCGGTGGGCCAGGCGATGGCACTGCAAGCCCAGGAGTCGGCTTCCCCGTATCTGGCCATGTGGAATCGGGTCGACGGGTTTGACCCCGAAGAGCTCGATACCGCCTTCTCCGAGCGGAACGTCGTCAAGGCGACCCTGATGCGGGTCACCCTCCATGTGGTCCGTAGCGTCGATTACCCGATCTTTCATGAGGCGATGAGCGGCACCTTGCGAGCTGCTCGTTTCTACGACCGACGTTTTCTGGACACCGGTTTGACCGTCGCCGACGCAGACAGCCTGATCCCGAAGGTGGTTGCATTCGCAGCGGAAGCCCGCGACAAGACCGAGTTCGAAGAGATGCTGCGATCGGAGATTGGTCGTGAGATACCCGAACCAGGTGTCTGGTGGGCTCTACGTCAGGTCGCCCCCCTGCATCATGCTCCCGGGGACTCGACCTGGTCGTTCGGACGCTCCCCGTCTTTCGTCGCCGCGGGCGTGTCCAAAGCGATCGATCACCAGGATGCGATCGCGGAGCTCTTCGTTGCGTATCTCCGAGGTTTTGGCCCGGCCACACGTCAGGACTTCGGTCAGTTCGCACTGTTGCGTCAGTCCGAGATCGAGCCGGCCGTCAACCTGATCTCAGATCGGCTCCGCCGTTTCCAAGCACCGGACGGCCGGGAAGTGCTCGACGTCGATGACGGCGAGATTGCGGACCCCGATTCCCCCGCCCCGCCTCGCCTGCTCGGGATGTGGGACAACGTGCTGCTGGCTCATGTCAACCGCACACGGGTCATCTCCGACGAATACCGCTCTAATGCGATCCGGCGGAATGGTGACGTACTCCCCACGGTCCTGGTCGACGGTCAGGTCGTAGGAGTGTGGCGTGCGATCGAGGCTGGAATCGAGGTGACTCCGTTCCACCGGCTCACCAACCAGGACTGGGACGGACTGGAGGACGAAGCGCGACGGCTGCTGGATCTGATCGGACCACGTGATCCGAACGTCTACTCCCGGTATCGCCGCTGGTGGGACCGGCTGCCCGAGGGCTTGAAGAAGCGGGTTCTGGCCTGAGGACGTCGCTCGCCGTTTCTCAGTAGCGGTCCTGGGGTACTTGAGCGCAACCAGTCGAAAGGATCCACCATGCAATGCGCTCACGAGCCCTGTACCTGCACAGTCCCCGTCGACGGCGAATACTGCTCGCCTTCCTGTCGCACCGGCGACACGGGTGGAGGTTGTTTCTGCGGTCATGCAGACTGCGCGGGAAGTGAGATGCCTCTGACCTTTTAGGCCTCACGGAGCGGCCGAAATGGGTGGGGCCCGGCAGCATTTCCACCCGCAGCCGACGGATTATGAGTCCGCCTTCTATCGAGCGCTGACCTGGGGTGATAAGAGCACAACTGACTGGTTGCGCTTGTTGCCCGGCCAAAGGCGAAGCCTTACCAAGATGGGCCATTCTCTCTCCCCCTGGAACTGCTCCTCCGCCAGCCCAGCCAGTCGAGGGCGCGGGACCTCGGGATTCTTGCACCCAGCTGTGGCGCTCACAGTGTCTGTCATGTTGGCTTGGCTGTCTTACCGATTTCGAGCAACCGTCAAGGAACAGAGATCGGCTGCTCCACGAACTGGGGATCGCAACCTCGACTCCCTCCTTTCTCGCATCCATCCATCCGAACTCAATCGGGGCCTCCGGCCATGAAAGGCGGTTTGACCCAATGAGCCTGAGTGATGGCCCGTCTCATGGTCTCGGCCACGAGTGCCTCCCGCTTGGAGGAGGGTCAACTCTCCGTCGGCTTGACTTCCGAAGCTGTCAGGACAGCATGCCGCAAACGTCGATCAGCTTCCCGGGGCTCTCCGACTCGATGACCTCGAAGATGTTGTCGGGAAGATCATTGATGTTCCAGTCGGTCACGACTTTGCCGATGGTGAGGAACAGGCCCGGCTCACCATCAAAGATGCCGAAGAGAAGGTTTCTTCCGACGTTGACGGTCCGAATGTTGCCGTCGTCGTCGAGTACGTTGTCGTGAAAGCTGCCCGCGATTTTCAGCGAGACCATCGCTCCAGTGGCGAGGTTGGTCAGTTTCACTTTTCCGCCGGGGGCGGTGAGGATGGCCCGGTCCTCAAAGAAGATTCCACCTTCTTTACCTTCAAGGTGAAATCCCACCTCGAAGCCGCACAAAGTGGACTCCAAGACGCCTTCTTCGTCAACCGGTTCCGGGGGGAACACCTCCGGCTTGCCCGCCCACACCGGTGCTGCCGTCACCATCATCAACAATGCCACAACGGCGAGCACTAAAGCCGTACGCCTCATGACCCGACCTCCGTTTGCCGCCATCCCAATTGACGGATGCCCCAATCGTAGGCGACTGGGGTCAATCGAAAGCGCTGGAGAGCACCTGCGCCGATGGATCTGAACTCCCTCGCCTGGCCGTGATGACGCCGCCTACGACAACGACGACCCAGGCGACCACGACGACTGAGCCTCCTCCCCAATTCACACTGTCCGAGGAGAACGCCATCGAATCGGCCAGGGATTACTTGGACTTCATTTCCTTCTCCCGCGAGGGACTCATCGACCAGTTGGAATACGAGGGATTTACCAACGCGGAGGCCACGAAGGCCGTGGACTACCTCAATGTCGACTGGAACGAACAAGCCTGGAAGAAGGCACAGGAATACATCGACTTCATGGGCTTCTCTCGTTCCGGACTGATCGACCAATTGCTGTTTGAAGGATTCACTCGAGAACAAGCCACCTATGGCGTGGACATGGTGGGTCTCTGAACATCACGCTCATCGTGAGTCTCGTTATCGCTCCCTAAGCATTCGGCCATCTGTCCGTTACCCAGCGTCACTAAAAGTGACCTAGAGCTACCGTCCGGTTGCACATAGTCTCGACGTTGAAACAGACCCGGTTCATCGATTAGTACTGTGGGCCCGGCAGGATTTGAACCTGCAACCGACGGATTATGAGTCCGCTGCTCTGACCTGATTGAGCTACGGGCCCGAGAGGAACAGGCTACCGGTTGAGGGGGACAACTTCAGTCCACAGCGAGAACGGCCCGGGCTTTCTCGATGGCGTCTTCCAGGTTGGCGTGGAAACCGGTGTCGTACCGTCCCTGCGCGGCGTCGGTCATGTCGACGAGATGTTCCCGGATCTCGGGAAAGCTGATCACCTCGACATCCCCGATCTGCACTCCGGTGTCTTGCTTGAGCCTCTGCGCTACGCCCGCGAAATAGACGGCGTCGGAGTCCTCCAGCACGAGAGCTACATAGGACACAGTTTCCAGGATCAGCGCGAGTGCTGAAACATCCCTGACGCGGGTGAAGATCTCCAGGCTCGCCGCCAGGGCATCCCGAGCCATCTCCGGTTTCTTCGATCTGATGTATGCGTGGGCCACCATGTACCAAGCCCAGCCGAGGTCGAACGGAGCGTCGAGCTCAGAGAAGATGTCGACGGCCCTGTTGGCATATTGGAGCGAGAGCTCCCATTGCTGGGAGTATGAAGCGATGTTCGCCAGAGCCCAGTAGGCACGGCCTATGCCGAGTGTCCATCCGATCTCCTCGCTCAACTCGAGCGACTCGCGAAGGAGACGCTCGGCCTCCTCGTAGTCGCCGGTGTAGCCCCGGGGGAAACTCAGGTTGTACAGAGCCTCTGCGGTGCCCACTTGATCGCTCATGGCGAGGTGGATTTCCAGAGCTTCGCGGTATGGCTCGATCGTGTCGCTCCAGAGACCTTTCCAGTACAGGATCCCACCGAGACCCGTCAGCGCTCGCGCCCTCTTTCGCGGATCCCCACCCCCCGACTCCCCGAGGGCAGCTCGGAGACGATCCTCAGCCTCATCGAGACGACCGGTGATCTGCCAGAACCTCCACAACGATCCGGCGATCGTGAGAGCGGTGTCCTGATCGTCACCTGCCAGAGCACGATCGAACGCTGCACGCAGGTTGTCGTGATCGTTGCCCAATCCCCTGAGCCATACCAGCTGCCGGGAAGTCAGGATCTCCTGCCCTGCCCGTTGAGCCATGTCCGAATAGACCTGGGAATGGCGCGCCGCCACCTCGGCTTCGTCGCCTCGCGCCACCAGGGCGGCGTAGCCGAAATCCCGGATGACGGTGAGCATCCGGAAACGTGGGTCTCCGCTGGTTTCGGACTGACGAAGCAGACTCTGCTCCACGAGATCGATGAGGCAGTCCAGCACATCGTCCTGCTGCCCACACACCACCTCGGCCTCAGTAAGTCCAAAAGACCCGCTGAAGACCGAGAGCTCCTCGAAAACCATTCGTACCCTGGGAGTGAGAAGGTCATAGCTCCATCCGATGGCGTTGACGATCGTTTGCTGCCGCGCAGGCAGGTCGGACGACGGCGCCGCCAGGAGCTGGTTCCCCAGCCGTTCCAGGATGATCTCGGGCGTGAGCGACCTCATTCGGGATGCAGCGAGCTCTATGGCGAGGGGAAGGCCGTCGACAGACCTGGCGATTCCAGCGACGGCAGTTATGTTCTCGGGGGTCAGTTCAAAACCGGGACGCACGGCCGCAGCACGGGCCATGAACAGACGGACCCCTGCCATTTGCGCAATTGCCTCTTGAGGAGCACCGTCCTTTGGCACCTCGAGCGGTGGCACCTGAATCTCACGTTCGGCTCCGAGACGAAGGGGAACGCGCGAAGTGGCCAATATCTTGAGTCCGGGTGCAGCTTCGAGGAGTCGCGACACAACCCCACCGACGTCGTGGAGTTGCTCGAGATTGTCGAGGACGAGGAGCACCCGACGCTCAGACAAGTAACGCGTCAGACGCTCTGTCGGATCCACGCCTCCGGCAATCTGCAGCTCGAGGGCCTCGAGGATGGCACCGATCACCAGATCGGCGTCGTTGAGGCTCGCCAGCGAGACGAAAGCCGCCCCATCGGGTATCTCCAACTCGAGACGTCTCGCGATCTCGATGGCGAGACGAGTCTTGCCGGTTCCACCCGGACCGGTGAGTGTCACGAGCCGCGCCGTCCTGATGGTCTCGACCCCCTCGACGATCTCTTCCTCACGTCCGACGAATTCGGTTGCGGGTGCAGGGAGACGCGAATCGGCGTGCCGCGCCCGCGGAGGTGGGAACGCTGAAGGGAGCCCGGGAGCCAAGAGGCGATGCAGCATCTCGGCCTCTGCGAAACCGGCGAGCTTGTATCTCCCCAGGTTCAGCGTGGCGTCATCGCCACGGATCGCCCGCACGACTTGGCCGACCTCGTCCGAGAGGAGCACCTCGCCGCCATGCGCCGCAGAGGCAACTCGGCTCGCCTTGTGTACGTCGACCCCGACATAGTTGTCCCCTCCCAGCATCCCCATTCCGGTGTGGAGACCGAGCCTGACCTTGACGGGAGCCGACCAGTGAGCTGACTGCTCCTCAAGTGCGATCTGGATGCGAGCCGCAGTGTCAACTGCGCCCATCACGTCTCGGAAGACGGCGAAGAAGGAATCGCCCTCGGTCGAGATCTCGATGCCACCACCGTGTTCGAGGGCAGCGCGGATCACCTCATGATGCTGTCTGATCAGTTCGGCGAACGCCACGTCCCCGATTTGTTGCAATGTCCGGGTCGAACCCTCGATGTCGGTGAACATGAAGGTCAAGACACCAGTGGGGAGCCCGAGCTGTTCTCGCCGTTCGTCCATTGCACCAGGACTCTAAGTGTCCGCCGGTCGTCACCCGTCGGTATTGGCACCTCGTTTGAAGTGGTTTCACCATCGCTCGGAATGCTCCCGTGATACCTTTCCGCATCCGGGACACGGGAGAAGTGGGACGAATGGGCAAGTCGAATTCGGACGGTGTCGTCGCGTTGGTGCAGGATCTGATCGAGGATGGAAACGCTGCCAGAGGCGAGGGCAGGTCGACAGTCATTCTCCTCGAGAGTGTCGATGGCACGTTGGGCAGTGATCTGACCGGGCTGTCGAATGCTGTCACTCGTGTCGTCTGTGCGTCATCCTGCGGCGGTGAGCCCGGCCGTCTCGCCGATGTCTTGGACCTGGAGTCGAGCTCGTCACGGACCATTGTGATCGAGGAAGCTCAGTCTGCAGACGCCACTTCGCTGGGGCGTCTCGAGCGAATCATGAAGTCTGAAGGACCCGGATCGGTAGTGGTCCTCGCTTTCCGCACCAACACGGCAGACGCCACCTGGGATCCGGATGATCTGGTCGCTCGACTCGATGGTTCGGTTCGTATCGAGAGACTGAAAACCTCCGAAGCCATCCCAGATGTCGACATCACCCATCTACCACCCGAGAGTCTCGATCTGCTCGCCGCATGCAGCCTTACGACCGGGTGGTTGCCGGTGAGTGTGGCGGCGAGGGCGGCAGGACGGTCCGAGGAGGAGATACTTCGTTTGGGGGAATTCCTCGTCGGTGAAGGTCTCATCCAGCAGGGGCGGGGTGGATTCTCTTCAACGGCAGCCGGCACCCGGGCCATTGCCGTGCAAGAGGCAAGGGTCGGGAATGTCGCCGCGCGTCTCGCAGATGCTTTGGATCCCAACACGACCGGTCCAGGACGTCTCGGCCAGCTCCGTGTCGAAGCGGGGCAACCTGGCCTGGCATTTCCCCTTCTCCTCGAGGCGGCACGAAGTGCGGCGGCATCGCAAGCAAACTCTGAGGCCCACCGCATGTCAGAGTCCGCCCTGCGTTCGGCCGCTGAGATCGGTCACGCCGGGGATCCGGGCGACCTGGCCTCCCTGCACCTCATCAGTGCGAGGTTCTTGCGCTCGGCGGGGCGCACCGATGCAGCTCGGGCACACGCCGAGCGTGCCGTCGAACTGTGCACGCCCGACCAGCTTTCCGAGGCTTTGTACCTCGCAGCCGCGATTGCCGACGACTCACAGCAACCGCAACGTGCTGAGTACCTGATCGCTATGGCGGAGCTCTCTGCGTTCGACGGGCCGCCATCCGAGCTGGCGCGGATGCTGGCATTTCAGGCGCGGACTCTCAGCCGACTGGGCTTTCCCGCAGAGGCCGACGCCACCCTGACCAAGGCGGAGGGCATCGCGACCAGATCTGGGGCCGAGTCGGCGGACTTCACCGTTGGGCTCAACAGGGCCTGGGTTCATTTCGATCGCGGCGAGATGAGCTGGGCAGAGAAGGAATTCAACAGACTCAGAGACCACGCCGAACGCATCGAAGGTAGAGACTCCCTGGCGGACAAGGAGGCATGGAGAGCGCGGTCGCTATTCCCGTCCGGGCATCCAGACGAAGGCCTGGAAGCGATCGCGACTGCGGAGACCTTGGCCGCCGAGACGGGAGTAGAGGCCCCACTCTTCCTCACCGATCTGGCCGTGGCCGAGGGTGCGACGCTCTACGGTCGAACCACTGAGGCACTCCAGGCGGCCGAGCGCGCCCTCGACCTAGTCACGCGTCAATTGCCCGCCTGGGAGAACATGGCTTTGGTAACCCGCGCTCGAGTTCATCTCGCAGCGGGCGACGTTGGGCTGGCACGAGCAGACCTTGCAGCCGCGTTCGAGACAACGCCACCGGGTGCAGACGGTTGGCGTTGGCGCACGCGATGCCTCGCACTGACGATCGAGGCCCAGGCTCTGGCAGGAGAAACCTGGTCGGACATAGACCTGGAGGACCTGGCCGACCAACTGCTCCAAGCAAAGCTGTACGGGTGGGCTGCGGAGACCCTGTGCGCTCTCACTGAGCGAGGCGGCGCTGACTCTGCCGCCTCCGACGCGATATCGATCGCCCTGTATGCCGGGCAGCCCATCATGGCGGCGCGAGCCGTACACGCCGCGGGCAAGTGGGACAGTGGCGAAGCGGCTTCGGTGATCCTTGCAATCCATGCGATCGACAAGCGTGTTCCCCATGACTGGCGTGAAGATTGGTCTAAACAACCGCACATCCGCGCCGCTCTCGATATGCCCACTCCGGTGGAGGATCCTGACCGTGAGGCGGCTGTCCGGGCGATGTCGGCCTCCCTGGCTGCAGCCGGATTGTCGGCTGACTCGCCCCTCAGTCCGGCGCAGCGGCGCTCGTCGGGACTGGTGATACAAAGACGACCGTCACGCCGACGCCGGGGGCTGTTGGCGATCGCTGCGGGGCTTGGCGTCGTCGCACTGGCCGCCGGAACCGCCTGGGCCGTCTCCCAAGTCACTGGCGGCTCCACCGCCACTGAAAACTCCATCTCAGTCGAGGAGGGTTCGGTTCCCAGCGTCACAGCCGCCCCATCATCGCTCGAAGAAACCCAAATCGCGATCCCCGCCGACGTGGACATCTTCTTCGGAACCAGCGTTTATCGGGGCAGTTATGAACGGACCGGTCTGGTCGATGCGGTCGGGCCACGTGAAGTGGACGGGTATTACTGGCGGTTCGAGACCGCGGGACCCATCGAGGCAGGACCGATCACATTTGGTTCGAGCGTTTACGTCGGAACCACCGAAGGGACCTTCTACAACTTGGATCAGACCACAGGTTCGGAGATATGGACGATGCCGCCTGACGGGCGAATCGCGGCGGCGCCGGGTTTGGGCCAGGGTGAGATGGAGGAAAACCAATCTCCCATGATGCTGGTGGTCGTCGATGACAACGGAGTGGTTCGCGGTCAGGACGCCGCAGTGGCCAACGGGGTGCAATGGTCCACACAATTGGGTGAACGAATCCGATCCTCTCCAGTCGTCGACAACGGTCGAGTGTTCGTGGCCACCAACGATGGCTTCGTATATGGACTCGACCTGATCAGCGGTGATGAGATCTGGCGGTTTCCCGCCGAGGGCGAAGGGTTGGGCCCGATCTCTGCCGATCTGTCATTCCATTCCGGCATCCTGTACGTGGGCAGCGAGTCGAGCATTTTGCACCTCATCGACGTCAGCTCGGACATCCCCACGCCTGTCTGTGAGTTCGACGCCCTGGCCCCCATCGTCACCTCTCCGATCATCACCGACGAAGCCGTGTACGTCGGTACTACTGGACAGAACATCTGGGCCCTTCCGGTCGGCGCCTGCTCCGGGATCGTCCCCAATCGCCTCCCGTTCTACGTGGCAGACACCCCCGTTCGTGTCCCCCCGGCCATCATCGGTGACACGATGTACCTACCAGCTGGTCGTTATCTCTACTCGATCCACCTTCCCAGCAACGAGCACCAGTGGCCGGCAAGTCAGGTGACTGCGGATAGTCCGATATCGAGTCCGCCCGTCGTGGCAGCTGACGTCGTGTATGTCGCGTCGGAAGACGGCGTGGTCCGCGCAGTGGATGCGACGTCGGGCGAGACGTTGTGGACGTGGGAGACCGATCTACACGTGCGCGCCGCCCCTGCGGTAGCCAACGGCGTGGTGTTCGTGGCAGGCGGGGACGGCTTCGTCTATGCCTTGGGTCCTGGATGACGCCATCTGACGGGCCAGCCGTACCGCTTCTCGACCGGTTGCGGTCGTTGGCAGCCGCTGATCATGAGATGGTCATAAGACGGGTCGACGAGGACCAAATCGTCGTGACGGAGGGCGAGAGAGCCGACTCTGTCTTCGTTCTAATCGAGGGCTCTCTCGTGGTGACCAAGACGATCGAAGGCCACGACGCCGTCCTGGCCGAGCTGAACGCCCCAGGCACGGTTGTGGGTGAGATGGTCTCGCTTGGAGGGGGCCTTCGAACGGCGACCGTGAAGACGAACGCACCATCTGAGCTCTATTCGATACCTGCGACCATGTTTCAGACGTTGTTGACGACGGACCGTGATTTCGCGGAGCACCTCTCAGCACTCGCGGTACGACGAGCGGAAGAGGGAGAGCTCGCCGAGATCATCGTCGAACGACTCGGAGTCACCGACCCGTCGAGGGTGGCCGCCGCCTGTTCTGCTGTCGAATGGCGCAAACTCGAAGCAGGAGAGGTCCTTTTCAATGAGGGCGACCCCTCCGACGCTGTGTACTTCGTCGTCAGGGGTCGTCTCAGGCGTGAACAGCAGAACAGCGACGCCCCAATTGGGACGGTGGGCAAGGGAGGACTGATCGGGGACCTCGGAGTCCTTTCGGACACGCCTCGTCTGGGCCGAGTCGTTGCGCTTCGTCACAGCGTGGTGGCCGAGATGACCGATGACACGTTCTTGGGTATTGCCGAGAGTCAGCCTGGTGTGCTTGTCGACATGGCGCGTTCTGCGGTCTCGGCGTACGTGCACGCCCCGGCGCGTTCTGCCCCAGCAACTGTGGTTGCGCTGGTCGCACCCAGCCCCCTCCGGGAGAGGATCGTCGATGGGTTCGGCTTCGAGTTGTCCACAGTGGGTTCTGTCGAGTCGTTGTCGGCGGACCGCGTAGATGCACTCCTGGAAACCCCAGGAATCTCCGACTCAGCCGAAGGAGAGGTGGGCAACGTAAGGGTCTCCAGATTGATGGACGAGCTAGAGCTCAACGTGGATCACTTGATTCTCGACGTCGGCGACGTGGCCGGCCCCTGGTCGCAGCGGGCGTTGGACTTAGCCGACCACGTCATCGTCGCCACCCAGGACGAGCTCAGCCCCAGTGAAGTCTCGCGACTCGGCTCGCTGTTGTCGGGCTGTCGTTCCGGGGTGCCCCGGACTCTCCTCGTCGAGCATGCCGGTGCGAGCCGACCGACGGGCACAGCTCGCTTGATACGCGACCTGGGCTGTGGAAGCGCATTGCATGTTGCTCGGGACTCAGTGTCGGATTTGGCACGCGCCGCTCGTGTAGTGACCGGACGGGCCAATTGCCTGGTGATAGGTGGTGGCGGCGCACGCGGCTTCGCCCACATAGGGGCCTACCGTGCGATTCGGGAGTTGGAGATCCCGATCGACATCGTGGCGGGAACATCGATCGGTGGCGTATTCGGGGCCCTGATCGCCGACGGCAACACGCCCGAGGATCTCCTCGTGTTGGCGCGTGAGAACTTCTCGGCTCTACTCGATTACACCCTTCCAGTGGTTTCGTTGATCAAAGGGCAAAAGATCGCCAAGCTGGCTCTCGAGAACTTCGGCGACCGGGAGATCTCCGATCTGTGGACCACTTTCCTATGTGTTTCAACCGACCTGACCACGTCGCGGCCTCATGTGCACACCAGGGGGTCTCTAGTGACTGCGATCAGGGCGACGAGCGCAATACCGGGTGTGATGCCCCCGGTCCCCGTTGAGGATGCCTTGCTCGTCGACGGTGGTGTGCTCAACAACCTGCCGATCGACATCGCCAGAAGCGAGGCTCCGATCGGCCGCGTCCTTGCATTTGACGTAGCCCCTCCACGGGGCCCGGGAGCCCATGGGGACTACGGGTTGGCAGTCTCCGGATGGAAGGCTCTTCGAGCAAGAACCGGGCGTCAGCGTTCGCCTTACCCCGGCATCTCGGCCGTCCTGATGCGATCCATGATCACCGCCTCGATGCGGGAGCGGGACCGTCAGGTGAGCGACGGGCTGGCCGACTTCTATCTCAATCTCGACATACGAGGAGTGTCGATGCTGGACTTCTCCGACCCGGTCTCAGTTGCGACGCGTGGCTACGAGGCAGCTAAGTCGGCTCTCGAGCAATGGCTCGACCCTCCGGCATGAGTCTTCTTGTTTCCGTCTACCCTGGGAAGCCCTGATCAGGAGGTAGAGCGTGGCTGATCGGGCGAGCGGGCTCGATCCATATGTGCCCAGAGTGGCATCGGAGTGGGACCGTCACGCGTCCGGTTCTTTGTGGCGTGCCGTCGAGGGCACCCTGGTTTTCGTCGACATATCAGGCTTCACCAACCTGTCGGAACGACTGGCTCGACGGGGCCGGATCGGTGCGGAGGAATTGACTGCGGTTCTCAATCGTGTCTTCGGCGCGATGCTCGAGATCGTCTTCAGCCGCGGTGGCTCTCTGATCAAGTTCGGAGGAGACGCACTTCTGCTGCTCTTCGACACCGAGGACCATGTCTGGCAGGCGACTGCAGCGACTGTCGAAATGAGAGCCGCCCTCAGAGAAGCCTCCAGGGAGAAAACGTCGGTGGGCCGTATCGACCTGAAAATGTCTTCGGGTATCCACACCGGCCCGGTCGACTTCTTCTTGGTGGGAGAGTCGCATAGAGAGCTGCTCGTGACCGGGCCGGTCGCATCTCACACAACAGAGATGGAGTCCACGGCTGAAGCCGGGGAGATTCTGGTCAGCCGGAGTGTGGCGGAACGATTGCCCGCCGCGTTCTTCGGAGAGCCAAAGGGGTCTGGCGTGCTGCTGAAGAAACACAAGATCGACCATCCCGTATGCGGCCCCGTGACAAGGGACCAAGGTCAGGACCCGGATCTATCCTCATTCGTGCCAGGTCAACTCCGCGACCACCTCACCTACGGAATCTCCGACTCCGAGCACCGCCTAGCAACGATTGGTTTCGTCAAGTTCAAGGGCGTCGACGGCATGCTCGCAGCCCATGGGTCGGATGCAGTTGCAGCGGCGCTTCATCAACTGATCAGTGCGATTCAGCGGTCAGTCGATGCAGAAGAGATCACCTTCTTGGCCACCGACATCGATTCTGACGGAGGAAAGGTCATCATTGCCGGGGGTGTTCCCGCCAGCAAGCATGACGACGAGGGAAGCGTTCTCCGCGCCGCCCGTTCCATCCTCGACAGCGACCTCGACCTGTCAGTTCAGGTCGGGGTGAACCGGGGGCATGTGTTCGCCGGCGATGTCGGCACTGATTTTCGCAGAACTTTCACGGTGATGGGGGACACGGTCAATCTCGCAGCACGGCTCATGGCTGCGGCCCCACCCGGGTCGTTGTACTCGAGTCCCGGCGTGCTCGACGCAGCTTCGAGCCTCTTCCATACCGAAGCACTGGAGCCGTTCCACGTCAAGGGCAAGGAGCAGCCGGTTCTTGCCTACGAGGTGTTCGAGGAGATCGGGGTGCGTCCTCCAGAGACCAAACATGAACTTCCGTTCCATGGTCGGGAGGCCGAGTTGGAGATGCTCGTTTCCATCGTCACCACCTGTGCCCGGGTCGGACGAGGCGGGATGATGACCATCGCGGGTGACACCGGAATCGGAAAGACCCGCCTGATCGCCGAAGTGATCGAAAGATGCCCCGGTCTGGCGACGCTTACCATCAAGGCGGAGCCCAACGGGTCTGACAACGCTTATTGGGCCTTTCGCGACCCTCTGCGACGTGAGCTCGGCATAGAGCGTGGCGACGCGAAAACGATGACTCGTCGGTTGAGCGCGGCAATCAGAAAGGCGGCCCCAGACCTCCGCCCGCTGATTCCGCTGCTAGGTGACGTGCTTCACATCGATATCGCTGACAACGAGACCACAGCTGCCATCGACCCGCGCTTTCGGCCCGAGCGGACTGCGGCCGCAATAGTCGACCTGCTATCGGAACTCCACAATGAGCCGTTCGCCGTGGTTGCTGATGATGCTCAATGGCTCGACGAGGCGTCCCGGAACCTGCTGCTCCGCATCGGGTCGGCCGCCGAGACGCGGCCCTGGACTGTCATAGCAACGACGCGTGATCTGGAGGGCCTCGACGTGAATTCGTTTGGTGATGGGATAGCCCTGGCTCCACTCGACGATCAAACGATGCGTCAGATCACGATCGAGGCGACATCCGCAGCGCCGTTGCGACCGTATCAGCTCGACAACATCGTGAATCGGGCCGGTGGTAATCCCCTATTTCTCTCTGAGATCATCGGTGTCATACGCGAGACCGGGAGCGCAGAGAATATTCCAGACTCGCTCGACGCCGTCGTTTCGACCCAGATCGACTCCCTCCCTCCCCTGGCGCGGCAAACCCTCCGCTACTCGTCGGTCTTGGGCAACAGCTTCCCGACATTGGTGCTCGACGAATTCTTGGCCCCCGATGCCATCGAGATCGACGAGGCAACCCGAACGACATTGGAACGTTTCATCGAGGCTGATGGCAATACGCGGCTCCGCTTCAAGCATGCCGTTGTCCATGACGTCGCTTATCAGGGACTTCCGTATCGGCGTCGCAGGGAACTCCACGGCAGGGCCGGTGAGGTCGTCGAGCGAATGTCGGGCCACGATCCAGCGGCTTCGGCTGAGTTCCTCGCCTACCACTTCTCCGAAGCAGGACGGCACGAAAAGGCATGGGAATACTCCCGGATCGCTGCCGCCAAGTCACAAGCAGCCTTTTCGAACTCCGAAGCTGTCGTTCATTACGAACGTGCGCTCGAATCGGCAAGGCATCTCCCCGGGGTCAGCGCAGCATCTGTTGCCGACACCTGGGCCAGCCTTGGCGAGGTTCACGACATGATTGGCGACTATGAGGAAGCTCGAAAAGCGTTCCGACGTGCGATCAATGCCGGGAACGGCAATCCGGAACGGATAGCTGAGATCTATCTGAAGCAAGCCGAGACCTGGATGGGAACGGGAAACTTGTCGCAGGCGAAACGGAACCTGACTCTTGGCCGAAAAGCAGTCGGGCCTTCTCCATTTTCAGCACGAGAGGGAGCGAGCCTGGCCCGATTGATTGCGTATGAAGCCAGTGTCCATGCTGCCGACGGCGAGCCCCATCACGCCGCCGCTTGCGCTCGAGAAGCGATTGCGCTGGGGCAAGACTACGACGAGCGTGAGGCCATCGCCCGAGCATACGGCGTTCTCGATTGGTCGAACTTCATGTTGGGCGTCGACGAACCACGTCATGGAGAGGAGGCGATCGAGATCTACACGAGCCTCGGATCGATCTCGAGGGCGGCGGTGATCATGAACAATATGGGGGCGTTCGCTTACCTAGAAGACCAATGGGACCAGGCCATCGATTGGTATGAGCAGAGTCTGAACGCCGCGGAGAGATCGGGCGACGTTTTTTATGCTGCACTCATCCGGGCAAACATTGCGGAAATACTGATCAGCCAACGACGGTATTCCGAAGCTCGCTCACCCCTCGGAGAAGCGGAGCGGACCTATCGGGCGTCTAACGCACGTCACTACATGCCCCTCGTCGACCTGCAGTGGGCACGTCTTTTCACAGGAGAGAGTCGCTTTAGTGACGCGATAGAACGTCTCGAAGGTTCGCTCGAGTCGCAGCCAGACTCGGCATGGTCCCTGGAAAGCCGGGTGACCCTCGTAGACGCGCTGGCTAGAGACGGTCAATTCGAGAGAGCCAAGGACCTGCTTGACGCGATCCAACAGCCCGGATCAACCGATACAGGGGAATTCAGGGCACGACTTGCCATCGCTTCCGCTGTGCGCTGGGACGGGCTTGGCGATCGAGAAAAGGCGCGTGAAACGGTGACGGAGGCCTTGCAACAAGTCACGGACAGCGGGAACAAATTCGACGTAGTTCAGCTGGCCGAGGCGCTCATCTCAATGGGCGAAGTCGATTCCTCGCTGCAAGAGATCCTCGATGCCGAACGCGCCACGCTCGGCATCGAGGATCAAGTCGCTGCTACTTGAATCCGAACCCGGGGTCGTCCTCGAAGTAGATGCCCCAGATTTCGGTTCCCTCACCTTCGCCGGTTGGCTCCACCGAGGCGTGATACCAGCACGCGGTCGCCCCGTCGGGGAGAAGACCTACGTCTGCCTGTGTCCAAAAGGCGTCAGAGGCCGCCCCCGGGACCAGCTCCGGAGTGCCTTCGCAGGCTGGAAGTGGCAGGTCGGCAGACACGTCAGGGAAGGCCAGCGCCGGCGCCGGGTCGTAGACGGCTATCAGCGAACTGATGGTGCCGTCGGGCTCGACCACGATCGCCTGGTCTTTCACGGTGACCGCGATGGTGTACCGAGCCGTCGTCCCCTCGAGCTCGGGCACGAAGGCCAGCGAGTCCGACGTGGTCCAAGCGTTATATGGCTTGAGATCGCAATTGGGATCGAGCAGCCAGCCTTCACCCTTGTCTTCGGAGTGCATGGTTACGACTCCGGAAGTGGTTCCCCCGGCCCCGATGGGCTCCTCGTCGCCACACGTGATCTCGCCATCGAACCCCTGCATGACCTCGAACTGGCTGAAGTTGTTGGTCGTGACCAGACTGCCGGCGTCGGTGCCGTCAGAGCCACCCTCCAAAGAGAGGATGCCCGTGATCGGTGTGAACTTCACCTCGTCGAAATAGACCTGCTCGCCACCACTCATCGGCCGATGGGCGTAGCGATAGTTGTCACCATCACCTGAATCGGGACCATCGTCAGAGGCATCGGTCGGGTTGAACATATGCGTAGCCACCTGGACACCTTCGTGGAGATAACTCACTTGAACTGTGGCGTTGCTCTTCAGTTCGAGATCGACATCGACAGCAGTCATGACTGAGCCGGCCATCGCTGAGCCAAGGCTGACCGAGATCGCCTCACTCTTGCCGGAATCGACACGTGAGCATGGCTCGCCACTTCCGTCACCGGTGCTCTGCACACCTAACGCATCCTTGGTGTGACCGAGGACACCCCCAAATGGGGTGAGCACCAGGAGTTCCGGACTACCCAATGTGACCACCGTGCAGTTGTTGTTGCGTGTGGTAATCGGCTGCGTCTGACCCTCGAAGGTCACCCGATCGTTCCTTCCCATCTCTAGAAAGACGTATGAGGCAGGGCCCTCAACCGTTTCTCCTCCTTGGTGCGATCCGAGGGCAAGTGTTGCCGGTACGACAACCGCGGCTAGGGCCGCGACCCCGACAAGTAGCGCAAGACGTGTTTGTATTTTCCCATTCATGGGCTCCCAACCCCTTTCGCCCCTTCTGAGGCACTTACCGTTGAACATCACAACGATAGCAACACTCAACACTCCCCGTGGTCTGTCATCGAATAACTGCCCGGCGGCTCCGAAGACTCCACGACCGAAGTAGTTTGTAGTGATGCAAACCCAGCAGCCGGTGGAGATGATCCTCCTCCGTCAGGTGGCCAGCTATCTGAGCATCCCGATCTGGATGATGGACAGCGACGGCAACCTCGTCTACTACAACGAGCCAGCCGAAGGTCTGCTGGGGATTCAGTTCGACGAGGTGGGTCCGGTCCATGCAGAGCAACTGGGCGCCATGTTCCGGCTGACCAATCTCGATGGCACACACATGGAGGATTACGAGTTTCCGGTGGTCGTCGCTCTCTCCAAACGTCAGCCCAACCACAGAGAGGTCCGGTTCTGTGGGATCGACGGGGTCTGGCGTGACGTGGCTGTGTCCGCCATGCCAGTCGAAGGTCAGGGCGCCCGATTTGCGGGCGTGTTCGCCACTTTCTGGGAGATCGGCGATTGAGGCTGCGCTTGTGGGGCACCCGGGGCTCGATCGGGGCCTCGGGGCCTGACACAGTCCGTTATGGCGGTGACACCTCGTCCGTCGAGCTACTCACCTCCGACGGCAACCTTGTCGTGCTCGACGCAGGGAGTGGCATACGCCAGCTCGGTAACCACATAGGGGACCACGAACGAGTCGACATCCTGCTCAGCCATCTGCACATGGACCATGTGCAGGGTCTCCCCTTTTTCCGACCTCTTCTGAACCCCGAGGTGGAGACCCACGTTTGGGGTCCCATCTCGACAACCCGAGACCTCCGTTCACGGATCTCGCGCTACTTGTCTCCTCCCCTGTTCCCGGTTCGAGTTCGGGACCTGCCAAGTGTGACGTTCCACGATGTGACCCCTTCACGATTTCACATTGGCGAACTCGAAATTCGTGCCGATCTGATAACCCATCCGGGATCGACCTTGGGTTACCGGATAACCGAGGACGGCAAGAGTGTCGCGTACCTATCAGATCATGAGCCGGCACTGGGCATCGGGGCGGTCCCGAGCAAGACCGAGTGGATCTCCGGATACGACCTAGCCGTGAACGCCGACGTGTTGATCCACGATGCGCAGTACACGGAACAGGAGTACGCCCGCCGTGTCGGGTGGGGTCACACCTCGTTCAGCCAACTCGTCGATTTCGCCCGGATGGCCGAGACCCCCCGTCTCGTGACGTTCCACCATGACCCCGCCCACTCCGACGTCCAGCTCGACGAGCTGCATACCGAGCTCCGTTCGATGCTGAACGGGACAGCACTCGAGCCGGGGGTGGCCGAGCTCACGATCGACGTCTGAGATCTAGCGACTCTTCTTCAGCTGCCTAGCCAGACCGTGATCGACTAGATCGTCGTATTCGGGATGGCGCCGTATGTAGGCGGCGAAGAAGGGGCAGATCGGGACTATCGACTTTCCTTGCTCTTGCATGTCATCCAGCGCAAACCTCACCAGCCTGTTCGCCAGACCCATCCCGGAGTATTCCTCGTCGACCTCGGTGTGTGTGAAGACACGACGGTCCTCGATGGTCCGGTACTCGGCTCTTCCCACCGGAGAACCGTCGACGACGATCAAGTAGGCAGCCTCCGAATCCTCGTCTCGTATCTCGATACGAGAGTCGTCTATCTCAATCATCTATCACCTCTGGTTCCTCGAGTGACGGAGCTTCTGCTCCGTCGGGTGCGGACATGTCGGAAACGATTTCGGCGATGCACACTCCAAGCACACCGAGCGCCACCCACTGTGATTCGAGGTCCGAGAACAGACCAATCATCAGGAGGAACGGGATCCCGAGCAGTCTCGAGAGAACGATAGATCGACCCGGTCCGCGTCCTGGAGCCGTGGCGGCGAGCTGGATCGTCGCCAGACATAGGAATACCACCGAGACGGATCCGACCAACAGCCATCTATCGGTGAATGGCATGGCCCCGTGCCCTGCCTCAGCCACGGCCATCTCCAAAGCGACGCCTGATGCCGCCAGACCGGCAGCCAGTGGCAGGTGGGAGTAGATCCACACCGTCGGTCGCCAGGTCCGGCGCACAGAGGCGTCGCGACGGACGACAGCGCCACGAGCATTGTCGAAGTAGAGCCACCAGAGCGCAGTGGCGACCCCGACGCCGAGCGCGGCTGCAAGCGTCGTCAAAACCGCCCAGTGGGAGTGACCGAGTCCCATGATGACGGCGGCGATCGCTTCTCCAAGCACCAGGATCGTGAACAACCCGAACCTCTCGGGAAGATGAGATACGTCGAGGGGCACCCGAGCCTGCTCCTGACGCATCAGCCACGGCGTGGCCAGATCGATGACGAGAGCCACCACCCACAAAGCGACGCGGGCGTCGTCGCTCACGAGGGCGGAAGCGGTCCACACAATCGCCGCCGCACCGAACCCGATGAGATACCCCTTGACCAGGACCCGGGTCTCGGCAACGTGACGATAGGCCCGCCAATACATGACCAAGAGAAAGATGCGGGAGGCGGCGTACCCAAATGAGAAGGCCCGGGTCGAACCGGCTTCGTCCGGTGAGAGAGCGGCCGCGATCACGACTATCGCAACCATCTGGCCTGCGGCGAGGAGGCGATACACGAGATCGTCGGTGTCGTATCGGTCGGCGTAGTACGTATGGCTGGCCCAGAGCCACCAGAGGAGGGCGAAGTAGCCGAAGAACGAGGCCATCCCGGTCCAGGTCACGTCTCCGAGAAGACGGGCGGCGACGATCGCAACTGCGACAACGAAGACCAGGTCGTAGAACAACTCCAACCAGGTGGCGGTCCGGTGTCCTTCGGATTCCTTGGTCCTGAGTTGTGGTGGTGATATGCGGATGACGCTCATGATTCGACCCTCAGGGCTGTGACACGATAAGCACCCAGACCAAATCGTGAAGCGCGCAGGGGAGAGCGTTCGACCGCAAGGCTCCCTTATGATGCGACTTGCCGATGGCTATTCGCACCTGCAACCACTTCGATCAACTCACCGAGCCAGCCACACCATCGTCGAAGGTGTGTGATCAGTGTGTTGCCATCGGGAGCAAGTGGGTCCATCTTCGAGCTTGTCTCGAATGCGGCGCAGTGGGTTGCTGTGACAACTCTCCAAATCGTCATGCCCGCCGGCACTGGGAAGAGACTCAACACCCGCTGATCCAATCGGTGGAGCCCGGCGAAACCTGGCGCTACTGCTTCCCCGACCACTATCTGTCCAAGTGAGCGACTCGCCTCCGGTAATCCTCACCGTCGACGACGAGCCCGAGGTCCTCCGCGCAGTTCAACGCGATCTCCGGGGCAGATATGCAACGGACTACCGGATCATCGGTGCTGGGGGCGGCCAGGAAGCAATCGACGTCCTGGCGGAACTGTCGACCCGGGGTGATGCCGTGGCGCTGATCCTGGCCGACCAGCGCATGCCACACGTAACCGGGGTAGATGTGCTGAGGGCGTCCCTCGATTTGTTTCCCGACGCCAAGAAGGCACTGCTCACCGCGTATGCAGACACGGAGGCGGCAATTTCGGCGATCAACGACGTAGGTCTCGATCACTACATCATGAAGCCTTGGGATCCGCCCGACGAGAGGCTCTTCCCGATCCTCGATGATCTCCTCACCGACTGGCAGGCCGATTACAGGCCCACCTTCTCCGGCATTCGGGTGGTCAGCCACGAATGGTCGAAGGAGGCATTCGAACTGCGGGCCTTCCTCGCCAACAACCAGATTCCGTACATGTCGATCGTCGTCGGCACCCACCCCGATGCGGAATCACTGATGAAGGCAGCCGGTGTCGGCAACGACGGTCTGCCGTTGGTCCTCTTCCCGGACGGCGATCCGATGTCCCGTCCCTCACCGGGCGAGGTCGCCGCTCGCATCGGTCTCCAGCACCAGGCAAGCTCGGAGACCTACGACGTGATCATTGTCGGCGCGGGCCCAGCTGGACTCGCCGCAGCCGTCTACGGAGCGTCCGAAGGGCTCAAGACCCTGTTGATCGAAGCAGCGGCGCCGGGGGGACAGGCCGGCCAATCCAACCTCATCGAGAACTATCTCGGATTCCCCAAGGGCATCAGTGGCGCCGATCTGGCACGTCGGGCGGCAGCGCAGGCAGCTCGCTTCGGCGCTGAGCTACTGGTCCCGGCCCGGGTTTCCAAGATCGAGCGAAAGGACCCGTACAAGATCGTCCACCTCGACGATGGCTCCACGGTCGCCGCCAAGGCGATGGTGGTCACAAGTGGCGTCGATTACAGACGACTCGAAGCCGAAGGGCTCGACGATCTCGTGGGAACGGGCGTGTACTACGGCACGTCGCGCATGGAGGCCGAGCACCACCGTGGCAAGCCAATGTACGTCGTGGGCGGTGGCAACTCGGCGGGCCAGGCAGCGATGTTCCTCAGCCGGTTCAGTGACGACGTGAACATCGTGATTCGAGGCGCCAGCCTCGATGAAACGATGTCTCGCTATCTCATCGACAATCTCGAGGCAAACGATGCGGTGAGTCTCCTACCGAGGACCGCCATCGTCAAGGCATCTGGCAACGGTCATCTCAGCACCGTGACGCTGAAGAACCTGGACACCGATGAGATCACCGAGCGAGAAGCCGGAGCCATCTTCATCTTCATCGGGCAACGTGCCCAGTCCGAATGGCTGAGCGATCTGGTACAGGTCGACGAGCGCGGATTCGTCCTCACCGGGGGCGACGTTGGCCCCCTGAAGGACTGGCACCTCGAGCGTGACCCGTTCCCACTCGAGGCTTCGGTTCCAGGGATATTCGTGGCCGGGGACGTGCGCCATGGCTCGATCCGCCGGGTAGCGGGTGCGACCGGAGAAGGATCCACCGCCATCCGTTTCGTCCACAGCTACCTGGCAACCCTTTGAGAACGACAGCCGAGATCCTGCGGGGTCTGCCCTATTTCTCCGATCTCCCCCAAGCCCTCCTCGAAAGAGTGTGCGATGCCTCCGAGCAGATCGAGCTCGATGAGGGAACCGTCATCATCCGCGAGGGCACCGACTCCGAGGAGATGTACGTCGTCGTCGAGGGCCAACTCGCGGTGACCAAGCGGAGCGGCGACAAAGAGGTCGAGTTGGGACGGATCGGGCCCGGGGATGTCGTAGGGGAAATTGCTCTTCTCGACCAGGCCCCGAGAACCGCAACCGTCTCGGCGATCGCTCCCACTCAGGCAATCCGTGTCCCGGTGGCGGCGTTCGAGGATCTGCTTAGTGACTCCCGTGTCGTGCGTCGTATGTTCAGGACGGTGACCTCGCGTCTCCGTGGCATCGAAGACACGCTGCGGCATGAGGAACGCATGGCGGCCTTGGGCAAGATGGCCGCCCAGCTCATGCATGAGCTGAACAATCCGGCTGCGGCAGTGGCGCGGACCACACAGGAGCTGAGCCGACTCCAGGCGGAACTGCGGGAAGAAGCGGTCACACTGTCCACAGCGTTCGGTGACCGAACCATCGAGTTGGATCCACAGAATCCGACCGAACTCTCCGCCCTCGATCGTGGCGATGCCGAGGAAGCCCTGGTCGCCTGGCTGGAGTCGATGTCTGTAGAGGGCCCATGGGACATCGCTCCGGCCATGGTCGACGCGGGCTGGACCACCGAGGAGCTGGCCGAAACGGTTGCGAGCGCCCCCGACGACCTCAAACCGCATCTACTCCGCTGGATCGGCCTTCGGGCGGCAAGTGACCAGGTGGTGGAAGAACTCAGTGTGGGCGCCCACCGCATATCCGAGCTGGTCAGGGTGGTCAAGGAATACTCATTCCTCGATCGCGCCCCGATCCAAGAGGTCGACATCACTGCGGGCATCAAGGACACCCTCATCATCCTCAAGCACAAGCTGCGCAGCGTCGACGTCACACTCGACTTCGACGAAGACCTGCAGATGGTCGAAGCACCCGGCCGTGACCTCAACCAAGTGTGGACGAACCTCATCGACAACGCTGCCGACGTCCTGTCTGCCGGTGGAAAGTTGACGGTCACAGCTCACAACGACGGAGATGACGTCGTTGTCGAGGTGTCCGACAACGGCCCGGGTATCCCCGATGACGTCGCACCGCGAATCTTCGATCCCTTCTTCACCACCAAAGAACCGGGGAAGGGGACGGGTCTCGGGATGCACACCGTCCACACCATTGTCACTCGTGTCGGTGGAGACATTTCACTGAGAACTGGCAGCGATGGCACGACATTCACCGTGCGCATCCCCACGACTCCCTCCTAGCCCCGGGAGAAGATCGCTTTCGGCGACACCTCACCTACCCCTTTGATATCTTCGGGGGGACTGGTCAGCAAGTGAAAGGGCTCGCGATGGAAGTGTCCATGACCGTGAACGGGCGGAACGTCTCAGCCGATGTCGAGCCGAGAACACTCCTCGTCCACTTCATCCGGGAGAACCTCCGTCTGACCGGTACCCATGTCGGATGTGAGACCGGGTACTGCGGGGCCTGCACCGTCCACGTCGACGGCAAAGCTGTGAAGTCGTGCACGATGCTTGCAGTCCAGGCCGACGGCACCGAGATCAAGACCATCGAAGGGATGGCGAACAACGGCGAACTCCATCCGGTTCAGGAAGGGTTCTGGGAGCGGCACGGTCTCCAGTGCGGATTCTGTACACCCGGAATGATCATGTCGGCGTCGGCCCTTCTCGATTCGAACAACGATCCGACAGAAGACGAGATCAGGCATGGGATCGAGGGCAACCTCTGTCGTTGCACGGGATACCACAACATCGTGAGGGCCATCGAGTACGCCGGGGCCAAGATGCGTGGTGTCGAGCCTCCACCCCCTGACTGGGAGGGAGGCGAGTAATGGCTACCAAGAGCGCTCTCGGCGGTTCAGTCAGGCGACGTGAAGATCCGGCCCTGATTCAAGGCCTCGGCAACTATGTCGACGACATCACGCCCCACGGCACCGCGTATGTGGCCTTCGTTCGCAGCCCTTACGCCCACGCCAAGATCAATTCGATCGATACGTCGGCTGCTCAGACTGCTGACGGGGTGGTCGCGGTCTACACCAACGATGACGTAGCCCATCTCGGCAATCTCATCGCCCAGGTGGTTGTCGTGAGGGGGAGACCCCTTCTCGCCAATGGCGAGGTAAACCACGCCGGTGAAGCCGTGGCAATGGTCATTGCTGAGACGACCACCCAGGCCAGGGACGCAGCGGAACTCGTCGAGGTCGATTACGACCCGCTACCTGCGGTGATCGATCTCAAAGAAGCCGCGGCCGACGCAGCCCTTGTCCACGACGACCTCGAGACGAACGTCGTCGTCACCTGGGAAGCGGGTCCGTGGGGTGACGAGGAAGGAATTGCCGCGACCAAGCAGACCATTGCCGACGCAAAGGCTCGTGACGACACCGTCAGCGTGACGATCGAAGCCGTCAACCAGCGGCTGATCCCGGTGCCCATCGAGCCCAGATCCGTTGTCGCAGAATGGAACGCCGGCTACCAGCGATTCCGGGTTCACTCCAGCACCCAGGTGGCGCACGCTCTCATGGGTGCGATCAAGACAACATTCAACCTCGACGCCAACCAGGTTCATGTGACCGCTCCGGAGGTCGGCGGCGGCTTCGGAGTGAAACTCAACATCTACAACGATGAGATCCTGGTGTGCTTCGCCGCCCAGAGGCTGGGACGGCCGGTGAAATGGACCGAGACGAGACGGGAGGCTCCCAGCTCCTCGATCCAGGGCCGCGGTTGGACCGCGACGGCGACGCTCACCGGCACCAAGGACGGCGAGATCCTCGGATACGAGCTCGACGCCATCGCCGACATGGGAGCCTACGAGCAGAACTTCACAGCAGCGATCCCCTTCCTCGGCTTGTTCGTCGGATCGGGCCAGTACACGTTCCCGACCCACTGGAAGGCGACGTGTGTGTTCACCAACACAATGACCACCGACGCCTATAGGGGAGCCGGCCGACCCGAAGCGGCCTATTACTTGGAGCGGGTGATCGACGCCTATTGCCGTGAGATCGGGGCCGACCCGTTCGAAGTGCGCAAGAAGGCGTTCATCCCACAGTTCTACGAGGGAGCGACCTCTCCAATCGGATTCACCATCGACACCGGCGACTACGGGACAAATCTCGACAAGCTCGCCGAGGTGGCGGACTACGAGGGACTCAAGGCAGAACGCGACAGAGCCCGCGAAGAGGGCCGCTACCTGGGGATCGGAGTGTCTGCATACTGCGAGGTGTGTGGTTTCGCCCCGACCGCCCTGTCAGAGCTCGGGTTCTCGTGGTCCACCTACGGGCTGCCAGCCGGGTTCTATGGGACGGGACTCGTCAGGGTGAACCCCGACGCTTCAGTGACCGTCGTGACCGGCACCGGGCCCAGTGGCCAGGGACACCAGACCACATGGGCCCAGATCGTGTCGGATCGGCTGGGGATCCCAGTCGGCAAGATCCGGGTGATCCACGGGGACACTGAGGAGTCTCCGATGGGGGCCGGCACATTCGGGAGTCGTTCCCTCGCCGTCGACGGTGGCGCCACGTTTACCGCTGCCGAGCGTGTGGCTGACAAGGCCCGCAAGATCGCCGCTCACCTCCTCGAGGCGTCGGCGGACGACATCGAACTCGACGAAGCCGGTGGGCACGTCACCGGATCTCCGGACAGCGCTGTGGCGTGGGACGACATCGCAGCCGCCGCCTACCTGCCTCATCGACTCGGCGAGAGTTCGCTCGAGGGGGGTCTGGAGTCACACGTGATCTTCGACCCGCCCAACGCCACGTGGCCCTTCGGCGCTCATCTGGCGATGGTCGAGGTCGACCCGGACACAGGCGATGTCAAGATCCTCAAGTACTTCACCGTTGACGACTGCGGGAACGTCGTGAACCCGATGATCGTCGCCGGGCAAGTGCATGGCGGGGTCGTGCAAGGGATCGGTCAGGCGATGTTCGAGGAGGCGATCTATGACGCCGACGGCAACTTGCTGACGGGTTCCCTACTCGACTATCCGATCCCCACCGCGTCCGACGTGCCCTTCTTCTCGCTGAACAACACCGTCACGCCGACGTTCTGCAACAGCCTCGGCGCCAAGGGCATCGGCGAGGCGGGCACGATCGGGTCGGCGCAGACAATCGTCAACGCGGTTGTCGATGCGCTCGAGCCGCTGGGTGTGAAACACATAGACATGCCGCTCAGACCGAGACGGGTCTGGGCCGCGATCCAGGAAGCGAGGGGTTGACCATGTACCCACGAACCTTCGATTACGTGGCGCCCTCGTCACTCGACGAGGCATACAGCGCCCTCGGCGACGACTCCAAGGTGATGGCTGGTGGTATGAGTCTCATCCCGCTGATGAAGATGAGGCTCTTTTCCCCCGGCCTCGTGGTCGACATCGGACGCATCGGCGGTCTCGACCAGATCGACGACAGCGGTGACCACATCGAGATCGGAGCCTTGGTGAGACACGCCACCACCGCGTCGAGTGACGTGGTCAAGGCCAACGCCGAAGCGCTGGCGATGGCTGCCGCGCTCACCGGAGATGTCCAGGTGCGGAACAGAGGCACCACCTGCGGTGCCCTGGCGCACGCCGATGTCGCCGCCGATCAACCGGCCGGGGCTCTCGCCTGTGGGGCCGTAATGGTGGTCGGCTCTGCCAGCGGCACCCGGGAGATCGATGCCGCGGACTTCTTCGTCGACTCGTTGACGTCGGCTCTCGAGCCGAACGAGATATTGACCTCGATCCGTATCCCCAAGACAGGAGCGGGTGAGGGATCGGCCTACGACAAGTTGGGACGCCGGGGCGGTCGCTCCGACTATGCGGTCGCCGGGGCAGGAGCATGGGTCAAGAAGTCGAACGGCTCGATCGAGGCGGCACGTATCGCCGTCACCGGGGTCGGCACGAAGCCACAGTTGGCCGAAGGTGTCGCCCAAGCACTGATCGGGACCGACGGTTCAGATGACGCGGTGAAGGCGGCAGCCGAGAAGGCGGTCGATGGGATCACGGTCCTCGAAGACCTCTACGGATCCGAGGAATACAAGGCCCACCTTGCCAAGGTCTACATAGCACGTGCCGTCAAGCAAGCCCTAGCCAACGCCGGATAGCTCCAAACCGATCCTTCTTTAGGCCACGTAACATCGGGGTGGGTTGGGGCCAGGATGGAAACGACGTCTACGGTCTCCGGAAGGTCGATGGGAACCGGGCGATGTAGACGTCGCACGGGCCATGACCGACGAGGGCCTCGGGCACCGTGCCGAGCAGAACCATACGGGTAGCCGATGCGCCGCGACTGCCCACCACCACCAAGTCGGCACTACGTCGTCTCACGGCTTCGTCGATGTTCTCGTTGGGGGGACCATCGGTGACCAGATGTTTGACCCGGCCATTCCACGACTGTGTGAACTCCAGCATCCGATCCTGAGCTGTCTCCATGCGGGTCCGCCGCGATGCATCTACTTCTTCGTCGAACAGCCCGGCCTCGGACAGGATGGGGTCGAAGCGGGACGGAAGCGAGTACATGACGGTGAGCTCTGCCTCGGGGAACACCTCGAGAGCCCTCTCCACCGCCTTGCGTGAAGCCTCCGAGAAGTCGACGGCGGCTATCACCTTGCGATAGGGGGCCCGTGGTTGCCTACGCACGATCAAGACGTCGCTCGTGGCCATCCGGGCGACACGCAGCGACACCGGTCCACCGGCGAAGGCGTCGACCGTGGAAGAACCCAACACCACGAGATCGGCCTTCTTGGCCCGGGCCACCAGCTCCCAAGCCGGGGAACCTTTGATCACCTCGAGATCTACTCGGGCTGTGGTGCGTTTCGCGACCCATTCGGATACGCGCCCCGCCTCGGCCCGCTGATGCTCCTGCATGAGTCGGGCGAGCGATGGTTGGATCATGGCCTCTCCGACTGCTTCGAGGACGTGGACCAACGCCAGGTCTGCCCCCGAGCTCTCGGCGACGATCCTGGCCCGGTCGGCTACTCGTCGTCCCATTGCGGTCAGGTCGATACCCGCTATGACACTTGGCGGCACCTGTCTCCCAGAACCACATGGCGACTCTAACCAGCCCGAAACACGTGAGGTCCCGCCGTATCGAGTGCAACCGGAAGTCGATCCAGATACTCATCCCTACCTATGACGATCGCTCCCATCGACTCCAGGTGTGGTGTCTGCCACTGGACGTCGACGAGACTGCCACCATCACTCATCACCACCATCAGGTGGACGAGGGCGACCTTCGATGCGTCGCGGGCCAGGTGGAACATGCTCTCCCCAGCGAAGAAGCCTCCGATGGCAACTCCGTAGAGCCCGCCCATCAGGTCACCGGTTCTATCCCACACTTCGATCGAGTGAGCCCAGCCCAGTTGATGGAGGATGGTGTATGCCTCTTTGAATTCGTCCGTGATCCATCCGCTTGGCCTGTCCACTTGGGCGCACTGGTCGAGAACTGCCGGAAAGTCTTGGTCGACGGTTAGGTCGAAACGGCGGGTCGACTGGCGCAGTGAGCGACTGATACGCAAACCACCCAGCGGAATGATCGCCCGGTCGACCGGCGACCACCAGGCGAGGTGCCCGTCTGGCAACTCCATCGGGAACATTCCACGGCGGTACGCCTGGAGGATCGTACCGGGAGCGAGGTCTCCACCCACGGCCACCACCTCACCGTCTGCCGTGCGAGGGTCGGGTAGGTCGAAGCGCGAGGGAAGGGGCTCGATCGGCACATCACGATTGTGTCAGAAGCAGATCGAAGTCGTCCGTCATAGTCTGCGAAGATGCGAGCACTGATATGTGACGACTACGGCGGCATCGAATCGCTGCGAGTCGGCGAGCTGCCGGACCCATCCCCTGACCCAGGCGAGATACTGGTCAAGGTCGAGGCCGTCACCGTGAACTTCGCCGACACTCTCATGGTCAAAGGTCAGTATCAGATCCGGCCCGAGCCGCCGTTCGCCCCAGGCTACGAACTGGCTGGCACGGTGATGGTTTCGAACCAGGCAGCCGGGTTCTCGCCAGGCGACCGGATCTGTGGATTCACCTCCAGTGGTGGGCTGGCTGAGCGGGCAGTTGTGACCGCAAACAATGCGGCCAAATTGCCCGCTGGGGTTCCGAGCGACGTTGGCAGCACCCTGCCCGGAGGCTACGGGACTTCATATCACGCCCTGGTCGACAGGGGCGGCCTGGAGGAGGGCGAGTCCCTGCTCGTTCTAGGCGCCTCGGGTGGCGTCGGGATGGCAGCGGTGCAGATCGGAGCGATCCTCGGGGCACGTGTGATCGCCGCAGTCTCCTCCGACGAGAAAGCCGAAGCTGCCCGGGGCGCCGGTGCAAGTGAAGTCATCCGATATGACGAGATGCCGATCCGGGAAGCCATTAGCGCACTGACCGAAGGCAAAGGTGTAGACGTCGTGTACGACCCGGTCGGTGGCGACCTCACCGAGCAGGTGCTCCGCTCGACGGCCTGGAACGGACGACTGCTGGTCATCGGTTTCGCCACCGGCACGATCCCGACCATTCCGCTCAACTTGCCGCTACTGAAAGGCAACTCGCTGGTCGGAGTCTTCTGGGGCCGTTTCACCCAGGAGGAACCCGAGAAACACGCCTCCAACTTTCGCAAGATCGTCGATTGGGCGGCGAACGGCGAGATCTCTCCGCTCATTCAACGCAGATTTCCGCTCGACGAAGGAGCCGAGGCACTGCATTGGGTGGCCGATCGCAAGGCGATCGGAAGGATCATCGTCAACCCGTGACCGACTTCGTTGTAATCGGCGGTGGCTTCGCTGGGATCTCCGCTGCGGCACACCTGGCCCCGCATGGCTCGGTGGTCCTTCTCGAGATGGAGTCGAGCCTCGCCTATCACACGTCAGGGCGATCGGCGGCGATGCTCGTCGAGAACTACGGCTCTCAAGGCTCTCGGCCCCTGGTGAAGGCGGCTCGTCCCTTCCTCGAAGACCCACCGCCCGGAGCCGTCGACTCACCACTCTTGTCGCCACGCCCTGTGCTGTTCGTCGCGGATACCTCGGGTCTCGCCGACCTGGAGGTAAAGGCCGAGACGGGTCGTGCCAACGGAGCTGATAACGAGATCTTGGACGCCGACGGCGTCATCGAGAAGGTCCCCGCCATCCGATCCGACTGGGTGGGAGGTGGTCTCTTCGAACCGTCCGGAGCCGACATCGACGTCGCCGCCCTACATCAGGCCTTCGTCCGAATCGCTCGATCGAACGGAGCGGAGATAATCACTTCGGCACCGGTCACCGCAATACAACGAAGCAATGACGGCTGGACGGTGACCAGCGGGAACCGCCGACTGTCGAGCCCGGTCGTTGTCAACGCCGCCGGAGCCTGGGGCGACGTGCTTGCGAGGCTGGCAGACGTCGAGGCGCTTGGACTCCAGCCTTACCGTCGCACCGCATTCATGGTGCCGGGAAGTGAGCAGTCATCGATGTGGCCTATGGTCGTCGAGACCCACGAGAAGTGGTACCTGCGACCAGATGGCGTCCAATTCCTCTGTTCGCTGGCCGAGGAGGTCGAGTCCGAGCCGATGGACGTCCGTCCCCGCATGGAGGATGTCGCACTGGCCATCGAACGGATCAACCTGGCCACCACGCTCGACATCAGGACCGTCAACTCCCAATGGACTGGTCTGCGCACCTTCTCTCCAGACCGCGATCTCGTGATAGGCGAGGATCCCACCGCACCTGGATTCTTCTGGCTGGTCGGTCTGGGCGGCATCGGGGTTCAGACCTCCCCCGCCTATGGAGCCCTACTCGCATCTCTCGTCACCGACCAGGGCATTCCCGATCCGCTCAGAGCTGCAGGGGTTGACCCTGAGCGCACCAGCCCCGACCGGTTTCGGAGCAGCTGAGTTCAGACCTCGGCGCCTTTGCGCGCGAGGTAGTCGGCGAGCGGAGTTGGCATTCCGGCAGCCCGTGAGCCCCAGTCGTAGACGACGGCCGTATTGGCAAAGCGATCGTGCCATGCCTGACGCTGTCTGTTGAAGCCGACTCCCAGCAGACCGATACCGAACACGATGAAGCTGAGCGGATAGGTCAGAACCCGCAGGAAGGGTTGTCGGCCCTTGAGCACGATGTGCCCGTCACTACTGACGACTCTGACCCCGAGTATCGCCTTACCGATCGTCTTGCCGAACAAGGCGTAACTCACCCACAGATAGAAGAAGGACCACAACACCAGGCTCACCGAATAGATGAGACCGGATTGCTCCGGGACCGCGAACTCGGGATCGAAGAGTCGGATAACGAACACCACACCGGCGACGAGCAGGGTGAATCCAAGTGTCACCACAGCGGTGTCGACCACGAATGCAAGGAGACGGGTCAGAGGGCCTGCGTAGCGACCGGTCTTGATGGCGACCGTGGCACCATGCTGGTGGTCCATCCTCTCGGGCAGGTCACCAGGACCCTGCGGGAACTCGCCAGGCTCCCTACCGATGAGACGGTTGAGGGCACGGAAGATGATTTCGTCCAAGCCCACGATGGGGCGCCGGAAGAAGTCGAGGGCTGAACCCGTCAGGTGACTCGTACTCTCTGCGACGATCTCCGGGATTCCGGCGCGATCCACCAGTGCCTCGACGTTCACCCGTTCCATCAGGGCGTCGATGTCGACTCGGTCCATCAACGAATTGATATCGACCCGCCCCAGGAGAGCGTTGATGTCGATCCGATCCAAAAGCCCATTCATGTCGATGCGTTGGATCAGCGCGTCGACGTCGACGTGATCGAGCACGAGATTGGGGTCGACGATGTCGAGCACCCTGTCGCTGGCCTCGGACGCCATCCGTCCGAAGATGCCTTTATCGCTGCGCTCGGGACGGGTCATCCCTGGAAGTTAGCTACCCGGTGACGGCGCCGACAGCCGCCGAGCCCACCAGTTGCGCGTACTTGGCCAGGGCACCTGTGGGATAACGGGCCTCACGCGGTCTCCAGACGGCACGACGCGCAGCCAGGGTGTCGTCGTCGACGAGGACATCGAGAGTTCGCGCAGGGACGTCCACCCTGATGATGTCGCCTTCCTCGACGAGTCCGATCGGCCCTCCGACCTCCGACTCGGGAGCGATGTGGCCGATACACAATCCGGTGGTCCCGCCAGAGAATCGGCCGTCCGTGATCAGGAGGACGTCCTTGCCCAGGCCGGCGCCCTTGATCGCGGCCGTGATCTGAAGCATCTCCCGCATCCCGGGACCTCCCTTGGGACCCTCAGTGCGGATCACGACCACGTCACCAGGTGCGATCTGATGTGCGAAGAGCGCAGCGAGAGCATCCTGCTCCCCGTCGAACACACGCGCCGGACCCTCTCTCCGCTCCAGCTCGATGCCGGCGAGCTTGACCACAGCGCCATCCGGGGCGAGGTTCCCACGCAGGATTGCGATCCCACCCTCGGATGCCAAGGGCGTGGAGAACGGGCGTATCACCTCTTCGTTGGAGGGGAGGCCCACGTCGGAGAGGTTCTCGGCCATGGTCTTACCGGTGACCGTGAGTGCGTCGCCGTGAAGGAGCCCTTCGTCGAGCAGAGCTCGAAGCACGGTCGGAACTCCCCCCACGTTGTCCAGATCGACCATGTGGAAACGTCCGAACGGCTTGAGATCGCCCACGTGCGGTGTCCGCCGCGAGATCCTGTCGAAGTCTTCCAGCTCGATCTCCACCCCAGCCTCGTGAGCGATTGCCATCAGGTGGAGGACCGCATTCGTCGACCCTCCGAGCGCCATCACTGTGGTGATCGCATTCTCGAAAGCGGGACGGGTCATGATCTGACGGGCGGTCATCCCAGCCTCGATCAACGACATCACGGCTTCTCCCGACTGACGGGCATAGTCACGAAGTCTCGGATCCACCGCAGGGACACTGGCCGAGCCGGGAAGAGAGATGCCTATCGCCTCTCCTACAGATGCCATGGTGTTGGCGGTGAACATCCCGGCGCACGAGCCGGCCCCGGGGCACGCGGCACGCTCGATCTGTCCCAGCTCCTCGCGGGATATGCGTCCCTCCGACTCGGCACCGATCCCCTCGAAAACGTCGACTATCGAGATGTCCCGCCCCTGGTAGTGCCCGGGAAGACTCGAGCCCCCGTACAGGAAGACGGAGGGCAGGTCGAGCCGGGCCGCGGCCATCATCATTCCTGGGAGCGACTTGTCGCAACCTGCGATGGCCACAAGAGCGTCGAAGCGTTCGGCGTGCATCACCAACTCAACGGAATCGGCGATCACTTCGCGGGAGACGAGGGAATAT
>DASTBQ010000084.1:0-3994 GCA_035711995.1 Acidimicrobiia bacterium | reverse complement strand
GGCGTCGTACAACCTGTCGGCTATCTCGCTTCGGGTGGCCACTATCCCCACCAGGATGAACAAGGGAACTGCCAGCAGCGGCCAGCTGTCGATCCCTTGCATCATCAACCGAATTGCCAGATGCGGCGAGTTGCCTTCGATGAGGAACCAAACGACCGATGGCCCGAGGATTGCGAACGCCATCGGCACTCGCAGCAGGAAGAGGATGATGATTGCGAGGATCAGAAGCGTCAGGCTCATGCGGGCTCTTCGCTGCCGTTCCTCAAGGCTGGGATGTCACGGATGACGATGGCGAGAACAACCCGAATCGCTACGAGAATCAGCCCGATCAGGGGAATCGAGTTGACGAACCGAAGGGACAATTCGCCGGCCGGGGTCACCTGATCGACCGTGGTCGTGACCAGCGTGTAGCTCCCATAGATGAGCACGGCGCATGTTCCCAGGATGACGAGGTTCACGAACAGCTTGACCCCGGCGAGCCAGCGGCCCTTGACCACGTAGTCGATGACCTTTATCGCGATGTGGTGAGGGGGGTAGGCGATCAGGTAACCGGCCAGCAGGAACGTGGCCCACACCATCGACAACCGAGCCAACTCGCCCGACCAGGGTGCAGAGGCACCGGGAATGTATCGCAAGGCGACCTGGGCCAGCACGAGGATGAGGATGAGCACCAACAGGAGGGACCCGACCACCTCCTCGACGGTGCCGAGAAACCGGAAGATGGAGCGCATCGGCTCGCTCTCGGGCAGCAATGGCTGCTCTCGGGTGGCCGCCTCTGCTTGGGCGGCGTGGAACTCGGCCTCCGTCTCGTGAAGCTCGTCGAGGGCTGTCGGGTGGTTCTCGAGGCCGTCGCTCACGGGGTCGTCGTGCTGATCCATCGGAAGTCGATCCTCCTCCACCCGCGGCGAGCCTTCGCCGAGGTGGCTCAAACATAAACCGCGGGAACGGGAAGTGCCCGGGACGCATCCCCGGGCACTACCCACTGCTTCCGACTATCCGCCGGCCGTGGAGCGGATCGCGTCGAGAACCTCGATCTGCTCGGGGGTGTAGTTCTCACGAAGGAACGGCTCCGCCATCTCCCGGAAGGCGTCTCTGTTCACGTCGTCGACTATCTCCATATCGCCGCTGTCTCGCCACGCGGCGAGGATCGTCTCTTCGGCCTCAGCAGCACACTGGGGCTCTTCGACCATTGCCTGCTCGACGCCATCGGCGATGGCCTGCTGCTGCTCGGGGCTCAACGAGTCCCAGGTCGCGCCATTCATGACCACGAGGTTCGTGCTCAGCTGATGAGCCGACAGGCTGATGTAGTCCTGCACCTCGTCGAGGTTTATGGCGTCGATATTCGTGATCGGGTTCTCCTGCCCGTCCACGGTGCCCTGCTGGAGCGCCAGGTACAGCTCCTCGAACGCAACCTCGACTGCTTCGGCCCCCATGGCCTCGGCGTTGAGGAGGAACGACGGTGAGGGCGGGAACCGCATCCGCAGACCCTGAAGATCCTCGGGCTCACGAATCGGGACGTTCGCGGTGAACTGACGGGCACCAGTGTTCCAAGCACCGAGGATCTGGACCCCGGTTGCCTCGAGGAACCCCTCCTTCAATGGCGTGGATGCATCGCCCGTGAAAAAGTTGTAGACGTGGTCGCTGTCGTCGAAGACGAACGCGCCGTCGGCGACTCCCATCGGGGCGTACACAGACGCCAGCGCCGACGCGCCTTGGATGTCGATGTCGATATCGCCAGATATCACCGACTCGATGCGGTCGGCATCACCACCCAGTTCACTTGCTCCAAAGACCTCGATCGTGATTCCGACGTCCGCACCTTCGGCGACCTCCTTGATGACATCGACACCACAAGCCACCTGGGGCTGACCCTCTTGATAGCTGTGGGCGAGCACCAACTCGACCTCGGTCTGCTCCGGGGCACCTGTGGTGGTGGTCCCGGCGTCTGCGGTGGTGTCGGGGGACTCCCCCTCCGTCGTGGCACCTGGGTCGGCCCCTGTCGTTGTCGTCTCCTCGCCACCGTCGCCGCCACAGGCGGCGAGCACCAGGGCCAGTGCCATTATCAGGGCGAACATACGGTGTCGCCTAATCATCTCTCCTCCTTGTATCCGTCACAGCGAGCGAGTCTCGGACCGGGGGTGCGCTACTGCTCCACTTGAACTGTAATGAATATAGTCAATTTGTGGGGGAGACGCTGACCCAGGTCTTCCCACGTGCGGAACCGCTGTTCTCGAAGGCGGCCTGAGTCTCTGCCAGCGGGTACTCGTCGGTGATGATCCTGCCCGGTTCGATCCGACCGTTGGCGAGTTCGTCGATGGTTCTGGCGAAGTCGATCGGATGGTCGTAGGTGAGGGATCCCTGGACCGTGACTTGAGACCGCACCAGGGTTTGGGACGTGAGCCCGAGAGGTCGGCTGTCCAGACCGAGACAAATCAGAGAACCTCCGGCGGCAACGTGCTGCATGGCAGTGTCCATCGATGACGGGGAGCCGACCGTGTCGATCACGAGACCGAACTTCGCTCCCTCGACCACCGGAATGGCCCCGAGCTCGGCTGCGAACTCGACGCGAGGAACGTTGATGTCGTGGGTGTGGACCTCGACGCCGCGGTTGATGAGTGTGAGCGACATCGTCAGACCTTGTGCCCCCGCCCCCACCACCAGGGCCGAGTGCGGGAGCGACGCCCGGAGCCGTCGCAAGGCCGCATTTGCCACGGTCGCTGGTTCGATACACACGAGATCAGTTGCTGGAGCCGGTGGTGCGGGCCACGCGAATTTGCTGGAAACGACGACCTGGCTGGCCAAGGCTCCCGGCCGGTTCATGCCCAGCGACTGTCGGCCTCGACAGGCGGACGTCAGCCCGGCGTTACACACATCGCATTCGAAGCAGGCCACGTTGGGCTCGACGACGACGGTCTGTCCGAGCCGCTCTTCGGAGACGCCTGGGCCAACTGCATCGATCACACCGAACGCTTCGTGACCCATGATCCATGGGTATGTTCGAACCGGCCACTTGCCGGAGAAGACGCTCTGGTCCGACCCGCAGAGACCAACCCCACCCACTGCGACCCGGACCTCGTCTGGCCCGGGCTCCGGATCGGGAACCTCATCTACCACCACCCTCCCCGGCTCGATTAGTAGGGCAGCCCTCACGGGGAAGTCTCCAGCAAACGACGCGGATTCTGCACCATCATCTGATTGATCGCCTCCGACCCCACGCCGGCTTCGAGGAGCATCGGGAGCACTCGCCTGTGGAGGTTGTCCATCCGCCAGTGGGGAGCATGTTGGGCCCGCCACGAAGGTGGGGTGATGTGGCTGTATACCGCGGCATCGTGGGAGAGCACCATACGATCGGCATATCCGGTTTCGACCAGTTTGGCGACTGTCCGCACCCGACTCGCGTCGGTGAGAACATGTTCCATGCCGAATCGATCCATCCCGATGGTCGAGCCGTTGTCCATGAGAGCCATGAGATAGTCGAGGTCCTCGCTGTCCCCACAGTGTCCGATGACGATCCGTTCCGGGTCGACGCCACGTTCGACGAGGAACCTCTGCTGCTCGAGACCGTTTCGAGACGGGGGATGGGAATGGGTGGTGATTGAGATTCCGATTTTCTGCTGGGCGACGGATGCGGCCGACATGACCCTTTTCACCTCGGGCGTGAATCCTTCCTCATCGGCCATCACCTTGATGATTGCGGCTTTGACCCCGCTTCCAGCTATGCCCGACTCGATGTCGGTCAGGAACATCTCAACGAGAGGTTCTTCACGGTCGATTGTCAGCCCGGGACCGTGGAACCGGAAGAACGTCGGCAACACGTTTGGCGTATACCAGCCGGTGGCGGCGACCAGGTTCACCGGTGTCTTCGCGGCAACCTCTGAAACCAGTTCGACGTCGCGGCCCAGTCCGGGCACGGTGAGATCGACGATCGTGTCGACACCCAGATCATGGAGCTCGCCGAGTTTGGCCACCGCGGCATCCACCGCTGCCGCCGGGT
>DASTBQ010000083.1:0-6995 GCA_035711995.1 Acidimicrobiia bacterium | reverse complement strand
GTGCCCCGCATCACCGTCGCCTGGACTATCGAACGACGCTCGAGCGCTGAAGTCAGAAGCTCCCGCTGGAAACCCGCAGCTCTCGACCAGAGACCGATGTAAGCCGATGGGGCGTATTGGGCCTGCACACCAGCCATCCTCTCCACCACCCTGTGTAACGGCAGAGCCGACCGCTCCAGGAGCATCTGTCTGGCGAGGACTGTCCGGTTGAGGTCGGCTGTGGTGAGGAGTCGGGTCACAGACCCTTGGGATGCCAGACCGTCTTGGTCTCGGTGAATGCGGCGATCCGGTACGGCGATTGCTCCGCTCCATTCGACGAAGGAACGACCACCCGCTTCACGTTGTGGACAGCACCCTCCTGCACCCGGGTCGCCTGCTGCTGGGTGGCGCCCCCGGCGTCCACTGCGTTGACGTCCATGTGGTCTGCCAGCCACGGAATCAGCTCGTCCTTGGTCCCGGTGAGAACGTTGACCACTCCCCCTGGCACGTCCGAGGTGTCGAGCACCTCGGTGAAGGTGATAGCCGGCATCGGGTTCGACTCGGAGGCGAGGACAACGGTGGTGTTGCCCGGCACCAACACGGGGGCGAGTCGAGACACCAGGCCGAGAAGACCCGGCTTCTCCGCTGCGATCACGCCGACGACACCAGTGGCCTCCGGAGAGGAGATGTTGAAGAAGGGCCCGGAAACCGGGTTGAGGTTTCCATAGATCTGGGCGAACTTGTCGGCCCAACCGGCGTACCAGACCATCCGGTCGACAGACGCAGCCACCTCGTCGGAGGCTTGTCTCTTGGTCGAGCCAGTCGCCATCAACTGATCGACGAACGTGCCGGAGCGGTCCTCCAAAGTCTCGGCGATGCGATAGAGGATCTGGCCCCGGTTGTACCCGGTGCGACCGGCCCATCCCTCTTGAGCAGCACGGGCCGTGCGGACCGCGTCGCGAAGGTCCTTCCGTGACCCCCGGGCGACCCTGGCCAGCACCTCTCCATCCGAGTCGAGCGCGGCATATGACCGACCTGATTCTGACCGGGGGAACTGGCCACCGATGTAGAGCTTGTAGGTCTTGCGGACGTCGAGTCGGCTCATGCGTCCCCCAGATCCATGTATGCGAGCAGACCGTGTCGACCGCCTTCACGGCCGAAACCCGACTCCTTGTAGCCACCAAACGGCGAGGTCGGGTCGAACTTGTTGAATGTGTTGGCCCATACCACACCCGCCTTGAGACGATCTGCCATCCACAGGATGCGGGACCCCTTGGTGGTCCAGATACCTGCCGACAATCCATAAGGGGTGTTGTTGGCTTTCTCGACTGCCTCCTCGGGAGTTCGGAAGGACAGAATCGACAGGACCGGTCCGAAGATCTCCTCCTGGGCGATACGGTGTGACTGGGAAACACCGGTGAAGAGTGTCGGTCGGAAGAAGAAACCGTTGGCGGGAAGTTCGCAGTTGGGCTGAAAGATCTCCGCCCCTTCGGATCGACCAGAGTCGACCAGCTCCTCGATCTTCTCCAATTGAGACCTGGAGTTGATCGCCCCGATGTCGGTGTTCTTGTCCATCGGGTCGCCGACCCGCAACGTTTCGAGTCGCCGCTTCAGCTTTTCGACGAACCGGTCGTGAATCGACTCCTCCACGAAGAGACGTGATCCGGCGCAGCAGACGTGGCCCTGGTTGAAGAAGATCCCGTTGATGACACCTTCCACCGCCTGATCGAGCGGGGCATCCTCGAAGACGACATGGGCCCCCTTGCCCCCCAATTCCAGGGTCAGCTTCTTCGTGGTTCCGGCGAGCTCTGATTGGATCAGTTTCCCGACTGCGGTGGAACCGGTGAACGCGACCTTGTCGACGTCATCGTGAGTGACGACCAACGATCCGGTGTTCCCCGCCCCGGTCACGATGTTGAACACCCCCGGCGGAAGACCCGCCTCGGCGGTGAGCTCGGCGAAGACCAACGCTGTGAGTGGGGTCGTCTCGGCTGGCTTGAGAACCACCGTGTTCCCTGCAGCAAGAGCCGGAGCCACCTTCCACGCCAGCATCAGGAGCGGGAAGTTCCATGGAATCACCTGCCCGGCGACACCTAGCGGTTTGGGGGTGATGCCAGGGAATGCGTACTCCAGCTTGTCCGCCCAACCCGCGTAGTAGAAGAAATGCGCGGCGACGAGAGGCACATCGACGTCTCGTGACTCCTTTATGGGCTTGCCACCATCGAGTGTCTCCAGCACCGCCAACTCACGGGAGCGCTCCTGGATCATCCTGGCAATCCGGAAGATGTACTTGGCCCGCTCCGCCGGAGCCATCGGTCCCCACACATCCTCGTAGGCGGTGCGGGCGGCAGAGACAGCGTCGTCGACGTCGGCCTTCCCCGCCTCGGCAACGATGGCCAGTTCCTCCTCGTTTGCCGGGTTGATGGTCGGAAAGTGCTTCCGTGACTTCGGCGCCCGCATCTCGCCATCGATGAACAGCCCGTACCTGTCCTCGAGCGAGACGATTTCTGACGACTCCTTCGACTCGGCGTACTCCCAGAGGAGAGGCTCGTGCGAAGTTTCGGGGATTCGGGTGAGAGCCAAGTCGATCAGTCCTTGGTGAAGTAGTCGGGGGACGAATAGCGGCCAGTCTCCTGGAATCGGATCTGCATCAACACGTCATTGAGCAGCGAAGAGGCACCAAACCGGAACCAGTCGGGCGTCATCCAGTCCTCGCCGAGCGTCTCGTTGAGCACCAGCAGGTATTTCATCGCGTCCTTCGAGGTTCGGATGCCACCAGCCGGCTTCATCCCCACCTGAACACCGGTGGCGTCGTGGAAATCACGGATCGCCTCCAACATCACCAGGGTCACCGGCAGGGTCGCCGCCGGGCTCACTTTGCCTGTGGAAGTCTTTACGAAGTCGCCGCCGGCGGCCATCGCGAGCATCGAGGCGCGGCGGACATTGTCGAGTGTCTCCAATTCCCCTGTTTCCAGGATCACCTTGAGGTGGGCATCTCCACAAGCCTCCTTGGTACGTCGGATCTCATCGAAGACCTTGAAATACTGACCGGCGAGGAAGGCTCCACGGTCGATGACCATGTCGACTTCATGGGCACCGTCGGTGACCACCTTCTTTGTCTCCTCGACCTTCAACTTGATGTCACTGAGACCCGAGGGGAAGTAGGTGGCGACACTGGCGACGTGGACGCCGGTGCCTTCGGTGGCCTGGACCGCATACGGCACCATGTTGGGGTAGACACAGACGGCTGCAACCGATGGGATCGACGGATCGGTCGGGTCGGGCCGATACGCTTTGGCGCACATCTGAATGACCTTGCCCGGCGTGTCCTTCCCCTCGAGGGTTGTCAGATCCATCATCCGGATCATCAAGTCGAGCGCGGCACGCTTCGACTCTCGCTTGATCGACCGTGTCGACAGCGCGGCGACACGCTCGGATGCGCCCACCTCGTCGACCGACGGCACGCTTCGCAGAAAGCTGCGCAATGTTGGCGTCGTGATTCGATCGGGCAATACCGAAGTTCGGGCGGGAGCCAGGGTCACCGTTGGACCAATGCTACGCAGATGCGGCTCAGGCGCCGTCTTCGCCTTCCTCGAGAAGGCGATAGACGGTTTTGGAGTCGATCGTCATGTCCATGGCCATTTCCACGAGCTCTCCGGTGGTCTCGTCTGGCATGGCAATGTCCATCACGACGTGGGTGCCGGTGGTCACGTCGGACTGACGGGTGAGCCCGGCCTCGGCATCGAACCAGGTCGTCATGGCCGCGGCTGAGGGATCGACCGCGAAGGCGAACCTGAGTTGCTCGGTGAGCGCCTGCATCTCGGCGATCTCCTCGTCGGAAGCACCTTCTGGGAGGAAAGCCGACATGAATCCGATGATCATTTGGGCGAAGTCGAACTCGATAGCAGAGGTCGAAGTGTTGGTCTCGATCACGAAAACCGGCACACCATCGAGGTCCTCGGTGGCGACCACCTCACTGTCGACCATGGTGACTACCGGGTCTGCGTCGGGCAGGGTGGGGACCTCGATCGTTTCCGACCAGGTGTCTCCCACGGTCACCTCTTCCTCGGTCAAGGGAGGTCCGACGAAGTGGCTCGGGCTGCCAGCGGCCGCGCCCAGGGAACCAAGCATGTCGAGACCACCGAGACCTCCGAGGTCACCGAAGAATTCCTCACCCATGCCATCTTCCTCCGAGGGGATGAGGTTGCCCTGCTCGTCGACGATGATCGTGGTCTCCACCGGCTCCATACCCGTGAAGTCATCGGGAATCGCCGGATCGTCACCACTGGTGATGTCCTCGCCGTCGATGGTCCCGGAGAACTCGAGATCACTGAAGTCACCTGTGATCGTGATTTCATACGTACCCGGCTCTGGACCATCGCCAACACTGTGGGTGAAGGTCGAGGTCCCGATCATCCTGATGTCCATCGTCTCCGGGAATTCCTCATCGCCGGCCTCGGCCAGCGCGGTGGGATCCCCCTCGATGTCCATCTGGATGGTCTGATCGATGTCGACCTCATAGGTCATCGTGCTCCCCGCCTCCAGGGAGTACGACAGCTGCACGGCCTCCGGTGCAGACTGAGTTTCGTCTGGGGAACTGTCTGTCGAGTCTGGTGAGCCCTCGCCACCACAGGCGGCGACCACCAATGCGAGAGCAAGGGCGAGTGTCAAAGAACGAATACGCATACACCTCAGGTTATCGGTATCAGGGAATAGTTCATCGAGGCGAAGGTTGGGTGCCTGGATGAATCCGTGGACTCCGCTCGCCCTCGCCACTCTCGGCTGGGCCTGTTCTGTGGTGCTGAGCCGTGCGGTTCTCGTCGAAGGCGTCAACACCTGGACCCTGATCCCGCTTCGGATGATTTTCGCCCTGGTCTCCCTCCTGGTCTACATGGCGCTGAGTCGTCGCTACTGGACATCCGATCGGGGTGCGTGGGTCCGGGGCGCACTCCTTGGATTCGTCGCAATGGCCCTGCCCATGATCTTCATGACATTGGGACTGGAAGACCTACCGGTCTCGTTGGGGAGTCTCCTCATCGCACTGATTCCGATCGCAACGATCGGTGCTGCCCACTTCCTGGTCGAGGATGAGCGGTTCAAGTCAAAGGCCCTTCCCGGTTTGATGCTGGCACTGATCGGAACCGGTGTGCTCGTCGGGGTCGGTGGAGAGACCATCGACGGTGTCGGCAATCTCTGGCGGGGCGTGGCCTACGTGATGATCGGGGTGCTCCTCTCCGGGGTGGGTGGTGCGCTCACCCGGCGATTCGCGTTGGAGGTGTCCGGCGACAAGCTCGTCCTCCCCCAGTTTGCCGTGAGTACCGCCGTGGTGGTCGTGGTATTGCCTCTCATCTCGACCTTCGACGTGTCGTTGGTCGAAGGTGTCGACTGGGTGATGATCGCCGGAGTGGGGGTGCTTGGCTCCACTCTTGCGTTCACGGCCTTCCTCATCGCTGCAGACGTGAACTCTGCAGCACGGCTGGCCCTCACCGGCTACTCGGTCCCGGTGCTCGCCGTGGCCCTGGCCGTGATCTTCCTCGACGAGTCGTTGACCCTCTCGATAGTCCTCGGCGCCATTCTCATAATCGTCGGCGTGGTGATGACCGAACGGGCCAACAAGGAGCACGTCCCCGAACCGGGAGCGGTCACCGCTGGCTAGGCGAGAAAACGAACCCATGGTTCGTCGCCTATATCCGGGTCGAATCGGCTCAGGTTCAACTTCGAGCGTCGTTAGCCTCGCCCCATGACCCGTCGGATCCTCGTCGCCGTTGCCTGGCCATATGCCTCAGGTCCACTGCACCTCGGCCATCTCGGCGGTGCCTACCTGCCACCAGACATATTCGCCCGCTATCACCGTCTGGTCGGCAACGACGTCCTGATGGTCTCCGGGTCCGATGCCAACGGAACCCCGATCACCGTGAAGGCCGAAGAACTCGGGATCACACCCAAAGACGTAGTGGACATGTACCACCCTGAGATCCTGGGCTACTGGAATCGGCTGGGCATCACGTTCGACCTGTTCACGACGACGATGACCGAGAATCATCACCGGGTGACCCAGGACTTCTTCCTCCGACTTCTCGAGAATGGATACCTGGTCAAGGGCACTTCGGAGCAGTTCTACGACCCTGATGGGGAACGGTTCCTTCCCGATCGCTATGTCGAGGGAACTTGTCCCCATTGTGGTTACACCGGGGCTCGTGGCGACCAATGTGACAACTGTGGGCGAACACTCGACCCGACGGACTTGATAGACCCAAGGTCCCGGCTCTCGGGGGCGACCCCGGTACGTCGGGAGACCGAGCACTACTTCTTGGACCTGCCCGCCTTCAAGGATCCGCTGACCGAATGGCTCGAGTCCAAGACGACATGGCGAAGACATGTCAAGAACTGGGCCCTGGGGATGGTTGCCGACATGCCGCAGCGAGCGATAACGCGGGACATCGAGTGGGGTGTCGACCTTCCGGTGGAGGATCTCGGGCCAGGCAAGAAGATCTACGTCTGGTTCGACGCCGTGATCGGTTATCTATCGGCCGCAATCGAGTGGGCGTCGCAAACCGACGATCCAGATGCGTGGGAGAAGTGGTGGAAGGACCCCGACGCCGAGTCGTATTACTTCGTGGGAAAGGACAACATCCCGTTCCACGCAGTCATCTGGCCAGCCATGCTGATGGGCCGGGGCGACCTCAACCTGCCCACCGACATCCCCGCCAACCAGTACATCACCTTCAAGGGCGCCAAAGCCTCGAAGTCGAAGGGAGTTGGTCGCTCCATCGGCTGGTATGCGGACCGGCTCCAGCCCGATGCCGTCCGCTATGCCATCGCCTCGGTCCTGCCCGAACAGGACGACACCGATCTCTCCGACGAGGAGATCATCAGGCGGGTCAACGAGGAGCTGGTGGCGACCTGGGGCAACCTGGTCAACCGGGTCTTGTCGATGAGCACTCGCAACTTCGACGGAAAGGTCCCCGAACCGGGTGCCCTGACCGGAGAGGACCAAGCCATCGTCGACCTCGGGC
>DASTBQ010000082.1:0-5920 GCA_035711995.1 Acidimicrobiia bacterium | reverse complement strand
GTTGCGGAGTCATGTGTTCGCACGATCTACGGCCGTGGGTTCGCTGGGTATCGGGACGCAATGCGTCATCTGGTCAACCGGAGCGCCGTCCCCGTTGAGTCACTCAGGTACGGACCACACCCCGACAACATCGCCGACCTGCGTAGTGGCGCCGGGCGCGGACTCGTGGTTCTCGTCCACGGCGGCTTGTGGCGACACGAATACGAGCGGGACACCACGGAGTCACTGGCAGTCGATTTGGCACAACGCGGGTTCGACAGCCTGAACATCGAGTACCGACGTCTCGGGGATGGTGGTGGTTGGCCAGGGTCAGCACACGATGTACTCACCTGCTTGGACACACTGCCGACTCTCGGCTTCGACACAGCCAAGGTCGTGAGCCACTCGGCGGGATCTCTCCTCGCCATGTGGGCAGCCTCCCGGTCCAGGATCGTCGTAGGACTGCACATTGCGTTGGCCCCGATCTTCGACATCGCGTCGACGGCCGGCAACGACGACCCGGGCGCCAGAGAAGCCACATTCCTGCTCGAGGCTGGTGCCCCGCCAACCATGTCCCCCGATGGTGTTCTTACCACCATCAGTCACGGTGACCGTGACCAGATCGTCCCCATAGATCGGTCCGTCGGGTTCGCCACGGCACACGGCATCGAAGTCAATCGCAGCGTGACGGATCACTTCGCCCTGCTAGATCCGACCAAGTCGGAGTGGCATTGGGCGGTCGGACGTCTCGAATCCTGACCCGCTCCGCAACGACGCACCTGTGCGTCGACTCGACACAGTTATCCACAGTTCGTTAGGGTTCTGTGCCCTGGGTGTGGGTCGCTGGCCCACATGGAGTCAATTCTGAATGCGTTTTAGACGCCGATCATTTGTCGCTGGTTGGGTCACTCTTGGCCTTCTCGCTCTCGCTGGCTTTGCCGCGTTCGGCACAACCGACGCCACCCCCGAACAGATCAGAGCCGAGGCCGCGGCCGCATCGATCGGGAGGACGGCAGGCGCCTACGCCGGTCTCACGTTCGCGCTGGTTGGGACCGACGGTGACTCCACTGTCCTGGTGGCCACCGCAGCTCCCGCCGAAACGACGGAGGCCAGTGCCGAGGAGACTGCGACCGCCGAGGCCGAGACGACCGAGACAACGGCGGGGTCGGCGAGTGGGACCATCGCCACGCCCACATCGGGATGGCTCTCAGAGGTCGAGGTGAGGGCCTTGGTCAATCTCTATTTCGAGCCGACCGACGTGAACAAGGCGGTACGGATCGCATGGTGTGAGTCTCGCTTCGACCCCAACGCCTCCGACCTCCGCACCGGAGGTGTCGGTCTGTTCAACCATCTTCCCCAGTACTGGGAGACCAGAGCTGCCAGTGCCGGATTCCAGGGCGCCGCAGCCACCGACCCCGAGGCATCCACGGCGGCAGCCGCCTGGGAGGTCTACAACGGTGCCGGCTGGTCGATCTTCACCTGTTCATAGCGGCCGACAGCCGTGATGGTCCGCCAGCTGCTTTCGTCGCGTTCGGGGGTTCCCTTCACCTGAAGTCTCTCGATTGGACCGTTTGCACGCCGATCGGTTCGAAGTCGATGGCGACCACGTTTGTCACACCGTCGTAGAACTCGAGACGACCGTGGATCACCAGGGCGGGGCTCTTCCTCACCACATGACGATGTTTGGCCCACACATCGGGCAACACCACGATGTTGAGCAACCCCGTCTCGTCCTCGAGGTTCAAGAAGTAGACCCCCTTGGCGGTGCCTGGCCGCTGTCTGTGTGTGATCACTCCGGCGACCTTGACCCGGGCCATGTTGCGACCGATCTCGAGTGTCTCGGCTGCGGTGAGACAGTCGGTCAACCGATCCCTGACGAAACTCATTGGATGACGGGTGGAGACACCGGTGGACCAGAGGTCGGCGCGATGCTCCTCCTCCACAGTCATCCCGGGGAGAGGTGGCGCGTCTACACCGGGGGAAAGGGCGAGCCGTCCCGGATCGATTTCGGCGAGGGCTCCTGCCGCCCAGATCCCCTGACGACGACCGAGCCCTATCGTCTCCAGGGCTCCTGACGTCGCCAGACCTTCGAGGGCGTCGACCCCCAGACCGGTGCGGAAGGCGAAGTCCTCGGGTGTGGTGAACTCACCACCGAGGATCCGCGCCGCCTCGATACGGGTCACCTCCTTCTCCCCGAGGTCGCGCACGTAGCGCAGACCCATCCGCACCCCCACCGCAGGACGGATCGGATCCTCGATGTGTCCTCTCCCCCGTCTCCACTTCTGTCCCAGATATGCGACTACATCGTCGGGGTCAGCAGAGATCGGCTCGATAGTGCAGTCGTGCCACGACACGTTCACATCGGGCCCGAGAACCACCACGCCATGTCTCTGGGAGTCCTGTACCAGCGAGTTGGGGCTGTAGAAACCCATGGGCTGGGCGTTGAGCAGACCGGCGAGGTACTCGGCCGGATAGTGGAAACGGAGCCATGCCGACATGTAGACGATGTAGGCGAAGCTCACCGAGTGGCTCTCGGGGAAACCGAAGCTGGCGAAACCCTGCAGCTTCTCCCAGATCTCGTCGGCAGCAGCGCCGGTGATCCCGTTGGCCGTCATTCCGTCGTAGACCTCGTCACGCAGTCTTCCCATCGCCTCGTCAGATCTCTTGTGGGTCATTGCCTGACGTAGCCGATCGGCCTGTGATCCGTTGAACCCAGCACAGATCCGGGCGAGTTCCATCAACTGCTCCTGGAAGATGGGCACCCCGAGAGTCTTCTTCAGGATCACCTCGGTCGAGGGATGGGGATAACGCACCGGCTCCTCGCCATTGCGTCGTCGCAGATAGGGATGGACCGACTGGCCCTGTATCGGTCCGGGACGGATCAACGCCACCTCCACGGCGAGGTCGTAGAAGGTCTTGGGCTTCATCTTGGGCAGGGTCGCCATCTGTGCCCTCGACTCGATCTGGAAGAGCCCGACCGTGTCCGCCCGTGTCATCGACTCGTAGATGGCGGGCTCCTGGGGGATGCGGGAGAGGTCGATGTCGACACCGTGGGTGTCCTCGATGAGTTCAGTGGCGAGATGGAGTGCGTTGAGCATCCCCAGACCGAGCAGGTCGAACTTGACGATCCCCACCGCAGCCGAGTCGTCCTTGTCCCACTGGATGACGGTCCTTCCCTCCATGCGACCCCACTCCAACGGCACCACTTGCCACAGGGGGCGATCGGCGATCACCATTCCACCCGAATGGATCCCGAGATGACGGGGGAAGCCATCGAGACGCCAGCAGATGTCATAGATCATCTCCGAGGTGAGACCGACAGGAAGTGATGTATCCATGTCACGAAGTTGTGCGGGATCACGGGTGTCGACGTATTTGGACATCCCGTCTACCTGCGCCTGGGTGAACCCGAACGTCTTGGCGACGTCACGTAGCACCGACTTCGCCCTATAGGTGATGACATTGGCCACCATCGCCGCCCGTTCCCTGCCGTAACGGCGGTAGCAATATTGGATCACCTCCTCACGCCGGTCTGCCTCGAAATCGATGTCGATGTCCGGTGGCTTTCCCCTCTCCTCGGAGAGAAAACGCTCGAAGGGGAGATGAAGACGGATGGGGTCGACCCTGGTCAACCCGATACAGTGGCAAACCGCTGAATCTGCGCCAGAACCTCTGATCTGGCAATAGATCCCTTGTTCCCTGGCAAAGTCGACCAGGTCTTTCACGACAAGGAAATAGCCCGGAAAACCGAGTCTCTCGATGATGTCGAGCTCGTACTCGAGCCGTCGCCTCGCTGCCGGGTCGATCCCGTCATCCGAACCCGGATAGACCTCACGTGCCCCCTCCCAGGTGAGATGGCGCAGATAGCCCATCTCGTCCCGGAAGTGACCCGGCATCGGGAAGTCGGGGAGACGTGGCGCCACCAGACCGAGATCGAAGGCGAGACGACTGCCCAGTTCCGCGCTGCGGGCCACCGCTCCTGGGTAGCGCGAGAACCTCCACTCCATCTCCTTTGGGTGCTTCAGATAACGCTCGTCACTGGCGGGTCGGAACCCATCAGCCTCTGCCAGGCTGCGTCGTCCCCCGATGGCGGCGAGCACCTCGGAGAGGTAGGCATCGGAACGATCGTGATAGTGGACCTGATTGGTGGCGACGGTCGACACGCCCAGCTTCTGACCCACCTCCCACATCAGGTCGTTGCGTTTGTCATCCTCGGGCATCCCGTGGTGCCACATCTCGAGATGGAGCCGGGGGCCGAACAGCTCACGAAGACGGGAGACCTCCCTGATGGTGGCGCCGAGGTCATCTGCCAATGCAGCCGATGGCACGGCGCCACGATGACAACCGGTGAGGACATGGATGTCGCGATTTCCAGCTGCGGTGGCCAGATCCTCCCAGGAGTAGATCGGGTGGTCCTTTTCACCCCTCATCTGCGCCTTGGTCACGAGATGGGAGAGCTGGCGGTAACCGTCGGGTGAGCCGGCAAGCAACACGAGATGGTTGGTCTCGGGGAGGTTCGTCGGCTTGGCGCCATGGGCTGTGACCGACCTGCCCCGACGCAGTCGCCCCTGACCGCCCTTGACCCGGGCGTACCGTCTCCGGTCCCACTCTTGGGCAGCGGTGACCGGATCGACCGGCCCTGTCGGATCGTGCTCGAGCGCTATCTCCACTCCGTAGATGACGGGGAGACCCGTTGCCCGTGCCGTCTGCCAGAGTCGGGAGGTTCCGTAGAAACCGTGATGATCGGTTACAGCAAGTGCCTCGTAGCCGAGGTCGACAGCACGTTGCACCAGGTCTTCGGGATGTGACGCCCCATCCAGAAACGAGAAGTTGGTATGACAGTGGAGCTCGGCATAACGGGAGGACACCCATCCCACTATATCGAACGTATGTTCGATGCTTGACGGCTGCCGCCTCGTCCTGGCTACGCGGTCTCGACCCCGCTAACGCCCAGTCCTCGAGAAGTGCATCCAGTCTTTCAGGCTGGTCCAGTCACCGCCCCAGGACCATCCGATCTCGGCGAAGGCTTGCACCACTACGTCGTCGTCGAAGATCATTCCCGGTCTGACGTTCTCCCGGTCGACGTACGCCGATGCGAGTTCGGGGATGACCAGGTCGTCGCGGACATAGGGGTTGTGGAACGGGTTGACGTCCACAGCCAGGCCATAAGCGTGTAGCGACCAGTTCGAGGAACCCACCGCGGGCCGACACGCGAACGACCCGGTCTGGTTGAAGTCACCCGTTGGATGGTCGTCGATCTCTTCCAGCCTGGTCACCTGCATCTGCTCGATTGGAAAGCCGGCGTCGAAGAGCTTGTGGAACACCTCCACCACTCCCTCGGCCTCGGCTGCGTTGACGATCATCTCCCCGGTGTGGATCTCACCGTCGAAACCGTGGTGACTCATCGTGACGTACCGCAGCTCGTCGATCTCCACCGGGCAACCCTCGACCCAGCTGGATCTGGCCAGCACGTCGATCGGGATCTCTGAGATCGTCGCCTCCCATCCCTCGCTCTCCGGCGGTGCCAGCACATCGATCGTCTCCAGTTGACGGTCCACTAGTTCAGGTGGTGTCGGCTGCGCCTCGCCGTGGCCGTCGGGTCGCAGGGGTAAGAGTCTCGTCCCCAGCCAATCGGGACGGGCAAACGGGCTGACGGTCGTAGTCGTCGTGGGCGGCGGCGTGGTAGTGACAATCGGCGAGGTGGAAGTGGTGGTCGCCGGGGTCGTGGGGGCGTATGTCGAGGCGGTACTCGAAGATACCGTCTCACCCGCTGCGACGCATGCAGTCATTGCCAAGACGGCGAACAGTCCTGTCCAGCGACGCATGGACCGACGATAGAACCCATTCTCGGTTGCGAGCGGGCACCGGAACGTGGCTGAATGGTGCAATGCCGACGATCCGCAATGGACGGTTGCCCGACGGGACTATCACCGACATCCAC
>DASTBQ010000081.1:0-29267 GCA_035711995.1 Acidimicrobiia bacterium | reverse complement strand
GCTGGACGTGGTCGCCAACCACATCGAGGGTGTCGAGCTCCGGGCCGGGTTACGGGCCGCGATGGATGCCGCTTCCGAGGTGAACGCATACCTGAACGCCACCGAGCCGTGGAAAGTCCTGAAGGACGATCCGACACGGGGCGGGACCATCCTGTGGTCCGCCATTCAGGCCATCGCCTCGATCCGTCTCGCCCTCTATCCCTATCTGCCCCATTCGGCCGCAACCATCGGCGAAATGCTCGGCACCGGGCCCGACGTGGGAGTGTGGGCCGCCCCCGTCGTTGCCGGTGGCACTGAGCTGGGCGAGATCACTCCCGTCTTCGTCAAACTCGAGGACGACGCGCTCAGCGACTGAAACCTTCCGCACCGGGACAGGGTCCAATGGAGGTGATCCACAATCACGCAATGTCCCTAATCGGATAGGTTTGTAGAGATGAACCGTCTGGCACGCATCGGCACCGGATACGCCCTGGTTGCCGCGGGCACAGTGATGCTGGTCACACCTGGTCCCGGCTTGCTAACCATCGCCGGAGGCTTGGCCCTTCTCTCCGAGGACGTGGCTTGGGCAGGCCGCGCCACCAATTGGATCAAGACGAAGATCGACAGGTCCTCTGGCGAGGAGGACGATCAGGAGGCCGTCGACCTCGATCAGGCAGGAGGGTAGACCCCCATATCCTTCGCCTTGTCGGTCTGCCAGAAGATGTCGGCCACTTCGTCGATGAGCTCGATCAGCTTCTCGCCCTCGGCCGGATCCGCCGACTTCTTGGCCTCGCCGGCTTGGTGAATGGCACGCCAGAAGAGGTCGTCGAGGTTGTCGAACTCCTTGCGGTGATCGGCCGTGAAGAAGTCAGCCCAGAGAACCATCAAGTGATGTTTGACGAGTTCAGCGCGCTCCTCTTTCAGTTGCAGTGAGCGCGACCGGAACACTTCGTCATCTGAGTCCTGGTACTTCTGGGCGATCTTGAGGACTGAGAGGGCTTCGATCTTGGCCTGGGCAGGGTCGTAGACCCCGCAGTAGAGGTCGCAGTGTGCGTGTGCGACGGTGACCTTTCGCATGGTGCTCCTTCTTCTCGTGTTCTTGGCTCCGACCATACTCCTGGGCCGACATGATGAAGCGTTTCCGGGTGGCCGGTCATTCGATGAGCCCCGCACTCCAACCCGATGAGGAGGTCGTGACCGTCGATACCCGACTGGCCGAGCCAGGAAACCTGGTCGTATTCGAGCATCCCAGACGTCCCGACATGTGGCTGGTCAAACGGCTCACCAATGACCGGGGCTGGGTCACCTCCGACAACCCCGATGACAGCTCGGATGACTCGTCGACCCTTGGTCCACTGCCGCTCCAGAGTCTGCTCCCCGTAGTCGAGCGTCTCGATGCCGAGACGTTCGCTCAGGGATGTGCCCTGCTGGCCGCCGAGGATGCTGCGATGGCAGCCTCGATCGCAAAGTGGGGGTTGCCAGAGTTCTGGAACCGTCGCCCCGGTTTTCAGACGCTCGTTCTCCTGATCCTGGAGCAGCAGGTGTCATTGGAGTCGGGCGCTGCCATGTATCGGCGGCTAGTCGAACTCTGCGGCCCGGTCACCCCCGAGACGGTGCTCGCAGCAGGGGACATCGGTCTCCGTTCCATCGGGGTCACCAGACAGAAGAGCTCCTATCTCGTCGATCTGGCACACCGGGTGGTGGAGGGGAACCTCGACCTGATTGCTTTGGAGGACGCTCCCCTGAAGGAGGCCCGCGCTGACCTCATCTCGATCCGTGGGGTCGGACCTTGGACAGCCGACGCCTATCTCCTCTCCGCCGGGAGAAGACCGGACATGTGGCCGGTGGGCGACCGGGCACTCCAGGTGGGGACGGCGGAGGTGCTGGGTTTGGCTTCCCCGGGAAATGAGGGCGAGCTCGAGATCCTGGGCGAGCCCTGGCGACCGATCCGGGCAGTTGCTGCCCGGCTCATCTGGCACGCATACCTTTCCGCCAGAGGCAGGGTCGAGCCACCCGATGCCACTCTCGTGCACGGACCCGCCGCGGAGGCGTAGAGTCGAAAGGACCGTGACCGAGTTCATTGTGAACATGGAGAACCGGCCCGGCCGGTTGGCCTCATTGACCGAGGCGCTCGCTGCCTTTGGGGTGAACATCGAAGCGCTCACGGCTTACGGCCACAACGGCGATGGAACTGTTCGACTGATCACGAGTGACGCAGTGACCACGAGACGGGTTCTCAACGAGGCAGCGCTGCAGCACGAGGAGCACACGGTTCTCACCGTGCAGCTGCCTCATCGCCCCGGCGAGCTGGCACGGATCACCAGGCAGCTCGCCGACGCCGGCGTCAACATCGATGCTCTCTATGTGCTGCGGGCCAATTCCGACGGGATCGAACTCGCCATCTCAGTCGACCAGCCGGAGTCAGCGCTTCCGCACCTCGAAGTGACCGGCGGCGTTCTCGCCGAGCCTGCCTGACCGAAGCCGGGCTACCCCGATCAAATTGGATCGGGGTAATTCCAGTTAGCCAGGAGCCGCTTCGTAGACTGCGCGCAATGCGGACCGCAATAGCAGGGTTGGTCTCGCTCACACTCCTCCTCGCAGCCTGCAGCCCAGCCGAGGAGACAGCTGAGTCCACCACCACTTCCGACCCAACCACCACCAGCTCCTCGACATCGACTTCCACTTCGACCTCCACGACCCTCGGGGATGTGGGGACATCGTTGCTCAACGGCCTGCCGGTGGAGGATCCCACGCTCCTGGACCGTCGGGTATTGGCCGTGAAGATCGACAACCACCCGAAGGCTACACCTCAGTCAGGGATCGATCAGGCCGACATGATCATCGAGCTGAATGTCGAAGGCATCACCCGTTTCATCTCCCTATGGCATGAGAGCGATGTCGACTATCTGGGTCCCAATCGCTCGGGCCGACCCACCGACGCCGCATTGCTCCCCGCCTTCAACGAGCCCACATTCGTGTTCTCGGGTGCCCAGGCTTGGGTGCAGAACCTCTTCGCGGCCAACGACATCCACATGATCAAGGAAGGCTCGGAGGGGACTTTCCGGGTGTCGGGTCGCAGCGCGCCGCACAACCTCTACGTCGACACCTTCGTGCTACGTGAGACCGCTGACGAACGGGAGTACCCCGACAACCCGCCGGAAGGGCCACTGTGGACCTTCGGGGAGCTGCAGCCGACGCGGTCTGCATCCTCGGTCGACATCCAGTTCGCCGGGAGCAATCGAGTCATCTGGAGCTGGGACGAAGCGGAGGGGGTCTGGCTGAGGACCGCCTACGGCCAGGACAGCAACTACGTCGACGAGGACGGAAATACGGATCGGATCGGCTTCCCGATCCTGGTTGCGTTGTACGCCGAGCCCTACTCGGCCAGCCCGGGCGGGGGTCAATCGGGCACCAACCTGCCCAGTTCGCGCACCACCGGACAGGGTCAGGCGTACGTTTTCGCAGACGGCCAAGTCGCCGAGGGCACCTGGGAACGGGAGACAGAAACGGACTGGTTCACCCTCCGGACCGAGAGCGGCGACATCATGAACGTCCCACCAGGTCGATCCTGGGTGTCGATCGTCCCCTCCAACCTGGGTATCTCCATCACGGAATGACGTTTCTGGGCGTGTAAACCGCCGGATTCCGGCGGTTTACACGCCCACAATGGATTCCCACCCCATTCAGGGCGACTAGGTTGCCTGCCGTGGCCGGGGCAACGGCGGTGGAGCGAGTGACGGCGGCGCTGAAGAAGGCGCACGCCACCCAGGACACGATCAACGCATTCATCTCGATAGACGACAAGCGCGCCCTGCAAAGGGCTGGTGAGATCGACGAGAGGATCGCTGCCGGCGACGACGTCGGCCCACTGGCCGGGATGCCGATCAGCCTCAAAGACATCATCGAGCACGAAGGCAGGGTCACCACCAACGGATCCTCCTTTTTTGCCGAAGTCGCGAAAAGCACCGCTCCCTGCGTGCGCCGTCTCGAGGATGCGGGTGCGGTCATCATCGGGCGCACGAATCTCCACGAGTGGGCTTTCGGGTTCAACTCGGAGAACGCCTACTGGGGCCCGGTACGCAACCCCTGGGACCTCGATACCTCCGCTGGCGGCTCGTCAGGGGGAGCAGGGGCCGCTGTCGCCGCCGGGATAACACCGATCGCCATCGGCACCGACACCGGAGGCTCTGTGCGAGTTCCTGCTGCCCTGTGCGGCACCTACGGATTGAAGGTCAGTTATGGACGAATCCCCCTCACCGGAGTGTTCCCCCTCGTCCCCTCGATCGATACGGTGGGACCTCTCGCGGATTCGATGGAGAACCTCGTTTTGTCCTACCGAGCCATGTCCGGCGATGACACTCCCGAGCCCGAAGCCAGGATGGTGCGGCTGGGCATCCCCCAGCCCTGGTACGACCAGGCGCCGCTACAGGAAGACATCGCTGCTGACTTCGAGGATGCGGTGACAACGTTGCGCCACCTCGGACACGAGGTTCATCCGATCGAGATGCCCGACACCTTTCCCACGTTCCAACTGATAGATGCGATCGGCGAGGAAGTGAGCGCGGCGCACCGGGAGTATCGGGAGAGAGGCGCCCACTACGACCCGGCGGTCGGGTCTCGTATAGAGGTCGCCGAGGGGGTCACCCCCGAGGCGGCCGCGGCCGCCAGAGAGTGGCAGCAGATGATCCGTTCCCGTTTCGAAGACGCTTTCGCAACTGTCGATTTCCTGATCACCCCGACCTCTGCTGCTCGATCGAAGACCATCGGCGTCGATGAGATCGGCGGCAAGAGCCACCGCACCGTGATCTCCTACTTCACAGCGTTGGTCAATCACGCCCTTCATCCCGCCCTCGCTCTGCCGATAAGAAACAGCGGGGCGCCACCGGCTTCGTTACAGGTCATCGGTCCGCTCGAGTCCGAGGTCGATCTCATCGCCTTCGGTCGGGCACTCGACGAGGCCGGTCTCACCGGATTCGTGCCCGCTCCGGGGAATTCATCTATCCCGGGGGGTGGATAGACTTGGATGTACAAGACATGAAATCGGGCGGTCAGCGTCGCCGATACTCCGGGCACAGTTGCCGCGCCGTGGACACCCTCCACACCAACCTTTTCACATTCAAGGAAGTGACCCAAAGTGGCTGATGAAATCGCCACCGCAGACCCGTCGTCTACACCCACCGAAGAACTCGAACAACTAGTCATCCGATTCGCCGGCGACTCCGGTGATGGAATGCAGCTCGCCGGTAACCGATTCACCGACGCATCGGCTTTGTTCGGCAACGACCTGGCTACCTTGCCCAGTTTCCCTGCCGAGATTCGCGCCCCCGCCGGCACCCTGCCGGGCGTGTCGAGCTTCCAGGTGCAGATCGCCGACTTCGACATCCTCACCGCCGGGGACGCCCCCGACTGCCTCGTGGCCATGAACCCTGCCGCGTTGATGAAGAACTTCAAGGATCTCCGCCAGGGCGGCACCCTGATCGTCAACACCGACGCTTTCGACGAGCGCAACCTGGCCAAGGCCGGCTACGACTCGAACCCGCTCGAGGACGACTCCCTCCAGGGCTACAGGGTGATCAAGGTCCCGATGGACGAGTTGACCAAGGAGGCAGTGAAAGACACCGGGGTCAGCGGACGCAACGTCCTCCGGTCCAAGAACTTCTTCGCTCTGGGTTTGATGGCGTGGCTGTTCCACCGTCCCACCGAACCCACCATCGAGTGGGTCGAGAAGAAGTTCTCCAAGCTTCCCGACGTCGCCGCTGCCAACAAGGCCGCCTTCCAGGCGGGATATACCTTTGGTGTAGCCACAGAGGCCACGAAGAACACGTTTGCGGTCAAACCTGCGTCTCTCGCCGAGGGCACCTACACGAACGTGAACGGGAACACCGCATTGGCCTGGGGTCTCATCGCCGCTTCTCAGAAGGCGGGTCTGCCCCTGTTCTACGGCACCTACCCGATCACGCCCGCCTCCGATGTGCTCCATGAGCTGTCACGTCACAAGAACTTCGGTGTCCGTACTTTCCAGGCCGAAGACGAGATCGCAGGTGTAGGCAGTGCCATCGGCGCCGCCTTCGCCGGCAACCTCGCCGTTACCGGTTCGTCGGGGCCCGGCATCGCCCTCAAGTCTGAGGGAATCTCACTGTGTTTCATGCTCGAGCTGCCGATGATCGTGATCAACGTCCAGCGAGGGGGTCCTTCGACTGGTCTTCCGACCAAACCCGAACAGTCCGACCTCCTGTTCTCGCTCTACGGCCGTCATGGGGAGTCACCGATCCCCGTGCTGGCCATAGCCTCACCCTCGGACGCCTTCATGATGGCGATCGAGGCAGCACGCATCGCGATCACATACATGACACCTGTGCTCCTGCTCAGCGACAACTACGTCGCAAACGGGTCTGAGCCATGGTTGCTTCCGAACGTGGACGCCATCCCCGAGATCGAAGTCGATTTCGCAACCCAGCCCAATGGCCCCGACGGCACGTTCCTCCCTTATATGAGGAACATCGACACCTTCGCACGCCCCTGGGCGGTGCCGGGCACGGCCGGTCTCGAACACCGTGTGGGTGGTCTCGAGAAGGAGGCGATAAGCGGAAACGTCTCCTACGACCCGAACAACCACCAACTCATGACGGACACTCGAGCATGGAAAGTCGCCAACATCGCAAACGACATCCCACCTGTCGAGGTGAACGGTGACAAAGACGCCGAGATCCTCGTTCTCGGCTGGGGGTCCACCTACGGGTCGATTCGTGCCGCGGCGCGCCGGGCCCGGATGAGTGGTGTTCCGGTCGCCACCGCACACCTGCGCTACATGAACCCGATGCCGACGAACCTCGGCGAAGTCCTCAGGTCCTACGACAAGATCCTGATACCCGAACTGAACACCGGCCAATTGCTAAAGGTCATTCGCGCCGAGTTCCTCATCGACGCCACGGGCCTGAACAAGGTCGCCGGCGAGCCGTTCAAGGTCTCAGAGATAACAGAGAAGATCATGGAGATGGTCAAGTGACTACCCCCTCATACACCAGAGCCGACTTCCAGACCGATCAGGAAGTCAGATGGTGCCCCGGCTGCGGCGACTACACGATCCTCGCCTCCGTCCAGATGTTCCTCGCCGAACTCGGTCGGCCCCGCGAGGAGTTCGTATTCGTGTCCGGTATCGGATGCTCGTCCCGTTTCCCGTACTACATGAACACCTACGGGATGCACTCGATCCACGGGCGCGCCCCTGCTATCGCCACCGGGATCGCTACCACGAGGCCAGAACTGTCGACCTGGGTGATCACAGGCGACGGCGACGCCCTCTCGATCGGCGGCAACCACCTCATCCACGCACTGCGTCGCAACGTCAACCTGAAGATCATCCTCTTCAACAACCAGATCTACGGTCTTACCAAGGGCCAGTACTCCCCCACGTCCGAGGTGGGCAAGAGGACCAAGTCGACGCCGTTCGGTTCGGTCGACTACCCCTTCAACCCGATCTCACTCGCGCTCGGTGCCGAAGCCTCCTTCGTGGCCCGCACCCTAGACATGGACCGCAATCACACCCAGGAGATGCTGCGCAAGGCCTACGAGCACGAAGGTTCGTCGTTCATCGAGGTGTACCAGAACTGCAACGTCTTCAACGACAAAGCATTCATCCAGTTGACAGGCAAAGAGGAGCGGGTCCACAACCGGATCGACCTCGAGCACGGCAAGCCGATCGTCTTCGACGAAGGTGCGAAAGCAGTGGTCATGCGGGGCGGTGAGGCTCACGTGGTCGACTCGTCATCGGTCGACCCCAAGGCGATCCTCGTTCACGACGAGACCCGACCCGACCCGTCGGTGGCGTTCGCCCTGAGCCGTCTCTCCCACGGGCCATATGGTCCGACACCGCTGGGGATCTTCCGCAACGTGACGCGGGATGCCTACGACATCGCGGTCAACGAGCAGGTCGAGGCGGCCAAGGAGAAGCTGGGTCCGGGCGACATCAACCAGCTGATTCGCTCCCACGGCACATGGACGGTGGGCCCTGACGGCTCGTCCAACGGTTCGTCGAACGGCTCGTCCCAAAACGGCGGCAGCTCACCCGACTGAGCCGCTAATCCAAAAGCGACCTCAGCTCGGTCACCTGATCGTCTATCGGCGCGGGTTCGAACTCGAAGACCTCGAGATCAGACGGTTCGAAACGGGCGTCAACCGCTGTCAGATCGTCGACGGTCGCCTCACCGAGCGTCTTGTCATCCGCTTCGAGTCGGCTGATCAACTCGCCGACCAACCGATGTGCCTCACGAAACGGGACACCACGGCCAACCAGTCGCTCGGCAAGGGGCAGCGCTGCAGTTCCGGAGCTCAGTCTCGGGGAAACGAACTCCGACACTGAGAGCAGGGCGTTCATAGCCTCGACAGCGCCGGCGACGGTGTCATCGGCGTGGAAGACGATGCGCTTGTCTTCTTGGAGGTCGCGGTTGTAGGCGAGGGGCAACGCCTTCTGCAATGAGAGGATCGACGTCGTGTCGCCGATGAGAGCTGCGGTGCGTCCCCTGACCAATTCGGCGATGTCGGGGTTCCGCTTCTGTGGCAGTGCCGACGATCCCGTGCTGACCTCGTCCCCCAGACGCAGCCAGCCGAACTCATGACTCGCCCACAGCACGATCTCCTCGGCGAGTCGCGATAGGTGAACCATGGTCTGGGCGCAGCAAAACACGTACTCGGAGACGAAGTCACGCGATCCGACCGCATCGAGGGTGTTGGGGATCGGGCCGAACATGCCCAGCGTCTTGGCGGTCGATTCTCTCGAGATCGGAAGCGTCGAACCCGCAGATGCCCCCGCTCCGAGAGGTGACCGGTCGAGACGGAGCGCACAGTCGGCGAATCGCTCCATGTCACGGACCGCCATCCAGGCGTAGGCGAGAAGATGGTTTCCCAACGAGGTGATCTGAGCCTGCTGCAAGTGGGTGTATGTAGGGATGATCACGTCGACGGTGCCCTCGGCCAGGGTCACCAGGGTCCCCACCCAATCCCGCAACTGCGACGATCTCTGACCTGCGGCGTCCCTTAGATACAACCTGAGGTCCAGCGCGACCTGGTCGTTCCGGGATCGACCGGTGTGCAGCTTGCCGGCGACTTCCCCCACCAACTCACCCAGTCGTCTCTCAACCGCGGTGTGGATGTCTTCGTCGCTCTCGACGAATTCGAAATCGTCGGCGTTCTCCAAGATCTCACGCAGACCTCCGATGAGGGAGCCGGCCTCCTCCGCAGAGATGATCCCGGTTTCGCCGAGCATTGCCACGTGGGCCAGCGATCCTTCGATGTCGAACCTGATCAGCCGTCGATCTGACGTGTCGCCGGTGAAGTCTCTGGTGACCTCGGACATCCCGGACGCGAAACGCCCTCCCCAGAGGGTCACGATCCCTCGCCGTATCCCCTGATCCGCAGGGCGTTGAGGTTGATGAAACCTTTCGCATCGGCCTGGTCGTAGACCTCGTCGGCCTCGAAAGTCGCCACCTCGGCGTCGTATGTCGAGTTCGGAGACCTGCGTCCCAGCACCCGCACCGACCCCTTGTAGAGGACGAGTCTGGCCTCGCCGGTCACCGGTTGTTGGATGGAGTCCATCGTGGATTGAAGGGCAGTGCGTTCCGGGGAATACCAGAACCCGTTGTACACGATCCTGGCGTAGCGCTGCGCCAACTCGTTGCGGAGGTGGAGGATCTCACGATCCAGGACTATCGACTCGACCGCCCGTCGTGCCGCATGGAGGACGGTCCCACCAGGGGTCTCGTAGACACCCCGGCTCTTGATCCCGACGAAGCGGTTCTCAACGATGTCGATGCGGCCTACACCATGACGTCCGGCGATGTCGTTGAGCTGTGTGACCAGTTCGACGGGGCCCATCGGCACGCCGTCCACCGAGACCGGGTTGCCGGAACGGAGACCAATCACGACCTCCTGGGGCTGATCCGGAGCATCCTCGGGGTCGGTGGTGAGCCGGAACATCCCCTTCGGAGGAGACTCCCAAGTGTCCTCTAGTACCCCACCCTCATATGAGATGTGGAAGAGGTTTGCGTCCATCGAGTAGGGAGACTCCTTGGTCACAGGTGTCGCAATTCCCCGTGCCGAGGCGTAGGCGACCAGGTCCGCCCTGCCGCTCATCTTCCATTCCCGCCACGGGGCGATCGTCTTGAGCTCGGGGGCGAGAGCGGCAGTGGAGAGCTCGAAACGCACCTGGTCGTTTCCCTTGCCGGTGGCTCCATGAGCGATGGCGTCGGCTCCGTGGGCCACAGCGGTTTCGACCAGACCTTTGGTGATTATCGGTCTCGCCAGCGACGTGCCCAGGAGATACTCGGTTTCGTAGACGGCGGCAGCCCGTATCGCCGGAAACACCGCGTCGGTTACGAAGACTTCCCTCAGATCGCCGACCACGGCATCGACGGCACCGGTGTCGAGCGCCTTCTGTCTCGCCTCCTCGACTTCCTCGCCCTGACCGACGTCGGCGGTGTAGGTAACCACCTCGGCCTGATACTCCTCACGTAGCCAGGCGAGGATCACCGAGGTGTCGAGTCCTCCGGAGTAGGCCAGTACGACTTTCATCGGCGGAACGATGGCGTGTCGGTCTCATGTTGTAAAGGCGGTCCCACTCTGGGCGTACAGCAGGTCAGGGACAGGCGTTGACGGTGACCTGTGCCGAAGCGCCACCGGCATTACCGAGTTCGTCGGTGGCCACCATGCGGACCTCGGCGGTTTGGGCGACGGAGAACGGGCCGATCTCGGCTTCGTAAATGTCACCACCGACGTCGCTCATCGCTGTTTCGACGGTTCGCCCGCCGTCGGGGCTCCATCGAGCGATTACCGAAGCCAACTCGGACGTGTCTCTCACCCTCACCGAGACCGTACTCGTGGTGGCGGTGCATCCCGGTTCGCCTGCTACCTGGACCGCCGCCGGGCTCGCCTGCGGGTTGTGCAAGATGGGGTTGTCGACCAGCGACGCGGTGACGGCGATCTCATGACTACCCCCCTCCCAGGACACTGTGATCACCTCTGAGATCTCGCCTTCCGGTAGCTGCGCTCGGTCCAGGATTACGTCGTACGTGACCGTGGCCCCGGGCGCAAGCTCTTCACCACCGGCGGAGAAGACAAGCGCGTCGGAAGTGGTGGCGATTGTGAAGACGCCCGCTTGCGCTCCCGAGTTGGTGATGTCGAACTGACCCGTCGTGGCGTCTCCGCCAAAGTCGAGCTCAGCCAGGGACACGGTAAAAGCCGCAGGTTCGGCTGGGGGAGCCGTGGTCGTCACACCCGGTGCAACGGTCGTGGTGGTCGCCCCGAACACCGTGGTGGTGGTCGTCGCGGGGACCAGGACCGGACCGGGCTCCTCGGCGGAGACCTCGGGGGTGTTGAGTGGTTCGAACTGTGCCGAGACCGCGAGACCGATCAGACCGAGGACCAGAGTCACACCGGCGAACAAGGCGAGCATCACACGGTCGCTGTAGCCGCGTGGCGCGGCTGTCGTGGCTGCGACCGGTGCGGATACAGGGGGCGGTGGCGGTGGTGGGGGCGCAGCCGGCACCACTGCCGTGGCTGGTTCCACCGGAACCGGCTCCGGTGCTACGTCCTCGAGGACTTCAGCCCGAAGCGACTCGGGAGCGGCGACGATCATGATCTCTGGGAGGACATTGGACGGTGCCATCAGGATCGCCCTTCGCTCCTGACACACCTCACAACCTCCGACGTGGCGGGATACCCGGACACGAATGTCGCGGTCGAAACCGCCGTCCCAGTCACCGAGGACTCCTGGCAGTTCGTCACACTCGTCGCTACCCAACCTCACTATCAGAAGAGCGCCCATCGCCTTTTCCATCCGGCTCTTCATCCGGGAGACGAGCACGTCAAGATGAGACATCTCGACACCCATGGCCTGAGCGAGATCTTCACCTTCGAGACCCTCCGTAAGGTGCAGGGCCATCAGCTCCTGGTCACGTTCACCAAGACCGTCCACTGCCTCCCAGACGAGCCTTCGCAGCTCCTCCACCTCGGGTTGGCGGCCCAGGTCGGGTTCTTCGACTAGACGGTCGGAAAGGTCTTCCTCGGGTGTCACTCGGGACCGATGACGCCCCTCGGCGCGAGCTTCGCTGCGGGCCACTGCGAACAGCCAGGGCCTCAGCTTCTCCGGGTCTTGTAAATGAGCGAGACGGGTTGCGGCCTTGACGAAGACGTCCCGGGACGCGTCGGCGGCATCGTCGGGGTGACGCAGCATGGTGAGGCAGTACGAGTAGATGCGATCGGCATACCTGTCGTAGATGCCTGCGAATGCTGCGGGGTCTCCGCCACGGAAGGCGGTGACCAGTTCTGAGTCGGTGAGTAGTTCGAAGTCGGACATACATGTGGGACAGCCGCGTGTCCGCATGAATCCTTACACCCGGGCGGAGAGATACCCGCCATTCCGCGGCTGAAAACAAATCCTCGGTGTGGGATGTGTAGTCCCCCCATGGTCTCGTGTCTGTCCTCGTGCCCGGAGGGGTCATAGCCCCTGATCAATCAGCAGACAGACGGTGCTCGATGGGCGCCGCCTGTTTGCGTGTCCTGGAGAAGGGCCCGAAGAGACCGATGAGCAGAATCGCGACGGGTATGACAGCCCCGATCATGAAGGTGGCGCTGGTCCCGACGAGACCCAGAGCCAAACCAGCCAGGACAGGTCCGACTGTCTGACCGAGACGGGCCGCACCGACCCAGACCGCGATCACGGCACCCCTGTGCTCGTCTGGAGCACCTTCCATGTTGACGTCTTGGAGCATCGGTATGAAGAAGCCCTCCGACGTCCCGTACAGAAGCGCGGCGCCGACTGCGACCCACAACGTCGCCGTCAGGCCCAGCGTGACGTACGAGACAGCCAGCGACAATGCCGAGAACACGACGATCGAGCGTGCGCTCGTCGCCAGTCGAATTCTCCCCAGATTGAACGAGGCCAGCGATGCAGTGATGGCGGGCAAGGATATGACCAGCCCACGTTGAGCTGCGTCGAGCCCGAATACCTCATCGAGATGGACCGGGAGCACTGTGAGAAACAGACCGAATATCGCAACGAAAACCAGGAAGCCACTGATGATGCTGGCCATCAGGACGGGGTCCTTGAACACCCGGAGCGCATCTCCGAATTGCTCTCTCACGCTGTGCCTGACAACCGGGCCGGTGTCACTCAGTGTCAGCCAGGCCGCCGCAGCGGTCAAAAGGGCCACGGTGTAGACGGCGAAGGACACCCGCCAGCCGAACGCATCGGTGAGCACACCGGACAAAAGCGGTATGGCGGCGAGACCGATGGTCAGAACAGCCGAGTTCCGACCGATCAGCTTGGTGCGGGTGGCTCCGGTCCAGTTGTCCCCGATGAGTACCACGGCGAGATTGACGAGTGCTGCTGAACCGACCCCCTGGAGAAATCGGGCCGCGAGGAGAAGCTCAAACGTCGGAGCCAACGCAGCCAGACCCCCGAAGACACCAAACACCACAAGACATGTGGTGAGGACGATCCTTCTCCCATGACGATCGGCGAGAAATCCGGCGATGGGTGCCATCACGATCCCAGCCAACGAGCCAACCGCCACCAGGAGACCCGCAGCATCGGCTGGCATACCGAAATCGTCGAGAATGTTCGGGATCGCCGGCGTGACCAGGGAGTTGGAGAGGATGCCGGTCAGCGTCACCGTGTAGATGAGGATGAGGGTGGGCCGGCGGGACACCGATACGAGACTATGGGCAGTCTCGGTCAGCACCCAAACCGAGCCGTTCCCCGGTCAGAGTGGAACCGGTGACCCCACCCGCTCCTTGAATTGGAGACGCTTGCTGTAACCAGCGGCCATGGCCAAACCCCTGGCTGCTTCGAGTCCGATTGCGACGTCGCCGGCTACGTGGGCATCGGATCCGAGTGTGATCCCAACCCCGGCCTCCGAGAACATCTCGAGAAAGGTCGTTGCCGGATAGATCTCGCCGACGAGACCGCGGAGACCTGAGGTGTTGACCTCGACCGCCGTTCCGGAACGGGCCGCACCGTCGACCACCGCCCGGTAGAGGTCCATGGGTGGCTCGGCGAGACGATGCCCGAACACCTTGACCAGGTCGACATGGGCCAGCACGTCCACTGTGCCTGATGCAGCCAGGTCGGCTTCCAGTTCGAAGTATTCCTCGTAGACCGCTCCGATGCCACGATCAACGAACTCCGCGATCACTTCAGGATGATCGACAGACCAGCCTCCGAGCCAGTGGATCGAGCCGATCAGCAGATCCCAGGGATAGGGAGCAAGCAGATCGAGAACAGCATCGATCGTCTCCGGGAAGAAGTCGACCTCGAGACCTAGCAGGACCGGCAGACCTCGACCTTTGGCTTCGAGAACTGCGTCGACATACCCATCGAGAGACAGCGTTCGATCCTCGGCGATAAAACGCTCGGTTTGCTCGGCAAGGGCGACACGAGGCTCATCGTCCCAGAAGTCGCCGAGGGCGGGGGCGGACTCGACACACCTGTAGAGGTGCTCGGTGAAACAAACCTCCTCGACACCCCGGCGCAACGCCGTCTCGACATACGCCTCGATGTGCCCATCTGGATACTCGCCTGGTGGAGGGCCGATCCCGGCGTACTCCCCGTGGGCGTGGAGATGGACGTGGTAGTCGCTCAAACCGCCACTGCCGACGACGCGAACTCGAAGATACGGTCCACGAGGGCTGCCCTGTCGATCTCACCCGTCGGGTCGTACCAGCGCTCGACCGCGTTGAGCATCGAGAGAATGAAGATCGCCGTGGTCTTGGGATCGAGCCCGGCACGGAAGGACCCGTCGTCGACACCTTCCCTGAGGACCGAACGGAAGGCCTCCTCGTAATGGTCGCGGGCGGCGAGTACCCGTCTCCGGTGCTCATCGTCGAGCATCCGGGCTTCGTTGAGGAAGGTTCGTGACACTTCGATGTTGTCCACCACCACATCGACATGTCCCCGTATCAGCGTCTGCAACCGATCAGCAGCGTTTCCGGTTGTGGCCAGCGCGGCGTCAGCCGAAGTCTCGAACAGTCTCGCCCCTTCCTCCACCACCTCTACCAGGAGATCTTGCTTCGACTCGACGTGGGAATAGAGAGAAGATCCGAGCAGCCCCAACTCCTTGCCCAGGTCTCGCATCGAGGTGCCGTGATAACCACGGTCCGCGAACAGACGTCCCGCGGCCCGAACTACATCGTCTCTGGTGTTCCTCGTCGTGACCATCAGCGGTGGTCGAACCTCACGACGACTTTGTCGGTCACAGGGTGCGCCTGACAGGTGAGCACGTATCCGGCCTCGACTTCGGAGTCGACGAGGGCGTAGTTCTTGTCCATCCGAACCTCCCCCTTCTCGATCCGGCCCTTGCAGGTCGCGCACATCCCTCCCTTGCACGAGAAGGGGAGCTCGGAGCGCACCCTGAGGGCGGCATCGAGGATCGACGTCTCGGGTGTCATCCTGGTCTCGACGGCGCGGCCATCGAGGATCACCGTCAGATCAACGCTTCCCTCCCCGGATGGTGGCTCCGGGGGGAGAGCCGAAGGGTCGAGCGGACCTGCGAAGAAGAGCTCGTCGTGGATGATCTCATCGGCGATGCCAAGTCTGTGCAGGGTCTCCCGCGCCGTCATCACCAAGTCGAACGGGCCACACAGGTACCACCCGTCGACCGATGTTTCACCGAGAAGGTGGTCGTGGATCGTCTCGATCTTCTCGGCGTCGATCCTCCCCGAGAGCAATGGCAGGTCGGACCCTTCCCTACTCAGGATGTGGAAGAGCTGGAACCTGGGATGGAATCGGTCTTTGAGACCTTCCAGTTCGTCGAGGAACATCACCGAGTTGGCGGTGCGGTTCCCGTAGATCAGCGTCCACGTCGACTCAGGCTCGAGTTCGAGCGACGTTGCGATGAGTGAGAGGACGGGAGTGATCCCGGAGCCGGCGGCGATGGCGACCGCCTTGCGTGGCTTGGACGGATCGATGTCGATGGTGAACTCCCCCACCGGCGGCATGACCTCGAGAGTCGCACCGGCGACCAGATCGGAACATGCGAAAGAGCTGAAGGCACCACCGGGAAGCTGTTTGATCCCCACCCGCAACTTGCCCGAGCCGGCCGGGGCACATATCGAATACGACCGTCTCACGTCCTCGCCGTTGATGTGATGGCGCACGGTGACGTGCTGACCAGGGAGATAGTCGAAGCGATCTCTCACCTCGTCGGGGACGTCGAATGTGACAGTCACCGACTCGTCGGTCAGAGGACTGACTTCGGTGACCCGTAGTGGATGGAAGGTCAGTTTGCTCATCAGAACTGCTTGAAATAGTCGAAGGGCTCGCCACAGGCCGAACAGACCATCAGCGCCTTGCAGGCGGTCGACCCGAAGCGGGCGATCATCGTTGGACCGCCGGTGTCGCAACGGGGACAGAGGACTTCCTCGAGCGGACCGGGTGGGGCGATCCCGAACCGCGCCAGCTTTCGGTGACCCTCTTCCGAGATCCAATCGGTACTCCATGCCGGGTCGTGTGTGACCCGCACCTCGAAGTCGGTGACACCATGGTCCACGAGGACGCACACGATGTCATCCTCGATCTGACGCATCGCCGGGCACCCTGAATAGGTGGGTGTGATGGTGACGACGGCGGTACCCGCCTCATCTCTCACGGAGCGAAGGATCCCGAGGTCTTCGATGGTGAGGACCGGTATCTCGGGGTCGACGACAGAGGCAACCCGGCTCCTCACTGTTTCGACACTCACCATTCCATCCCCGGGTAGCTCCGTTGCGTCCACTGCATCTCGGCTAGGAGGAACCCGAGATGCTCGGTGTGGAAGCCGACCCGTCCCCCCGACTTCTGATACGGGTCCTCGGGGATGACCAGACCGGCCTCGGCCAGGAGTCCGTTCAGTTCTGTCTCCCACGAATTGCGATAGGAAGCAGCCGGCCCCTCGAACATCTCGCCGCTGAACCTCCAGAGTCTGTCGATTGCCTTTTGGGCACGTTGCGCCGATTCTTCGGTGCCGTCACCTAGCCGTACCAACCAGTTTCCCGAGAACGCCCGGTGATATGAGTTCTCCTTGGCGGCCCTGGCGGCGATGCCGGCCAGCTCGGGGTGGTTCGAGGTCGCCAGATCGGCCCAGAGGTGACGTTGATACAGGTCGATGAAGACCTGACGGACGATGGTGTCGGCGAAATCTCCGTTGGGCTGCTCGACGAGCAAGAGGTTGGTGAACTCACGCTCGGTGCGAAGCATGGCGAATTCGTCTTCTCTTCGTCCCTGACCCTCGATCTCTCCCGCCAGTTCGTAGAGCGAGCGGGCAACGCCAAGGTGGTCGAGGGCGATGTTCCCGAGAGCGATGTCGAGCTCGAGTTCGGGTGCGTTCGAGATCCACTCACCCAGACGTTGGGCGAGCACCAGGTTGTCGTCGGCATGGTTGACGAGCCGGATGACATCGTCCGATCCGAGGACCTGCGGGGTCCCCTGCGGCGCACCACTGACGACTGAATCACTCATCCTGATGCCCGATGCTCGATGCCAGATATCGCAGCGGGCAGACCCGTCTCACATCTGCCCCACCTCGTCGGGGATGTCATAGGTGGTAGCCAGTCTGTAGACCTTCTCGTTCGCCTCGACGTACTCCGCGGCGGCCTCTGGCTCGAAGGCCGAGATCTCTGTGCTGGGGACCACCCAGACGCTGACACCCTCACCACGACGTGTGTAGACGTCACGGGCGTTCTCGAGTGCGGTGAGTGCGTCGGGAGCGTGGAGACTTCCGATGTGGACGTGAGATATGCCACGACGAGCCCTGACGAACACCTCCCACATCGGCCAGCCGTCGCCGGCCCCCTCGACGGACTCCTGGAGCTCGGCGTTCTCCCCGGGTCGAACCGGAACGTCGTACGTCATGCCGCACTCCTCGCCCTCTTCTCAGCGTGTGCGGTTGCTGCCTCCCGCACCCATGCACCCTCGTCCCAGGCGTGCTTCTTGTGAGCGATACGTTCCCGGTTCATCGGCCCATCGCCTTGCACAACTCTCCAGAACTCTTCCCAGTCGATCTCTCCGAAGTCGTAATGACCCCTCTCCTCATTCCAGGCAAGGTCGGGGTCGGGGATGGTGAGCCCGAGATATTCGGCTTGAGGCACCGTCATGTCGACGAATTGCTGGCGGAGATCGTCGTTGGAGACCCGTTTGATCTTCCACTGCATCGACTGCTCGGAATGGGTGGAGTCACTGTCATTGGGGCCGAACATCATCAGTGACGGCCACCACCACCGGTCGAGCGCGTCCTGAGCCATCGCCTTCTGCTCGGGGGAACCGCCACACAGCCTGATGAGCGATTCGTATCCCTGACGCTGGTGGAACGACTCCTCCTTGCAGATCCTGACCATTGCCCGGGCATAGGGGCCGTAGGAGCAGCGGGTGAGCATCACCTGGTTGGTGATTGCGGCACCGTCGACCAGCCAGCCGATGGCACCCATGTCGGCCCAGGTCAGGGTGGGGTAGTTGAAGATCGACGAGTACTTGTGTTTGCCCTCGTGAAGCAGCTCCTGCATGTCGTCACGCTTGATCCCGAGGGTCTCCGCCGCTGAATAGAGGTAGAGACCATGACCCGCCTCGTCCTGGACCTTGGCCATGAGGATCGCCTTACGGTGCAGACTCGGCGCCCGCGTGATCCAGTTGCCTTCGGGTTGCATGCCGATGATCTCCGAATGGGCGTGCTGTGCGATCTGACGAATCAGCGTTTTGCGGTAGCCCTCGGGCATCCAGTCCGTGGGCTCGATCTTCTCCTCGGCGTCGACGATCTCTTGAAACTTCTCCTCGGGTGTCATCGCTCCATCCTAGGCAAACGAACGTTCGTTTGTCTATCGTCTGGAACCGTCTCGCCCGGCGGCTACGTCGAAACGAGGGATGATGAGAACCATGAGATTCGGTGTGGTTGCGGTGTCCATCGCCGCGGCGCTGTCGCCAGCCCTGGCGATGCCCGCCGAGGCATGTTCATGTGCCAGCCCCGGCCATCTCGGCGAATGGGTCGATCAGTCCGAAGCGGTCTTCGTGGGCACCATGGTCGAGAAGATCGACGGCGGCCAGGACCAATTCGGTGCGCCCAGCGCCATTTACGTGTTCGAGGTGGAGACCTGGGTCAAAGGAGATCTCGGAGACGTGATCGAGGTCCATTCCTCCGCCGATGGCGCATCCTGCGGCTTCGAGTTCTGGGATCCCGACATGCGAACGGGAGCCGCGATCCACAAGGAGAACGGGGTCCTGAACGGGAGTCTTTGCTCCCAGGTCGATCCCGACGTGCTGCTGGCAGCGATGGAAGGGCCGACCGCATCGGCGTCCGGGATCCCGAAACTGATCGTGTCGAATGGGTGGTCGTCGACACGTCTCACCGTTCTCGATGAGGTGGGCCATCATGTCACCGATCTGCTACCCCCGGTGAACGAGCCGGAATTCTCCGGCACACAACTCTTGAAGGCTTGCCCGGGTGGGAAATTCCTCGCACAGATGACGACTTCACATGTCGTGGTCTGGGACACGGCCACGCTCGAGGTCGGCACCATCCACGACATAGGGCAAAGCCAGACTTCGTGGCCGTCCGACCTGGCGTGTCTCACACCCGACGCCACCTCTATTCAGATCCTCTACACCGGTGAGTCATCCTCAACCCTTCGTCAGGTATCACCGGAGGGCGAGGAAGTCACTGAGATTCATGGCGTGAACGGCATGATCGGCAACGGTTTGGTGGTATATCAGACCGACCACGATGGTGACGCGATGCTGCTCGATCTCGAAAGCGGCGAGGAGTTTCAACTGACTGCAAAGCCAGCCAACTCGATAGTGGGGATCTACCTGGCGCCGCACCCTGTTGAGCCATTAGTCGCCATCGGCGAGACGAGATATGACGATGGTGACGGGTCGGTGGAGACGGTGCTGACTGTCTTCGACGCCCAGGGCGAGGAGCAATTCAGCCGGGTGATCCCCGACGGCGAGGGATACGCCCCAATGTGGCTGACCGATGACAGCCTGGGTTTGGTCGTGTACAACCACACGGGCGAGCCGTCCGGGTCTTCCGCCCACATCTACGACCTGACCGGAGGGTCAGACGTGGTCATCGAAGGCTGGACCGGCCTCAGCATGGTCGCCGACCAGGACCACATTCTCGGAATCGAGGCGGGCACCGTTTTCACCGCCAACATGGCCACCGGAGAGCTGAGCGAACTGGCGACGATCCCCTCCCAGGAGGCGGGGCCGATCATCGTCGTCGACTCGGACGTGGCCGTGGAAGCGGTGACGACAACGACTACTGCCGAGCCGGCGCCGGAGTCGACCACTCCACCGCTGGTCGCCGGACACGACGACGACACCGAAATCGATTTTCGGTGGCTCGGCGCTGGCGCCCTCGCAGCTTTCCTCGGGCTCCTTGCCTGGCTCACCCTCCGCGGGCCGGCCAGAAAGGACACCTGAGCATCCTTCTGTGTCGATTTGCCCGTCTCGGAGACGGGTAAATCGACACAGAAGCGTTTGTCAGCGGGCTGCCAGAGTCGTCATCAGGTTGTCGAAGTCCTCAAGGGTCAGTGACTGAGGGCCGTCGCTGAGTGCGGTCGTCGGGTCGGGGTGCACTTCGACCATCAACCCGTGGGCACCGATCGCCGCCGCGGCCACGGCTAGAGGCGCCACCAGACCTCGGTCACCGGCGGCGTGGGAGGGATCGACGATCACCGGGAGATGGGTCCGTCGCCGCAACACCGGGACCGCAGTCACGTCCAAAGTGTTCCGGGACGATGTTTCGAAGGTGCGGATCCCGCGCTCACAGAGGATCACCCGCTGGTTGCCCCCGGCGAGGATGTACTCCGCAGCCTGGAGCAGTTCGTCGATCGAGGCGCTCATCCCCCGCTTCAGGACCACGGGTTTGTTCACCCGACCCACCTCGGTGAGAAGGGCGAAGTTCTGCATGTTCCGTGTCCCGATCTGGAGGATGTCAGCCTTCTCCACCATCTTCTCGACGTGCTCTGGGGCCAGCACCTCGGTGACTATCGGCATCCCGTAGACCCGACCCGCTTCGGCGAGCATGTCGAGACCCTCCCATCCCAGGCCCTGGAAGCTGTAGGGGGATGTTCGGGGCTTGAAACAGCCGCCTCGCAGGATCTTGGCCCCGGACTCCCTCACTGCTTTCGCAGTGACCATCACCTGGTCGATCGACTCGACGGCACACGGACCGGCGATCATCACCAGTTCGGGACCACCGAGCACGACGCCGTTGATGTCGATGAGTGTCTCATTTTCGGCGTCCTTTCGGCTCGCCAGTCGTGTCGAACTGTCGTTCTTCGAGTCCGCCTCCGTCTTGACAGTGGGGGTCTTGACCTCGATTGTCCGCTCCGGCTCGGGCGCCGGCCGGCGATGGGGACGAAGGTCCCGCGAGGGGTAGGTGCCCAGCACCCGCAAGTACATCGTGTGACGACGGATCAGTTCCAGGACCCTCTGCACCCTTTGATCTGCGACGTTGCCCTCGAAATCCATATAGAACAACTCCTGCCAGGCGTTGTTCACGGTCGGTCTCGACTCGAGCTTCACCAGGGGGATTTCCTCGGCCTTGAAAGCGTTGAGGACTTCGGCGAGCGCACCGGCCTCGTTACTCACCGACAGGACAAGCGAGGTCTTCGAGGGCACCTGGGGATCGACCGTCACCGGGGCGGAGGCGATCGCCACGAATCGGGTGTAGTTGGCCTCACGGTTGTTGATCCCGGGATCGAGGATCTCGAGCCCGTAGAGTTCGGCGGCTTCCTCTCCGGCGATCGCGGCCACGCCGGGGTTGTCCATCTCGGCGATCCGTCGCGCCGACAGAGCGGTGTCCGTTGCATAGATCACCTCGACGTCAGACAGGCCGGCGAGGAAGTTGCTGCACTGGGCGACGGCCTGCGGGTGCCCGTGGATCGTCTTCAAGTCGGCGATCGTCGCGCCGCTCACGCCCACGAGACAGTGCGTCACCTTGAGTTTCGCCTCTCCGACAATCGACAGCTTGGAGTCGAGCAGTAGGTCGTACACCTCGGCGAGGGCCCCCGAGGTGGTGTTCTCGATCGGCAGTACTGCGATGTTTGCCCGTCCGTCTTTCACTGCCTCCACTGCATCTCCGAACCTGGAGCAGGAGACGAACTCTCGCTTTCGGATCTCCGGGGTGAGGGCGATTCCGGCCCGATGGCTGTTCGCCCCCTCCACACCCTGTATGGCGATGGTGACCGAATCCCGGCTGCCGTTGACAGTGCTCTGAACGTAGTCGAACTGCACACGGAGCGAATCGGCCATGATCTGCTCCCACACCCGCGAGACCAGATCGGGCTCGAGTTCGTAGCGCCCGCCGGCTGCGAGACGCTCGATCAGGAGCTTCTCCTCGCGGGCGTCGTCGCGAAATGGCCGTTCCTCCTGGCGCTTGGCCGCGGCTATGTCACGTGACACTCGGCGTCGTTGGGCGAGGAGATTGAGGATGCCGTCGTCGATGCGGTCTACTTCACCACGCAGGGCGTCGAGATCCTTGTTCGGTTCTTGGTTCGGGTCAGATTCGGAGGAATCGAGGATGCCGTACATCGGAGTGCTCCAATGGGATTCTTGCTTCGGGGGAAGCGGTCGGGCAGATGCAGAAAAGCGGGGGTGGGGGTGGTGCGGCGCTAAGCGCCGAAATAGCCCGCAAACGCGAACGCGCCGGAGGACAGATCGTCCCGGATGGTGGCGGCTTCGCGGTTCATCGAATCAGATTGTTACCTGATGTGCTGGCTTCGTCAAGACACCTAATGTCGCCGTCGCATGTCACACCCCCGCGCCATCGTTCTCGGCACCGGTCTACTCGGAGCGTCCGTGGGTCTTTCTCTGCGTCGTCGAGAGTGGATCGTCTCCGGCTGGGACCCTGACCCAGAGGTTTTGGAGAAGGCGGCGCAACGAGGGGCGGTAGAGGAAATGATGGAAGGCCCTGACCCCGATGGGGCCAATCTGGTCGTGCTCGCCGCTCCTCCCGACGCTGTCGCGGAGACACTGAGCAGCCTCACCACCGACTCTCTGGTCACCGATGTCTCCAGCGTCAAGTCACCGATCGTCGACGCTGCGGGGCACCTTGCCCACTTCGTAGGTGGTCACCCGATGGCCGGTGGCGAAACGAGCGGCCCCGAACTGGCGTCGTCGGCGATGTTCCATGGCGCGACGTGGGTTCTGACCACAGACGGTGTCGAGGTGGCAGATTTGGCGAGGATGCAAGAAATCGTCTCGTCCTTCGGGGCCAATCCGATCGAGATGACAGCTGCGGAACACGACATGGCGGTGGCGAGGGTCAGCCATCTGCCACACGTGCTCGCCGCCGTCTTGATGAACCTGATTCAAGATGACCCGGCGACGCTCGCCCTCGCCGGAGGCGGATTCAGAGACTTGACTCGCATCGCCGCCGGAGAGAGCAGTTGGTGGTCAGAGGTCCTTGCCGCAAATGCCGATCAAGTCGCTGCTTCGATCGACAGTCTCGATGCAGCGTTGGATCACTGGAAGGTGGCCTCCAAGTCCGACCTTGCCGCACTCCTCGAATCTGCGCGTCAAGCCCGACTCGGCCTGGGAGAGCACAACACGCAAGTCAGGGTGGTGCTGGTCGACGAGCCCGGCGAGATCGCCCGTGTGGGTCATGCGCTGGAACACAGCCGGGTAGATGTGCGCGACTTCCAACTCCGTCATGGTGAACATGGCGGCGGCGGCGTTCTCACCATCTCGGTCCGAGGCGACGCAAGGGAGGCGTTGACGATGGCGCTCATCGACGAGGGCTTCGAGGTCCGAACCTGAGTCAACCAGGCCGAGTCGATTTCATCGACTCGAGCCTGACTTCGCCAGGCGACGTCGCTCTGACTCCCTGAGGTGGCGCTTGCGGACCCGGATCGAGTCTGGGGTGACTTCGACCAACTCGTCGTCCTCGATCCACTCGATGGCTGTCTCCAGGGTCAGCCTTCTCGGAGGCTTGAGCCTGACGGCTTCGTCGGAGCCTGCGGCCCGGATGTTGGTGAGCTGCTTTGCCTTGGCCGGGTTGGCGGTCATCACATCGGGCCGGGAGTTCTCACCGATCACCATTCCCTCATAGACCAGCTCACCGGGCTCGATGAAAAGGTCGCCACGATTCTGGAGGTTGTCGAGAGCAAACCCGGTCGCAGTTCCGGTGCGATCAGAGACCATGGCACCACCTACCCGACCGGCGATTTCGCCCGTCCATGGCATCCAGCCCTCGTGTTGCTGGTTGACCAGGGCGGTCCCACGGGTTGCGGTCATCAGCTCAGAACGGAATCCGATGAGCCCGCGGGCCGGCCCGGTCGCGCTGACGATGGTCCGACCCCGCTCACCGGGTCTCATGTCTTCGATCTTCCCTCTGCGGGCGGCGACGCTCTGCATCACGATTCCTACGTACTCGTCGGGCACATCGACGATTGCCCTCTCCCTTGGCTCATGACGCTGCCCGTCCACATCCTTGACGATCACCTCGGGCCGGCTCACCTGCAATTCAAAGCCTTCGCGTCTCATCGACTCGATTAGGACCGCCAACTGCAGCTCCCCCCTACCGGCCACCTCGATCGCATCGGGGCTCGATGTATCGGCAATCCGGATCGAGACATTTCCAAGGATCTCCCGTTCGAGCCGGGCACGAATCTGACGTGAAGTGAGTTTGTCTCCGGATGAGCCGGCCATCGGGGAGGTGTTGACACCGAAGGTCATCCTCAGCACAGGGTCGTCGATCTCGAGACGAGGCAGCGGCTGGGGGTTGCCCATGTCGGTGATCGTGTCGCCGATCTCGACCTCGGGAAAGCCTGCGACGACGAACAGATCGCCTGCGCGTCGTTCCGACACCTCGATGCGCCCGAGGCCGGAGAATCCAAGTAAAGACACCAGCTTTCGGTTGAGTACGGTCCCGTCTGCGCGAGCGAGCCCCACCTGTCCACCGGTCTTGAGTGTCCCTGAGACCACCCGGCCGATGGCTAGCCGCCCGAGATAGTCCGAGGCGTCGAGATTGGTGACGAGGGCCTGAAGCGGACCCCCGGGGTCACCTGATGGCGGTGGGATCGTGTTCACGACGGTGTCGAGAAGGCTCGACAGGTCGGAGTCCTCTGCGGGCAGCCCCACCCCGACCATCGACCGTCCGAACCTGGCTATCGACGAGACGATCGGAAACTCGATGTGATGGTCCTCGGCATCGAGGTCGAAGAAGAGTTGGTATACCTCATCGGCGACTGCTTCAACCCGAGCATCGGCTCGATCCACCTTGTTGATGACTACGACTGCAGGAAGACCACGGCCCAACGCCTTGGACAGCACGTAACGGGTCTGTGGCATCGGTCCCTCGGCGGCGTCGACCAATAGGAGTACTCCGTCGACCATGGTCAACGCTCGCTCCACCTCGCCACCGAAGTCGGAGTGTCCCGGCGTGTCGACCAGGTTTATACGGACGCCTCCCCATTCGATGGCGGCGGCTTTGGCCAGGATGGTGATGCCGCGCTCACGTTCCTGGTCGCTCGAGTCGAGCACCCGCTCAACCGGCGTCTCGTGAGATGCGAAGACACCGGCGGCGTTGAGCATGGCATCGACGAGGGTCGTCTTGCCATGGTCTACGTGCGCGATCAAAGCCACGTTCCGAACGGAGGGGTTTCCCGGCATGGGAGCCAAATTGTACCGGGCGACGTGTCTCTATCGGCTACGCCAGGGCCACGAGGTCGAGCAGGTCGGTGTCGAAGAACCGCATCTCACCATCGGGCATCAGAACCGCCCGGTCCGGCATCAACTCGGCAACGAAGTCGGTGTCGTGACTGACCATCACGATTGTGCCCTCGTAGACAGTCAGGGCGTCGAGGAGTGCTTCTTTGGCCTGGGGGTCGAGGTTGTTGGTCGGCTCGTCGAGTAGCAGCACGTTGGGACGCTCCGCAACCAGCATCGCCAGGGCGAGCTTGGTCTTCTCCCCGCCGGAGAGGGTTCCGGCATCCTGATCCACCTTGTCGGCGAGCAGGAAATGCCCGAGCAGGGACCGGAGGGTCGTGTCTGGAAGGTCGGCTACCCGCCGCATATGGTCGAAGACCGCGACCCCATCGTGGATCTGCTCGTGCTCCTGGGCGTAGTAGCCGAGACTCGCCTTGTGACCCAGTGACACGTCTCCCTCGTCGGCAGTCTCGACACCGGCCAGGATCCGGAGCAGGGTGGTCTTTCCAGCACCGTTGAGACCGATGAGGAGCATCCGCTCGCCTCGCTCGACGGCGAACTCGACGTCGAGAAACACGAGATTGTCTCCGAACGACTTGGTGAGCCCGGTCGCGGCAAGGGGCACTCGACCCGATGGGACGGGTTGTGGGAATGCGAGTCTCACCTTCTTGCCGTGCTTCTGCACCTCCACGAGGTCGCTCTTCATGCGCTCGACCCTGGTCTCCCAAGAACGCGCGGTCCTCGCCATCCTCTCGGTGCGACCCTTGAAGCGTCGAATGTTCTCCTCGAGACGGGCGATTGCCTCGTCCTGGTGCTTGCGTTCCCGCTCCTTGCGCTCCCGGCGCATTTCACGCTCGACGAGATAGTGGCTGTAGTTGCCCCGGTAGGCTTCGATCTCACCGTGCTCCAAGGCCAGCACCGAGGTGATCGCCTCGTCGAGGAGAGGCAAGTCGTGGGACACCACCAGCATGCCGCCTTTGTAGGTGCTCAGGTACTCGATGAGCCAGGCCTTGGCGTCGAGATCGAGATGGTTGGTCGGCTCGTCGAGCAACATCACGTCGGTCTCGGCGAACAGCAGGCGGGCCAGCTCGACACGACGTCTCTGCCCGCCTGACATCGTCTTCACGGGCTGGTGGAGCTCGTCGTTTCCAATGCCGAGTTTCGAGGCGATGCGTTTCGCCTCCGCCTCGGCTACGAATCCGCCTCTCGCCTCGAATTCGTCATGAAGCCGGCTGAACCGGACTATCCCTCGATCACGCTCCTCGCCGTGGAGAGTCTCGAGACGTTTTCTCGAGTGCTCGATGTGACGTTGCATGGCTCCGATCTCCCTGGCCATGAGAACCCGCTCGAGCGCTGTGGCATCGGGGTGCTCGAGGTCGGGAAGTGCGGCTTCCTGAGAGAAGTACCCGATGTTGCCCGACCTGAGGACGGTGCCCTCAGCCGGAGCGGTCTCTCCGATGAGGGTCCGCATCAAAGTCGTCTTGCCGGCGCCGTTGCGCCCTACCAGTCCGATGCGATCTCCCGATTGCACACTGAAGCTGACATCCCGGATCAGTGTCCGGATGCCGGCGTCTATCTGGAGGTCGCGCGCGATGAGCATTGATTAGTGGGATCCCCACCCAGATTCTACGAAGATGGCGGGTCGTGAGCCAGGTGATTATGAGCCGGTCAGCCCCGGCGGGATCGTGGCCGGAGCGAGAATCGTATCGAACAGACCGTATTCGACCGCCTCGTCGGCCGTGACCCAACGGTCGCGATCGGTGTGTCCTGTCGGATCCTCTCGATGTCGTGACCGTATGACGGGCCAGGATCTCATTGGCCAGTTCCCGCATCCGGATGATCTCCTTTGTCTGGATCTCGATATCCGAGGCTTGTCCCTGCAAACGTCGATGTGCGGTGGTGATCATGACCCATCCAAGGGTCAGGATGCTCCTCGACCCCTCAGCACCTCCGGCCAGGATCATGAGGCGGCTGACGCCGCCCTCCCGATGCAGGTGCTGTGGACTCCTTCCCGCAATGTTCCTCACCTCGCCAACCCACGTTCATCATGCGGTCACATTCGGTGGATACAAAGAGAATCGTCAAGTTCCTCCTGGATCTTGCAACGACAACAGATCCCTCCTCCCAGGGGCACTCGGGGCGACGGAAACGTCGCCCCGAATTCGTTCCTCAGCAACTGGGTAGGTTGGCGTCGTGCCCCGTCAGACCTTCTCACACACCTCGGTCGCCCCGGCGAGCCGTGATGCGGTTTGGGCCAGCCTCGACCGGCCGAAAACCTGGGAAGCGATCAGCGGCATCGATCGGGTGTTCGACTCGTCTGTCGACCACGAAGGAAGACTTCAAGGTTTCAGCTTCGACACTGAGGTTGCAGGCAGGAGGTATCGCGGAGTTGCCACACCTGGTCGCAGAGTCGAGGGCTCGGCGATGGCATGGAATGTTCGCAACTCAGAGATCAAAGGTGTCATCGACGTCGCCCTTTCCGAAGTCGCTGACGGGACCGAGGTGAAGGTCACACTCGACGTAGAGAGCGCCAGCTTCATGTCTGCAATGTTCTTCCCGGTCATCGCCGGGGCGATCGGGAATGGCTTGCCAGATGCTGTTGAAGTATTCGCCAGCGGGTTCCCCACTTAGGCGATCTGGGCTGGTGCCCTCACTTCGATCCGGGTGATGCGCCGCCCACGCACGCTGAGCACCCGCATCGTGAAGCCGTCCACGGTAACGGTGGCACCGGGTCCGAGAAGACGACCGGCCGTTCCCAGCATCAGACCGGCGGCCGTGTTCCAGTCGCCCTCGGGAACCAGCATCCCCATCTCACTGGCCAGGTCTTCGACGGGTAACGAGCCGGCGAGTCGCCAATGACCTTCGGCCACCTCCTCCACGTCGGGTGAGCCGGGCGCGTCGGAGATGCTTCCCACCAGTTCCTCGGCCACATCCTCGATCGTCACCAGTCCCACGGTGACCCCGTACTCGTCGACGACCACCGCCATCTGATTGGCCTGGGCCTGCATCTCGGAGAGCAGACCCGTGACACGCTTGGTCTCGGGTACGACGAGCGGCTCGTAGGCGATCCCGGTGAGATCCGTCTTTCCTTCATCGCGAGCGGCGATCAGGTCACGGAGCCTGACGACGCCTTCGATGGTCTCCCGGTCCTCGCCGTAGAGGGGGAGTCTGCGATGTCCGGCATGAAGAGCCACTTCCAGCGCCTCGCCCACCGTCGCGTTCCGATCGACAGCGACGATGTCGGGGCGGGGGATCATGATGTCATCCACTCGCCGGTCCCCGAACTTGAAGACCCTGTCGATCAGGTCCCTGTCGATCTCGGTTATCTCGCCCTCGTCGGCGGCCTCGATTGCAAGCATCCTCAGCTCGTCCTCGGTGACCGTTGCTGATGTGGTGATCCCCTTTCCGGGCAGCTGGATGTCAGCGATCCAGACCAGGAGACCGACGATCGGCCTCAGGATCCGCTCGAGGAACGCGATTGGTGCGGCCACGAACATCGCGGTCCGCGAGGCGTGACGAACCGCGTAGGTCTTGGGGATCGCCTCACCGTAGATATAGAGGACGATGGTGAGGACGACCGAGGCGATTGTCACTCCGATGTTGCCGAACCACTTCT
>DASTBQ010000080.1:0-2168 GCA_035711995.1 Acidimicrobiia bacterium | reverse complement strand
CCTGCTCGATCTCGGTGTCGGTGAGTCGCAGATCTTCGGCGGTGACCTCGGCGAGTGGAAAACCGAAAGGACCCCAAAGTGTGAAGATCGGGTCGCCGCCAACTTGGTCCCATCCCCAACCCCAGTGATGTGTGGCGTAGTCGGCGCCCCGGAACTGCTCGATGCGATCTGCGATCAGATCGTCGACTGCGAGATCGCGGTATGACGACACCACGACCGTCTGGTTGCTGGTGGCGATGCTGGTGTATCCGATCCTCGCCATGGGGTCGTATTCGATCGGAACGGTTTCAGGTTCCCAGACGACGCCATCCGGTGAATCCCACAGAACCAGCCTCCGGCCGTCTTCGACAGACGTCGCGGCCATTAGACCCTGCTCGGTTGCAACCACAGTGATGATCGCGTGCCCGGGCGGGATCACTTCTCCAAGATATTCCCAACTGACCCCACTCTCGCTTCGCCATACGCGGAGCCCACCGGCGCCGGCAAAATAGTCGGCGGTGGTTGGGGTGGCGAAGAGATAGAACCAGCCGGCGTGGCTGGTCAGCGCTATCGGTACCCCCTCCACGAGTGTCTTTGTTTCCTCCCATACGAGTGGCTCACCGATTGCGATCTCGTCGATCGAGAAGTCTTCGATGTCGATGGGATTCTCCGGGGTCTCCACCGAGGTGGTCGATGGCTGCGTGGTCGTCGTCACGGCGGCGATGGGATCAGGGGAGGTCATCGCTCCCAGACCCACCGCACCGAATAGCAGGGCGAGTGTTCCCAAACCGAGCGCTACCGACTTGCCCTTGGGTTTCGGTTCTCGCAACCGTGACGTGTCATCGGGTAGGACCACTGCCGAAAAACGTAGCCGGGCCCAGGACGGTTCCGGCACTGTCGTGGCGCGCTACACCCGAATAAGGTCGGTGGTCACCGATGGCGACACCCATACTCGACACGGGAAGTCCCGACCCACACGTCGATATCACCTCGCATGACACCTATCTCGACGATTTTCCTCACGCCGCCTTCCGGCTTCTGCGTCGCGAGGAGCCGGTGGCCTGGACCGAGGAGGCTGATGGCTCCGGGTTTTGGTCGGTGACTCGTCATGCCGACGTCGTCGAGGTCAGCCGTGATTACGGGCGGTTCACCGCCTCACGAGGCATCCGAATCGAGGAAATGGAGCCCGAAGAACTCGAGGCGAGACGATCGATGATGGAGCTCGACCCTCCCCACCACACCCGTCTCCGTAGGTTGGTCCAACCAGGCTTCACCCCGAAGGTGACGGCCACGTATGAGGAGGCCTTCCGCAAGCTGGTCGACGTGGTTCTCGACAGGGTGCTTCCGATGGGGGATTTCGACTTCGTAACCGAGATTGCCCGTGAGCTGCCTATCAGGATGTTGTGCAGGTTGCTCGGCATCCCCGAGTCGGACGCATCGAAGATGGTGGCCTGGGGCGATCAGATGATCTCAAACGCAGATCCCGAGTACACCCCGGTGATCATCGACAAGATGGACACAGAGGAGTACCGCCTCCTGCCTTTTCGATCGCCGGCGGCCTTGGAGGTCTTCAGATACGCCGAAGAGATCGCCCTGGAGCGCCGGGCGGACCCGCATGACGACATAATCACCACCCTGCTCACCGCCGAGCCCGATGGCGAGCCCCTCACCGACCTCGAGTTCAAGAACTTCTTCACGCTCTTGATGGTGGCCGGCAACGAGACGACACGACACACGATCAGTCACGGTCTTCGCTACCTGAGTCAGGATCCCGACCAGCTCACCTGGTGGCGGGAAGATGTGGCAGGTCGGTCGGTGGCCGCCACCGACGAGATCCTCAGGTCGTCGGCCGTGACGATGCATTTCCGTCGGACCGTGGTCGAAGACACCTCTATCGGCGGTGTCGATGTCAAGGCGGGGGATCGGGTCGTCATCTGGTATACGTCCGCCAACTACGACGATTCGGTGTTCGACGACCCCTTCGTGTTCGATCTCGGCCGCAATCCCAACGCTCACATCACCTTCGGAACAGGTCGGCACAAGTGTCTGGGCGCCTCGCTCGCTGAACTGGAAGTGAGGGTCTTCTTCGAGGAGTTCCTCGAGCGCGTGGAGCAGTTCCATGTCGGAGAGCCGGATCGTCTCCGCTCCAACTTCATCAGGGGGATCAAGCATCTCCCGGTGCGGGTCAG
>DASTBQ010000079.1:0-5905 GCA_035711995.1 Acidimicrobiia bacterium | reverse complement strand
GTGTCGAATCGGCGCGCGGAGATCTCGGGCGTAACCCATCGCGAGACCAGAGTGAGGTGGGACGTCGCCAGTTGGTGACCCGATGATTCGACCCATTCGTAGAGTTGCGTCCCCTTCAACCCGGGTGCCGCAACCGCTCCGTCATCGGTGAGGAGGATCCCGGCCTCCTCAGCCAACTCACGTATTCCCGCCAACCTGTGTGATACGTCATCGGCCGCCGTGTACCCGTTTCGCACATCGCACTCGTCCACACGGCCGCCGGGGAACACCACCATGCTTCCGAAGACCCCCTTTGCATTGCGCTTCACCATCAGCACTTCGAAGGCTCCTTCACCTTCACGGAGGAGGATCACCGTGGCAGCCGGGTCAGGAGAAGGCACGGGCTCATCCTATGAAAGACCTGGCAAACTCGCACTGTGACCGCAAATCATTACCGGCGGCTCCCATCGGTGGATGCGCTGGTTGCCGAACTGGAGGTCGAAGCGCTGGACGTTCTGCCACGGGCGGTACTGGTGGATGTGGCTCGGCTCGTCGTCGAGCAGGCGAGGACCGACATCGCCGCAGGCGAGGACGTGGACGTCACCGCCCGGGCGAAGAGCCTGGTGCGGGCCGTGGGGCGATCGGCGGGCATAGGTGTGTTGAACGCCAGCGGTGTTCTGCTGCACACGAACCTGGGGAGGGCAATTTGGTCTGAGGCCGCAATTGCCAGGGCGATGTCGACGGCGCGCTCTTTTACCAATCTAGAAATGGACCTGGACACAGGTGAGCGCGGGAGACGAGGAGATCATGTCACCCGGTTGCTTCGTATCCTGACCGGAGCCGAAGACGCACTCGTGGTCAACAACAACGCGGCCGCATTGCTTCTCGTCCTCGCCACGACGGCTCGGGATACGGCGGTTCCGGTCTCGAGGGGAGAACTCATCGAGATCGGCGGTTCGTATCGGCTGCCTGAGGTGATGACAGCAAGTGGTGCCCGGCTCGTCGAGGTGGGAACCACCAACCGCACCCGGGTTGGTGACTACGTCACTGCGCTGCAGACCCATGTCTGCGGAGCGCTGCTCAAGGTCCATCCCTCCAACTACCGGATAGACGGGTTCACCGAACAGGCCGCCCTCGTAGATCTGGCGGAAATCGCAGGTGAGATACCGCTCATCTACGACACCGGCTCCGGTTTGCTCGACGCTTCGGCGCTGTGGGTTCCAGACTGGATCAAGGGTGAGCCAGCGGCGAGACAGTCGTTGGAGGCGGGGGCCGACCTCGTGTTGTTCAGCGGGGACAAGTTGCTCGGCGGGCCGCAGGCCGGAGTGATCGTAGGATCTGGTGACCTGGTCGATCGCGTTCGCGCAAATCCCATGACGAGAGCGCTGCGGGTCGACGGTGTCACGTATTCGGCACTTGCCGCCACGTTGGAGAGCTACCTACGAGGAAGCCCTGAGGAGATCCCGTTCTGGCGTCACGCACTGACAGCACCGTCCGACCTCGCATCTCGAGCCGAGACGCTGGCCGCCGCGGTGGAAGGAGAGGTAGTGGAAGGGGCGTCTCGGGTCGGTGCTGGAAGCGCCCCGGGGGTGGCCATCCCGGGGCCAATGGTTCGAATTCCGGGGCGGGGGGATCTCTTCTCCAAGCTCCTCGATGTCGATCGACCCGTGCTGAGTAGACGGACCGAAGGCGACCTGGTCATCGACCTGCGCGCCGTCGAGCCCGAAGACGACGACTCGATTCGTCAGGCGATCGAGGAATGCCGGTAGTCGGGACCGCGGGCCACGTCGACCACGGCAAGTCGACATTGATCCATCACATCACCGGGCGTCACCCGGATCGATTGGCCGAGGAACGCAGAAGGGGCCTCACCATCGACCTGGGATTCGCCTGGGCGACGCTCCCCGGAGGACACGAGGTGTCCTTCGTCGACGTTCCAGGGCACGAGAAATTCTTGAAGAACATGCTGGCCGGGATCGAGGCGATCGATGTCGCATTGTTTGTCGTAGCTGCCGACGAAGGCTGGATGCCTCAATCGGAGGAGCATCTGGCCGTGCTCGACCTCCTCGAAGTCGATCGAGGAGTGGTAGCGGTCACCAAAGCCGATGCAGTCGCCCCCGATTTGCTCGAGTTGGCTCTCGCCGAGGTGTCGGACCGTCTGGTTGGCTCGTCGCTGGAGAAAGCACCCATCATGGCCGTGTCCGGTGTCACCGGCGAAGGCGTGCCCGAGCTCCTCGACCATCTCGAACGAGTCCTTCCACCCGAAGGTCGAGAGGGCGCCAGACCGAGACTGTGGATCGATCGCTCTTTCTCTGTGGCGGGAGCTGGAACGGTGGTGACTGGCACCCTCCTCGATGCCGCCATGTCAGTCGATGACCAGGTCGAGGTGTACCCACTGGGCCTCACCGGGAGGGTACGTTCGATCCAGAGTCACGAACGAGACCACGACCGGGTCGACCCTGGTCGCAGAGTTGCCCTCAACCTCGCCGGGATCGAGAGTCGTCAGCTGGGCAGGGGTGACATGGTCGGTCTGCCACACCAGTGGGAGACATCGCCACGTTTCGCCGTCTCGATACGAGCAGCCAGATTCGTCGCAGACCTCGACCGACGGGGTGACTATCAACTCCACATCGGTTCGGCGGCTCACCGGGTGGAGATGACCGGTCTGGACGACGACGTAGCTGTTCTCGTGACTGAATCCGCTATCCCGATCACGGTCGGAGACCGATTCATCCTGCGCGACACCGGACGGAAACTGGTGGTGGCCGGTGGCCGGGTACTCGACCCGAAGCCACCCCGTCTCCAGCGAGCATTGCGTCAGGCACGTTTTATCGACCCTTCTGCCCACCGCGACGAGATCGCCCAGACGCTCCTGCAGGCTCGGCGTCAAGAACGGCTCGACATCCTGGCCGCGCACAGCTCCGGCGGTGTGCCGGCCGACGCCATGGTCGTCGGAGCCGTCGCGTTCACCCAGGATCGATTGAACGAGTTGACGGATCGGGCCATAGCTCTCGTTGACGACGAGCACCGCAATCACCCATTGCGACCGGGCCTCCCCATCGCCACGCTGACTGCAAGGCTCGCTGTGGATGCGGAGGTGACCGAGCGTTTGGTGACCGATTCTGAGGTCTTGATCCGAACAGGGCCCTATGTGGCTCTGACGACCCACGGTGCTGGGCTGACCCCGGAACAGGAAGAGGCGTGGGAGAAGGCCCGTGGCAGGCTGGCCCGTGGTCTCGACGTCCCGACCCAGGACGAGTTGGCCCTGGACCCCGAGGTGCTGGCGTTCCGTCTCCGTGAGGGGCAGCTCGTGAGAATCTCTCCGGATCTGGTCTACCTGCCTGAGCAGATCGAGGAGATCGAGGAGGTCATCCGCCGGCTCGACCCGGAATTCACCGTCGCTGGCTTTCGCGACGCGGCCGGTCTCTCCCGCAAGTACGCAGTGCCCATCCTGGAATGGACCGATAGAGAAGGGCTCACCGTCCGCCGCGGTGATCTCCGCGGCATCAGGTGAGCCCAGTCGTCGGCAAGGGAACCGTCAGCCGGCTACGGGGATGCTCCTTCGCTCTACCTCGGTGAGTCCGCCCCAAATTCCAAAGGGCTCACGGATATCGAGCGCATGATTCGAGCAAGGCTCTTGCACAGGGCAGACCCCGCAGATGGCTTTCGCCTTCATCTCACGTCGCTCCCGTTCGTCCTTCCTCTCGAAGGACGATGGGGGAAAGAAGAGGTAGGCATGGTTCCCACGACAAAGTGCCTCCAGTTGCCATTCGTCTGAGTGGGACAACCTCATTTCCTCCCGCTTGCTTGCGACAACCGGGCCGAAGCTAACGAAAGACGGACGAGGGTTCAAGGGAGAATCTGGGAAACACCCCCTTATGTTTCGCGGTCTGTCATCTTCCTGTCAACTTCCAGAAAGAGTCCGTCTACCCCCGTCACCAGAACCGGATCGCCTGCGGAGATACCCGCTTCCCGATGCGCGGTGCCTCTCCAACGAGCCCCACGAACCTCGACGAGACCGTCTGGATCGAAGTCGACTAGAGCCTTTCCGTGTTCGCCTACGAGACTTTCGCGGCCGATCGTCTCGGTGGCGAGCCGTGCCCGTGACACGGTGGGCATCGCCAGGAGGAAGAAGAAGAGAACGCCCAGGACCGAAGGGAGAACAAGCCACCAACGAGGATCTATCTGACCGCCACCGTCGATGAGAAACGTCCCCCCTGTTTGCAGCAAGAGTGCGCCGAGGACTGTCATCATCAGGATTCCGCCGCGTTGATATGAGGTGACTAGAGCCACGAACCCGCCGAGAACCAAGCCGAGAGCCCACCAGTTGGTGGGAAGGGTCACGACACCCCAACCCCCCAGGATGAGAGATAGGGACGCCACCGCGGCGGCCACGCCGGGTCCGAGCGCGTAGAACTCGAACACGGCAATCGTGATCCCGATCACGAGAAAGAAGAACGCTGCTTCTGGAGTAACCGCCAGCCTGAAGAAGCGTGTCGACAATCCCGGTTTCCGGAACGTCGGTGTCTTCAGGGTCACTCCGTCGGCGAACTCGTCCAGTGTGCTCACCTCGACTGGTCCTTCGGCTGTCTCGAAGGTCGCACCGTCGAGTTCCTGCAGGTACTGGCGAACAGCTGGTTCGAGAGCGAGATCTGTGTCCTCAGCGGCTACTTCATCGTTCGTCGAGCCGGCGCTCTCTCCGAGGATGGCCGGCTCGAGGTGGCCGATGGCCGATCCATTCGGGGCGATAGCCGCATGGCTGGCCAGCTCGGGAAGAGTGGACGCCGCGCCGTAGGCGAAGGCGGGCGCGGGGCCGACCCAAACCGCAACCGGCAGTGGCGGGCTCTCGACCAGCCTGGCAAGACGATCGAACGCTTCACCATCGAGGACTGCCTTCGAGTTGAGCTGGATCACAGCAAGCTCCTGACCGATGACCGCTCCGGCTTCGATCGAATCCGAGATGAACTCCAGGGCCGAAGTGTCGAGGGGGCCGCTCACGTCGATCACATCGATACCTCCACCCGTCGGCTCGGCACACGCGGTGAGGCCGAGCACGCAGAGCAGACTCAAGAGGGGCAGCCGTCGACGCACCGGGCGAGGTTAGGGGGAGGTCGAGGGCTACTGATCGGCGTGGTGGATTCGGGACGGTCCCGGCTATCGTCCCTCGCCATGCCGCCTCTCGCTCTCGTCGTCTCAGATGGCGCCTGGGTGACGAACGAGGTCCGATCCGCGTTGTCGGTGGGTTCGTGGCAGATCGAGGAGCTCTCCGACCCCCGGGCGGTCGTGGAACGTCTCGCTCAGTCCCGAGTCGATGCCGTGATAGTCGACATGCAGGTGGGCTCCAAGGGCGGAATGGCAGTCGTTCGCTCGATCAGACAGGTAACCAACCCGGTCTCGCGTCCCCGCACAGTGTTACTCCTCGACAGGAGCGCCGATGAGTTCCTGGCGAGACGGGCCGGTGCCGACGCTGCGGTCCTCAAACCGATAAACGCCGCTGAGCTCCGTCGGGCCCTCGGCATGACCCACACCCCGGCGTCGGTTGCCGCTCACGGGAGCGAAGAGGAGGAGTGAGGTACCGGGCGCGTGTTGAAAGCCACCGATGGGCTATCCCCGCGCTCTGAATAAACTCGTCGCATGTCACGTTTGGCCGGCTGGGTCATCGTGGTGGGCGCAGCCATCCTGGTGTACTCACTCGTCTTCACCCCATTCTCGGCGGAAACCGAATCCTGGGAGTCGACCGACTCCGGTGGCCTGACCCCCATAACCGTCGATTGCCCTGCCCCGGTCCGGGTTCTCCTGTTGGGGGCAGAACCCGAGGACCCCCAGCACGCCGGAGAGTGTGACCGCCCCTCCCGCACCCTCGCGTTAGAAGCCGGTGTCGTTGCCCTAGCCGCCGGTCTCATCGTATGGAAACCGGTTACCAGAC
>DASTBQ010000078.1:0-38628 GCA_035711995.1 Acidimicrobiia bacterium | reverse complement strand
AATCAGATTGAGAACGATGCCGAGCTGGTCTTCGGGATCGGGATCGGTGCGGCGCTGAGCAGCGATTGCAGCGTGGTGGGCGAGCATCAGGTGATGAGCGACGACGAACGCCGAACCGGGGTCGTTTGTCCCTGGGGCGTGCTCACCGGACCCATACCCGAGGAAGGCCGAGCACCAGGGCTCGTTGACCGTTGACCAGAGCTTGACGAGGTCGCCAAGCGCCTCCTTCGCAATTGTGGCGTAGTGGGCGAACCACTCCACTGAATCGGTTTCCAGCCAACCACCGCGGTCCTGGAGTGCCTGTGGGAGATCCCAGTGATAGAGGGTTGCTGCCGGCGTGATCCCGTGACTGATCAAGGCTTCCGACAGGTTCCGATAGAACGAGACACCTTCCGGATTCGGCTCACCGGAGCCGTCGGGGATGAGACGTGACCACGAGATCGAGAACCTGTAGGCGTTGACTCCCAACTCGGCCATGAGCGCCACATCCTCGCGGTACAAGTTGTAGTGGTCGATCGCCTCGTCACCGTTGTCACCTCCTCGGGTCCTACCCGGCGTATGGGAAAAGGTGTCCCAAATCGACGGAGCGCGCCGCCCTTGGTCCCACGCTCCCTCTACCTGATAGGCAGATGAAGCCACCCCCCATAGAAAACCAGTAGGGAAGTCGGACGAGCGCAAAGACGTCTTGGGGAGTCCGGTGGTTGCCATGGGTTTCTACTTCTGCACTCCGGACAGATCGATCCCTTGTAGGAAGATCCTCTGTGCGAACAAGAAGATCACTACCGGGATGATCAGGGCGAGCAGAGCCCCCGACTGAATGAGATTGGGCTGACTGTCGTAAAGGGTGTTGAAGGTGCGCAGCCCAACCGAGATCGGCTGCAGATCGGGTCGGGTCGATAGGTAGATCATCGGTTCGAAGAAGTCGTTCCAGGCAAAGTAGAAATGGAAGAGACTCACCGCCACCAGCGCCGCCTTCATCTGAGGCAGGATCACCGACCACAATGTCCGGAAGGGGCCGGCACCGTCGATCGTGGCTGCCTCGTCGAGTTCCTTCGGGATCGTCAGGAAGTACTGTCGCAGCAGGAATACGTTGAACGCATTCGCGAAGAAGTGGGGGACGATCAGCGGGAGCCACGTGTCCACCCAACCGATCCTCACGAACAGGGCGTAAGTCGGGACGAGGGTCACGAACCTGGGCAGGATGATCGTGGCGATCAGTACCACCATTATCGATCGGCCGAAGGGCACCCGGAACCTGGCCAACCCATAGGCAACGAGCACAGAGGAAGCCACCGCCCCGATCGTCCCGAGCCCCGCGATCACGAGTGTGTTGCGGAGTAGCAACGGGAACTCCATGAGGTCCCACGCCCTCGGGAAGTTCTGCCATTGAGGATCGAGCTCGTAAGCCGGTGGCAGACCCCTCCAGTTGCCTTCCCATTCGATGGGGCCGGCTTCGGGGTTCGAGGGGTCGATGAACTGTGATACCTGACGTCCCGGCTGCAGCATCGCCAAATCCATTTCGGAGCCGTCGGGCATGGGCACCGTGTAGATGTCGAGAAGCTCGCCCTCGTACTCGAAAGTCGCAGGGCTCCGGGGCAGGATCGGACCACCCACCTGGGTGATCATCTGCTCTGACTTCACAGATGTCACCAGCATGTAGCCAAGCGGCAGCAGAAATATGAAGAGAACGAACGCGGTGATCCCTGTGGCCAACCAGCTGCCCTTCCTCCGCTTCGTGTGCTTCGGCTCGGGCGCCAGGATGGCTGGTCGGGTCTTTTTCTTCTCCAGGGTCGTCGCCATCTCTAGCCCTCGAACTCGTAGTGGACCCAATACCTGGCGGACCAGAACAGCAGGCCTGTGACGACCACGGCAAAGATGAACAGTGCCCAGGCCAGAGTGGCCGCGTAGCCCATATCGAACAGACGGAAACCGACACGGAAGAAGTAGAGGGCATAGAACAGAGTTGCGCCGTTGGGGTCCCCCGATCCGTTGTTGAGGACGAACGGGACGAGGAAATAGTTGAAGATCCCGATCAGGGCGATGACCAGGTTGTAGAAGATCACAGGTGAGATCACCGGCAAGGTGACGTGAACGAAGATCGACCACTGTGACGCCCCGTCGATCCGCGCCGCGTCATAAAGGGTGGCAGGAACCGAATTCATCGAAGCGATGAAGATGAGCATCGCGTTGCCCACACCCCAGAGCCCGATGAAGACGAGTGCCGGATAGACCCAGGTGGAGTCGAGGAACCAGTTGGGCCCGTCGATGCCGACCACGGCCAACATTCGGTTCACCCAGCCGATCTGACCGTTGAACATTCCGCCGAAGATCAGGACGGCGGCCACGAACGGGATGATCGAGGGCATAAAGAAGAGTGCCCGGAACCCTTCCCGCCAGCGAAGCCGCGCCGAGACCAAGAGGTAGGCGAGAAACATCGGGAAGAGGATCGCTACGGGTAGTGCGATGGCCCCGTACTTGATGGTGACCATCGCGGACTGACGGACCTCGGGGTCGGACAGGAGCTTCTGCCAGTTGTCGAGCCCGATGAACTCTGCGGGCTCTCCGCTGACCAGATTGAAGTCGGTGAAAGAGAACCAGAGAGAAGCCACCATCGGGATGGCGTACCAGAGGAAGAAACCGACGATCCAAGGCATGACGAACCAGAGACCGGACCGGCCTCGCCTCTCGTCGAGCGAAACCCTGGATCGCCTGGGGTCGAAGGGAGTGGCCGGCCCGCCGGCCACTCCCTTGTCAACGGTTACTGCCAACTCCCGGATCCGCCTACTCGGCGTTCTCCTGGAAGACGGTACTCAACTGGGCCTCCAGGTCAGCGATTGCTGTCGAAAGATCCAGATCCGGATCGGACAGCAGACCGCTCTGCAGGTCGGCCATCGCCAGCTTGTACTCGTCCCACCCCGGTACCCAAGCCTCGTGGCTCGGCGAGTCCGCGTACTGGGCGCTGGCCAGGATCACATCCCAGTTCACACCCTGTGGATACCGCTCGTCGAGACCGGCGATGAACGCCTCTGTCAACGCCGGGTCGGCAGGGGCCGCACCGTACGCTGAGAGCAGGTCGAGAGCTGCCTCGGTGAGCAGGTAATACATCACCGTGAACGCCTCTTCCGGGTGCTCGGTCGACTCGAGGATGCGGAACGTGTCGGCATGCAGATTTGCCGTGATGACTCCGTCGTTCTCCGGCATCGCAGCCAGATCCCAGAAGTCACCGACGATGCCGTTCTCATCGTCCCGGATACAGCACGTGTACCACAGGTGGGTTGGCGCCATCGCAACAGTCCCGGTCTGGAAGGCGTTCCCACCCAGGGGACCGTCCATCTCGGTCTGGCTCGGGGCGAAACCCGTCTCCCAAACCGCGCTCTGGTACCACGCCCACTCGTCTTCCCACGTCTGTGGGATGTCGGCCGTGCCGTCGGCGGCCATCGGGCTCCCGGCTCCCCAGGAAGTGCCCTGCTGGAACAGACGGTCAGTCCATTGCCAGACGAAGCCCCATTGAACGGTGTTCTCGTTGTCGAAGGCCGGGTCGGTGGCATCGACACCGTTGGCGTCGACGGTCAGGATCTTGGCGATCTCTTCCACCTTGGCGAAGTCCCAGGTGCCTTCCCACTCCGTGCCCACCCCGTAGGGCTCGTTGTAGTTGGCGGGCGGATAGGGGAGACCTGCCTCGTCGAACAGGTCCCGGTTGTAGAACATCGTCGAGGGGAAGGACGCGAACGGGAGCCCGACAAGGGTTCCGTCTTGCTCGCGCTGGTTCTCCACCGCGGCGCCTTCCCACATGGAGGTGTCGACACCCGTGGCCTCGATCAAAGGCTCGAGGTCGAGGTAGAGACCCGCGAACGAGTTTGAACCGTCACGACCCACCGGGCCGATCAGGTCGGGTGCATTCCCCGAGGCGATCTGAGTAGCCAGGGTGTCGTAGGCGACGTCGTTCTCCACGATCTCGAGGACGAGCTCGATCTCATCCTGGGACTCGTTGAACGCTGCAGCTATGTCCTCCTGGACCTGCCGTTGCTCCGGCTGCCCGCCGGCGCCTAGACCGATGAACCATCGGATCTGTACCTTGTCACCAGACGCGCCCGAGTCTGTAGTGGTATCGGTGGACCCCTGTGTGGTGTCCGTCGACCCCTCGGTCGTGTCGGTACCGCCGTCGGTGGTGGTGTCAGATGAATCTCCGCCGCCTCCACAGGCAGCGACGATCAACATCAGAGCCACCATCGCGGCGAAGCTCTTCCATCGTCTCATTGCGACTGGTTCTCCTCCTTGTTTGCGGTGATCGGACCCCCGGCCCGATCCGGTACGCCCGGGAGCGCCCCGGGGTCTGTACTCCTGGTATCACCCGTCGAGTCACGACGCGTAGACCTGCGCACCACCAACTCGGTGGGCAACAGGACCCTCCGCGGGCCACTCTCGGGGTCTTCCAGAAGACTGAGAAGGGTTCGGGCTGCCTCGTACCCGATGTCCTCGATCCCCTGCCGGACGGTGGTCAGGGGCGGATCGAGTTGGGAGGCGAACTCGAGATCGTCGAAGCCAGCCACCGCCACATCCTCAGGAACACTCAAGCCCGCACCGAGGAGCGCCTTGTAAGTGCCGCGTGCGCTGTTGTCGTTGCCGCAGAACAGCGCGTCGAACTCTCGTCCCTCCTCGAGCAGCCTTTGCACCGCGTTGTATCCACTGTCATCGGTGTAGTCGCCGGGCACAACTGTCCCCTCGGTAGGGATGCCGGCCTTGCGCAACGACTTACGGAACCCGAGTGCCCTGTCTCTTCCCGAAACGCTATTTGGCCTCCCTGTGATGTGAATCGGGCGGGTGCGGCCCGACTGGATGAGGTGGTCCGTGATCGCTTCCGCCGCTGCCTCGTGGTCGACGTCCACATAAGAGGCGTCCCGATCGGCACGCCGATGACCTATGAGCACCACAGGCATCTCGGATGCTCGCAGACCGTCGACCAGCGGATCGTCGATGGTGTCCGCAGTGACTATGACACCGTCGAGCATCCCCATGCCGAGGATGTGATCGAGCGTCTCCTCTTTGGTGCGATCACCGAGCCACAGCATCATGCCGGCCGCCGAGGAGGTGAGTGAGCTACACACGCCGGTGAGCAGTTTCGAGAAGTAGGCGTCCCAGAAAGAGATAGGGGCACCCCCATGCATCACGACGCCGACAACACCGGACCGACCACTGGCGAGATTGCGAGCTGCGAGGTTGGGTCGGTAGTTGGTCGACTCGATGACATCGAGGACCCGTTGCCGGGTAGCTGGAGACACTGAGCCGCCGTTGATCACACGGGAGACAGTGGCCCTCGAAACACCACTCATCTCTGCCAGATCATCCAGCGTACGCGCCATCGGCGCGGTCCTCCTCTTGAAAGCGCTCTCAACATATTGCAGTTTTGCCAAGTCTGTCAAGCATTTCTCTCGTGAAATAACTCACAAAGAATGGAAAGCGCTTTCAGCTATAGTCGCTGCCTCGGCTCACGCCGGACGTCGTGGTGAGAGTTTCTAGCTATCTGATTGTGATCGCCGCCCTATCCCTGTCGTCGTGTTCCGACCCGACCGGCGCCGCCACCACCACGACCACGTCACGCGCTAGCACAACGTCCGAGGTGGACACAGGACCGAGCGTCCTTGCGGTAGAAACGGAATCGACAGAGGTCGGCCGCTACGACCTGGTCGAGTTGACAGTCGATCTACAAGCCAGCTACGACAACCCCTTCGATCAGCGAGAGGTGAGTCTCGACGCCACCTTCAGTCATCAGGGAGGCACCAACCTCTCAATCCCCGGATTCTGGGATGGAGAGGGGGAGTGGAGGGTCAGGTTCACCCCCACCGAATCGGGGCTTTGGACATATCGGATCGCGGTGACCGACGCTTCGGGGACCAGCGATCCTGCCGAGGGATCGATCACTGTCGCCCCATCGGACCATCGGGGTTTTCTCCGCATCGGGGATCAGGTCGATCCCGAGTACTCCCCCAGGTACTTCGCATACGAGGACGGGACCCCCTGGTATGGCCGGGGCCATGCCGACCTCGACATGAGTCTGGGTGGTGCGGATCCGTCGGGAAAAGGGTTGCGCAAGTTCAGCGAGATGGCCGAAACGGGCGAGAACTACGAGATGTGGTGGCCACTCTGGGGAAACAACTTCATCCAGAGCACCTACTCGTCCTATTCGCAGGCGCAGATGGAGATCATCGACTTCGTCATGGGAGACGCCGAGGCGAAAGACGTCGCGGTCATCTTCACGGTGTGGGGTCACCAGTTCCTGCGCACCGGGGCCCACGAGTGGGGGGATGATCGGTGGGGCTTCAACGGCTTCAACGATCTGACCGACATCCGAGGCTTCTTCACCGACCCCGAAGCCTGGGCATGGCAGGAGAATCTCTACAGATACGTGATCGCTCGCTGGTCGTACTCCCCCGCCCTGGTCATGTGGCAGACGGTCACAGAGATCAACGGGACCGAGTCGTACGAGGACACCGATCCCTGGCACGACAAGGTGAATGCCTACTTCCAGGACAATGACCCGTACCGGCATCCCACCACGGCCACCAAGTCAGGGGCCGAAGACTGGCCTGAGGGTCATTCGGTGATGGACGTGCCTCAGGTGCACATCTATCACGTCTTCGGTGAGAACCCGATCGCAGACACGCTGCACTTCGTCGAGTGGACCCAGCTGATGTGGGATCGGGAGATGAAGCCGAATTGGGCTGGCGAATACGGGAACGAGGTGCAGGTGTCCTACCCGGAGTTCATGCACAACGCGAATTGGGCCTCGCTGGTTGCCGGAGCGGCGCTCACGCCTACAGAGTGGAACGACCAGAGGGCCTTCGGCACGTTTGACGATGCGATGCAGCAGGACATGCGTCGTTTCGCAGACTTCGTCGAGCAGGTTCCACTGGTTGTCTACGACCCTGAGCGCGTCGAGATCGCCAGCTCGGACCCAGACGTGCGTGGTTGGGGTCTCGCGGGTGACCGGGGAGGTGTCGTTTGGGTGCAGGACTTCTCTCTCGATGGCGTCGGCATGGAGGAGATCCGCGCCGACCAAACCGTCAGGTCCGACGTGACGGTCACGGTCGACGCCCTCGCTGCGGGGACCTGGACCGCAAGTCCCTTCAACACATGGAGCGGGGAGTGGCTGGGCGAGATCGTCTTCGAGTGTGCCGGTGGCCCCTGTCAGATCACGCTGCCCGAATTCCATTCCGATCTCGCCCTGCACCTGGAGCGCTAGTTGCCGAGCCTCTCTGTCACTTTGGCGACGACTTCCTCGATCACCAATTCCAACGCCCGGTTGTTGTCCACCTCGAAATCGGCGAGGTTCTCCAACCAGCGGCGCCTACTCTCATCTCGCGTCTGCTGCTCTGCGAAGTCGACAGGACGACGATGGTTGCCGGAGTCCCGACGCTCTCGGGCCACCTCGGGGGGCACATGGATCCAAACGGTGATGTGCTCGTCGAGCAGACGTCGCCCCTCGTCGGTGTCCGCCACGCTGGCCGCCGGTGCGATCACCGTCGATTCTCCTGAACTGGCCATCTCGGTGAACACAGCCAGCTCTATCTCGTGGAGAGCCGGCACGCCGTCATCGCGTGCAATCACCGCTCCGGTTCTTCCGTGGCACGACTCGATCTCGACGTCGGAGTCGAGAAACCGCATCCCCAGTCGGCTCGCCAGAGCCGTGCCGAGCGTGGTCTTCCCAACACCCATTGCCCCGACCAGCACGACATGTCTGACGTCATGACCGGTCGTTTCTTTCCGAGCACTCATGATGCAACGGCACCGTAGGCGATCCTGGGCACTCGCCGCGTTGGCTGTGACTGCTATCGGCGCCTGCAGTCAGGCCCCTGCTTCGGAACCGACCACCACTGGCAGACGACCCACGACCATCACAACCGCCACAGCCAACGTGCCCGGCATGGTGGCCCTGGAAGACCATGTCACCGGGCTGACCGGTCTTCGCCCCGAGGGCTGGGAGGAGGTGTCTTACGGCACCTTTCTCATTGGGCAGGACGCCGGATTTGGCAACTTCGTCGTCCAGTTCGTCCCCGGTGCCACGGCGAACGACGTGCTGGCGGAGGTCGGCGAGTTGATTGGGCGGCTCCCGATAGAACACATCGCAGAAATTCGAGGTGAGCAGCACAACTTCGAGGTCTTCGAATACGAGTCGGCCGGCGGAGTCTTCGACGGGACCCTGGGTCGGGGAAGGATCGGTCTCAGTGAGAGCGAGCTCGGTGTCTACGTGGTTGGGCTCGCGGTAGGTGCAGATCACCCCGACAGTGTCTGGTCGGAGATCTTCGAGCCTGCATTGCTGCAACTGGGATCCTGGGGCGATGCCGAGGCGAGTCTGGGATACCCCGACTCGGAGGCCTCGTATCGGAACAGTGCCCTCTCCCCCGAGGAACGTGTCGAGGATCTGGTCGGACGGATGTCACTTCGCGAGAAGATCGGCCAACTGACCCTCATCGAGAAGGACAGTCTCCCCCCTGAGCGGTCACCGTATACGGGCTCGGCGCCGTGCTCTCCGGTGGCGGAGGAAGCCCGGCGAACAACGACGTGACCGGATGGGCCGAGATGGTCGATGGGTTTCAGGCGGAGGCGCTCGCCGGGCGTCTGGGCATCCCGATCATCTACGGGGTCGATTCGGTGCACGGCCACGGCAACCTGATGGGGGCCACGATCTTTCCGCACAACATCGGTCTTGGAGCCACAGGCGACTCGGACCTCGTGGAGCAGATCGGCCGTGCCACGGCTGTGGAGACCGCTGCCACAGGCATCAGATGGAACTTCGCACCCGTGCTTGCCATCCCCTCCGACCTTCGGTGGGGAAGAACCTACGAGGCCTACTCCCAGGACCCTACTTTGGTAGCTGAGCTCGGATCCGCCTACATACGCGGCCTGAAAGGCGCCTCCCTGACGGAAAAGACATCGGTGCTCGCCACCGCCAAGCACTTCATCGGCGACGGTTCCACTGTCTTCGGTTCGTCCACCACCAGTGGCTACCTACTGGACCAGGGGGTGACTCCAGACGATCCGATTCTGCTCGAGCAGCTCATCTTGCCCTATCGAGCCGCAATTGAGGCCGGGGTCGGGTCGGTGATGGCATCGTTCTCGTCCTGGGGGGACACCAAGATGCATGCCGACGGAGAACTGCTCACCGACGTCCTCCGCGGTGAACTGGGCTTCGAGGGCTTCACCGTCTCCGATTGGGGCGGAGTCGATCAAGTCGACTCCGACTACTACCGGGCAGTCGTGGAGTCCGTCAACGCAGGAATCGACCTGAACATGGTCCCGTATGACGCCGCCGGCTACATGTGGACGCTGGCAAAAGCCGTCGGCTCCGGCGACATCACCGAAGAACGGATAGATGGAGCAGTGCGTCGGGTACTGCTCCCCAAGTTCCAGCTAGAGCTGTTCGAAAGGCCATCGTCGGATCCGGCCCTGCAGCGGCTGGTTGGCTCTCCGGAACATCGCACCCTGGCACGGTCCGCCGTGTCGGCTTCGGCCGTACTGCTCAAAAACGACGGTGTGGTTCCCATTGACGACAGCGTTTCGACCGTATTCCTCTCCGGAAACGCCGCCGATGACGCCGGGATCATGGCGGGCGGTTGGACCATCAACTGGCAGGGAAGGTCAGGGGATATCGAGGGTGCAACCACACTTCGACAGGCAATTGAGAAAAGACTCCCCGAGGCTGAGGTGATATACAACCGCCACGGGCGTCTCACCGGAGGCAATGCCGGAAAGACACCTGATGTGTGCATCGCTGCTCTGGGCGAGGAGCCCTACGCCGAAGGTGTCGGCGACTCCGTCGATCTCGCACTCCCCGGTGCCGGTCTCGTCGACTCGATGAGAGAGTTCTGCCGGGAGATCGTGGTGGTGATAGTCAGTGGCAGACCTGTGATCATCACCGATCAGATCGACTCTTGGAACGCGGTGGTGGCTGCCTGGCTCCCGGGAAGCGAGGCCGGAGGGCTAGTCGACGTACTCTTCGGAGACGTCCCCTTCAGCGGCAGACTCCCCCTCGATTGGCCGGCAACCGTCGACGACCTACCCCTGGGGTCGTCCACTAACCCACCGCTGTTCCCGATGGGTCACGGGCTCACGAGCTCAGACTGACCACGACGTCTCCCACCAAATCTGTCCTCAAGACTTCCGCCCCTCCCTCGACGAGTGTCTCGATGACCCAGGATGCCGGATGTCCGAACCGGTTGGGTCCCACCGAGATGACCGCCAGAGAAGCGCCGATCGCTCGCAACCAGTCAGGATCGGACGTGGCTGCACCCTGATGCGGCACCTTGAGCACGTCCGCCCGGAGATGGTCGAGGTCCGCCTGAGCATGTGTCTCGATGTCACCGGCGAGAAGCATCTCACGCGAAGTACCCGTCACCTTCACGACCAGGGACTGATCATTTGGTGAGGCATACCTCCGAATTGGGCCCATCACCTCGATTGTCAGGGCACCGAGATGCTCGACGGTTCCGGGTCGGGGTTCGAACGCGGCGATGTCGAAAGCCGCCACCGCCTGAGACACTCGTCGTGATGCCTCGGTGACGTGGGGTTCGGTCACCGACCACATCTCGCCTATCGCGATCTCACCAGGAAGCGCTGCCAGCCCGGTGGCATGATCTGCATGAACATGGGTCAGGATCACCAACTCCAATGCTGACACGCCGTACGACCGGAGCTTGGTGAGGAGAAGTGCGGGGTCGGGTCCACCGTCTACGAGAGCGAAACGCCCCTCGCCGCCGTGGATCAAGATGGCGTCCCCCTGCCCAACATCGAGTACCACCACCGAGCCTTCCGGGATCCCTCGACCCGGGCCGACCACGACGAGTGCGAACATCCCAACTGCGACCACGGCAGCCACCGGTCGCAGCCCGCGCCACCGAAGCACGACCAAAGTGGCGACGCCCACTCCGAGCAGACCAAAGGCCTCGAGCTGTGGCCAGGTCGAGGCCATCCTGGCCAGATCGAGGACAAGTCCAGCGATCCAGGCCGCCGGATCGGTCAGCAAACCCAAGCCGAGTACTGCGAGTGCACCGAGGAGTGTGGCCAACGTCACCAGCGGAGCGGCTAACAGATTCACCACCGGTGAAAACAAGGGAACAGTGCCGAAGTGGAGGATGAGGAGAGGCGCGACCCCGATCTGTGCTCCAAGCGTGATCGCCAGAGTGCGTTGGAACCGCCCTGTCACCGGCCACCTCGACCCGATCAGAACACCTGCTGTCGCGGCGACAGACATCTGAAAGCCCGCGTTCGCGACCAGCGAAGGATCGACGACGACCAGAGCGACGACAGCCGTGGACAGAAGTTGCCATGCCTCGAGGTGGAGGTCCACGAGACGCCCGACGAGGGCCAACCCGGCCATCGCAGACGCCCTTACCACCGACGGTTCGAATCTCGTGGCAGCCACGAACACCGGGAGAGCGGTAAGACCCACGATGGCTCGCCGCTTGGGGCCCATGGCCAGAGGACCCGCGATGACTGCCAACAAACCCAAGAACAACGCCACGTTGGATCCTGACACGGCGACGAAATGGGCGAGGCCACTACGTCTCATGGCAACGACGTCTGCCTCGGAGACGCCGCTCGTGTCACCTACGAGAAAGCCGCCAAGTAGAGCGCGTCCCTCGTCTTGAGGAGCCAGTGTGCGCTCAACCGCTCGACGAACTGCCGCGCCGGCACGGTGGGGCAGGAATCGACTCTTCTCCAGGTTCCTCACCTCCACGACTTCGAGCACCGCTGAGTAACCGCGCCCGGCAGCCGTACCCGGGTCACCCCCGACCCGCCCCTCGACTGTGACGCGGTCGCCTCTGGACACATCGGTGTCGTCTGGCAGTTCGATCAGGACCGCTGCGGCCCCGATTCGCCCCAAGGCCCAATCATTGAACTGCCCGGCGAACACATCCGAACTGAGAACGACTTCCCCGCTGAAGCGAGAAGGCTCGAGCGGCGGCGGCACCGCTGGGCGGAACAGAGCGGTCACCAGCCAGACCAAGCCGGCCGTCAGCAGCCAGGGTCGGGAGACCGGCGGTGGCCAAGCCGAACTCGTCATTTCACGGTTTCACCAGATCACGCAGGGAAGCCAGCTTGGCTTCCCCGATACCGGGGACCTCGAGCAAATCCTCCACGACCTCGAATCGGCCGTTCTCTTCCCGGAACGCAACGATCCGCTCAGCCAGCACCGGCCCGACGCCGGGCAGGGTGTCCAGATCGGAGGCTGGCGCCTGGTTCAGAGAGATCAGGCCATCGCCAGGTTCGGAAGCGATATGTCCGGGGACACTCTCCGGACCGGGAACCACTACCTGCTCACCCTCGCTCACTGGAGCCGCAAGATTCAGCGACTCGGTGGCCGCGGCGGGAAGAAGTCCGCCGGCCGCAGCGACGGCATCCGCGACGATCGCTCCCGCTGGAAGACTCACAACGCCGGGCGACACCACCCAACCCGCCACGTGGACAGTAATGAAATCCGTCGTTGCACGAGTGTCTGTTGACTGCGCGGACGTCTCCCCGGTCAGCGACGCGGGAGGCCGTCGAACCCAACCGAGAGTCCCTCCCAACACGACCGCGACAACGGCCAGGACTACCAGCGGGGCTACCCGGATGCGGTGATTCCCCATCCCCGGATACCTACCTGCTCCCAGGACTCGCTGACACCCCCTCGCTAGGGTGCGACGATGCTCGACACGTCGATCTACAGGGTCTTGCCTGGCTCCCGGCTTGTTCTCGCCGACCACGATCCCAACGCCAAGACCGGGTTCGAAGGTGGCAAAGCCGAGGGCAAAACGGCCCTTCGCGCCCTCAACCGGCGTCTCTCCGATTTACAGAAGCGACTTTGGGCCGAGTCTGAGCAGAGTCTGCTCGTGATCCTCCAGGCGATCGACACCGGGGGCAAAGACGGGACGATTCGCAACGTGTTCTCCGGCGTAAATCCTCAGGGTGTCCGGGTCGTCGGCTTCGGAAGACCCACCGAGATGGAACTGTCCCACGACTACCTCTGGCGCGTCCATCAGGAGACCCCACCTGACGGGTACATCAAGGTGTTCAACAGGTCGCACTACGAAGACGTGTTGGTGGTACGGGTCCACGAGCTCGTCTCCGAGGAAGTCTGGTCACGTCGGTATGCCCATATCAGAGAATTCGAGCGAATACTCACCGACGAGGGCACCACGATCGTGAAATTCTTCCTGAACATCTCGAAGGAAGAGCAGCTGCAGCGTCTCCAAGCTCGTCTCGACGAGCCCGACAAGCGGTGGAAGTTCAACAAGGCGGACCTGTCAGATCGCGCCCGATGGGATGACTACCAAGGGGCCTTCGAAGACGCAATAAGTGAGACTTCGACCGAATACGCCCCTTGGTACATCGTCCCCGCCAATCGCAAGTGGTATCGAAATCTGGTGGCCGCTTCGATCGTCATCGAAGCCCTGGAGGGTATGGACCCGCGTTATCCCGAGCCCGAGGAGGGCCTCGATACGTTGACGATCAACTAGCCGCGCGCACCAACTCCGCAGTCAGTTCTCTGGCTTCCCGTTCGGCTGCGACATCGAGATAGGCCTGCCTCAACCTCTTCCCGGCCAGAAGACCCCCGGCGTAATCGCGTATGTAATCGGCCATGAACCCGATGTAGCCGGCGTCACTGAACTGACGGACGTGCACCAGCTCATGGATGACGAGTCTGCCGAGACGCTTCGGGTCCCCGATCATCACTTCCCGATCGACGAACACCAGGTTGTGGATCGTGACCCCTTGTATGCCCTTGAGCCAGAGACGTCTCATCATCGCGGAGGCCGGATAGATGTTCACTCGATCGGGGTCGACAGGTGCGAGACGTACCCGGAGCACGTCTGTGTCGTAGCCGGCATTGCGAAGGATGCGTCCCGCGTTCATCGAGCCTGGCTCACGTCAACTAGACGACGAAATTCACGAGGTGGGGAGGCCGGCTTATCACCCGTTTCACCTCTTGGCCGTCGATCCACTCCTGGATCCGATCTGAAGCAAGGGCTCTCTCCTCCGCCTGCTCCGAGGTGATGTCGGCGGACACGTCGAACCGGTCCCTGACCTTGCCGTTCACCTGCACGACCAGGGTCACGGTTTCTTCTCGGGCGAGATCCTCGTCCCACTCCGGCCATGGCTCGATCGCGAGCATCTCCCCAAAACCGCCCATCTCCCACATCTCGTGAGCCAGATGCGGCGTCATCGGCGACAGAAGCAACAACAGGAGACGCAACACCTCTTTGTATGTCTCCTCGCGAGGCTCATCTGACAGGTAGTCCCCGAGTTCGTTGGACAGAACCATCAGCGCCGGAACCGCTGTGTTGAAGTGGAACCTGTCTATGTCCTCGGTGACCTTCCTCACGGTGCGATGGGCAAGCCCGAGCAACTCCCGATCTTTCTCGTCTTCCGACCGGGCAGAGAACTCCCCTTCCACGTTTGCGATCTTCCAGACCCGCTCCAGGAATCGTCGGGTGCCATCGATGCCGTTTTCGTTCCAGGCAGCATCATCGGTGGGTGGTCCCATGAAGAGGTGATAGAGCCGCAAGGCGTCGGCACCGTGGGATTTGAACAGGTCGACCGGGTCTACGACGTTCCCCTTCGACTTCGACATCTTCGCCCCCTCGAGGGTGATCATCCCTTGAGTGAAAAGACGGCTGAAAGGTTCCTCGACTGTCGACATCCCCATGTCGTACAGAAACTTCGTGATGAAGCGGGCGTAGAGCAGGTGGAGGATGGCGTGCTCGACACCACCTATGTACTGGTCGAGTGGCATCCAGTATGCGGGTTGCGACTTGTCGAACATCGCGTGGTCGTTGTGCGCGTCCGGATAGCGGAAGAAATACCAAGACGAATCGACGAAGGTGTCGAGGGTGTCGGTCTCTCTGGTCGCGGGACCGTCGCATTGCGGGCAGGTCGTGTTGACGAAGTCGTCGTCTGCGGCGAGCGGGGAACGGCCCTTGGGTAGATAGTCCTCGATGTCGGGCAGCAGCACCGGAAGATCGGCTTCGGGGACAGGTACGAGACCGCAGTTGGCGCAGTTGACGATTGGAATCGGACTGCCCCAGTAGCGCTGTCTCGAGACCAGCCAGTCCCTGAGTCTGAAGTTGACGGTGCCATCGCCAATCCCGTTCTCCACCATCCAGGAGATGATCCGCTCCTTGGCTGCGGCCATGTCGAGACCATCCAGGAAATCGGAGTTGATGGTGGGACCCTCGCCTGTGTACGCCTCCCCTTCCCATCCGTCGGGAGGTTGCACGGTCCTGATTATCTCGATGCCGTATTTCTCAGCGAAGTCCCAGTCACGTTGATCCTGGCCGGGGACCGCCATGATCGCCCCGGTCCCATAGCTCATGAGGACGTAATCGGCGATGTAGATGGGGACCTTGCGACCGTTGACCGGGTTTATCGCGTGCGCCCCGGTGAACACACCCGTCTTCTCGCCTTCGGCAAGACGCTCGATCTCGGTGGCGCGGTTGGCTTTGGCTATGTAATCCCTGGCCGACTGTTCTGTTTCGCTCCCGACGATGAGCCTTTCCACCAGCGGATGCTCTGGTGCGAGCACACAGAAGGTCATACCGAAAATAGTGTCCGGGCGGGTTGTGAACGCATCGAACGAGCCGCCCCCATCGACGTCGATGGTGAACTGCGCGCCCTCAGACCTCCCGATCCAGTTCCGTTGCATGGTCCTGACCCGATCCGGCCATTGCTCCAGCTTGTCGATGTCAGCTAGAAGACGGTCGGCATACTCGGTGATCTTGAAGAACCACTGCTCCAGATCCTTGTGGACCACCTCGGTCCCACACCTCTCGCACAGCCCATCGATCACCTGCTCGTTTGCCAGGACGGTCTGATCCTTCGGGCACCAATTGACAGGAGCCTCTGCTTTGTAGGCGAGACCACGCTCGAACAACTCGAGGAAGAGCCATTGATCCCACTTGTAGAAGTCGGGATGGTGCGAAGCCAGTTCCCTGCTCCAGTCATACATCGATCCCAGCTGTTTTATCTGGCTCTTCATCGTCTCGATGTTCGCCTCTGTGTTGATCCGCGGGTGGATGCCGCTGCTGATCGCAGCGTTCTCAGCGTTGAGACCGAAGCTGTCCCACCCCATCGGAGAGAGGACGTTGAACCCCTTCATTCGCTTGTAACGGGTCAGCAGGTCTCCGTAGGTGTAATTGCGGACGTGTCCCTGATGGATGGCACCGGAGGGATAGGGATACATGCACACGTTGTAGAACTTGGGCCGGGAGTCGTCCGCGTTCACGTAGAAGGTGCCGTCGCTCTCCCAACGGCCCTGCCATTTCGCTTCGATCGCTTTGTGGTCGTATGACATCTGGAAGTCTTGAGGGTAACTGTCCCTGCCATCATGGTCGCCTGACCTACCGAGGAGAAACCTCAATGGACATCGAACGTGTTGGCGTGATCGGCGGCGGTCTGATGGGATCGGGGATAGCCGAAGTCTGTGCCCGCGCCGGCAATGACGTCATGGTTCACGAAGTAGACCCCGCGGCGGCAGAAGCCGCGATGGATCGCATCGGGAAGTCGTTGGAGCGCGCGGTCGAAAGGGAGAAACTGACATCGTCCGATCGCGACGCGATCCTTTCCCGGATCGTCGTCACCACCGATATTGGAGACCAGGCCGACCGTCAGCTGGTCATCGAGGCAGCCACCGAGAACGAGTCGCTGAAGCGGCAAATCTTCACCGACCTGGACGACATATTGGAAGATCCTTCGGCACTGCTGGCCTCCAACACTTCGTCGATCCCTATCACCCGGCTCGCCGCCGCCACCCGACGGCCCGAAAACGTGGTTGGTCTTCACTTCTTCAACCCGGTGCCGGTCATGGCGTTGGTCGAACTGGTCACCACGGTGAAGACAGCTGAGCAGACCGCCTCGGTCGCACACGAATACGCCGAAAGCCTGGGGAAGACCGTCATCCTCGCCAGAGATCGTGCCGGTTTCGTCGTGAACATGCTGCTCGTCCCCTACATGCTCTCGGCGATACGGATGTTCGAATCCGGTGTCGCGTCGGCGGAGGACATCGACACCGGGATGCGTCTCGGTGCCAATCATCCGATGGGGCCATTGGAACTGACCGACTTCGTTGGTCTCGATACCACGAAGTTCGTGGCCGACGTCCTTTTCGATGAGTTCAAAGAACCGCTATACGCCTCTCCGCCTCTGTTGACACGGATGGTCGAAGCAGGTCTCCACGGTAGAAAAGCTGGCGCCGGCTTCTACACGTATCTCTGAACTGGGTCGGCCGACTCAATATCCATCTTCTGAGTCTGTGGACTCATGACATCTAGTCTTTCCACAGGCACGATGTCGGGACCGGGGCAATCCTCAAGGTCGGGAATTCAAGTGACCCAACATCGCACGTCGTCAACCGATACCTATCTCGCCGAGATCCTCGGCCTCATCGGAATGAATGTGTCAGAACGGGAAGGCTGGGGTTCGCAGACTGCACGTCTCTACGCCCTCGACATCGCGATGGTCGTGGTGAATCGCAACGTCAACGTCATAGCTGAGGTGGGACGTCAGACCCTCTTCGGGAGACTTCAGGAGGCTCGCACCCTCGTCGTGAGCGGCCGCGACGACGAGCTAGGGTTCGTGCAAGGAGCCCTGGAAAGCCACCTGGCTCTGACCCGGGAGGGTCGGGAGCGTCATGTCTGGCTCACCGTCATCGATGCCATGATCCCAAACCCCTACCGTGCCGCCCTGATCACCACCCGGGATGCTCTGAGCCTGGGGGCTACCGCTACATTCTCTGACTTTGCAGGTCTGGCCCGGGATCGACTTGTTGCTCGCCTCGACGAGGGGAAGCTGATGACCCAGCCCGCCCCCGCCCTCTATCTCATCGCCTGAACTCGACTGTCATGACAAGGCGCCCGCGCTTCAAGCGCGGGCGCCTTTTGGCGATCGAGTCTCCTATGGAACCATCGAGTATCTGTCCTGAGGACCGGGTGCAACCGGTGAGTTGAGTCCGAAATAGGTGACCAAAGCGTCGAGATCGACCTCACCGCCCAGCCTGTCTGTCCCTTGTGCCAGGACGAAGAAGTTGTCTCCGCCGTCGGCAAGGAAGCTGTTGACCGTGACCCGATAGTTCGCGTTCGGATCGATCGGCGTGCCCTCGATGGTTATCGAGGCGATGTCCACCTTCGCTCCGACTGGAGCCGACGCACTCCACTGATACGAGAAGCCGGTCGATACCTGAAGCATTCGACGCTCACCCGGATTTGGGTTATTGAACTGCTGTTCGAGCAGAGTGTCTATCTGTGTGCCGCTGAGCGTCATTGTCACCAGACTGTTACCGAAGGGCTGAACGTTGAAGGCCTCGCCATAGGTGACTTGACCTTCCGCCTCTGTCCCGCTGACCTCATCGAAGATCAGATCGTCGCGTATCCCACCCGGGTTCATGAAGGCGACGACAGCGTTGCCAGTCGCGGAACCGGACGTGGCAGAGAGTTGAGCATCGGCGATGACATCGCCAAGAGCCGATGCGCCGGACTCGTTCGGCGTCCGGCTGATGTCGGCGGTGATCTCGCCGATGACCGCATTGGCCAGCGGCGCCACGAGTGTGGCGTATTTGTCGATCAGTTCCACGAGGTCCGGGGCATCGTCCACCGATTGCAGGTTGTTCACGTTCTCGATCGAGTGAACTGTCATGTCCTTGGTGACACGGTTCAGCGTGACGTCGATGTCGGTGAACAGGCGACCGGCGTTATCAGCCATGGTCACCCATTTGCCGTCGATTTCGCAGACGAACTCTGCGTTGGTGTGGCCGGCAATCACCAGGTCCACCGCAGGATCGAGCGCCTCGGTGATGTCTTTCACCGGTCCTTGCAAACCGGCTCCGCAGTTGTTCTGATTGCCAGGCGCGGTGGTGAAGCCACCTTCGTGGAGAAGAATCACGAACGATTCGATGTTGTTCCTCTGCAGTCTGGGGACCAAGGCATTGATGGTCTCCACCTCGTCCATGAAAGTGAGACCCGCAACCCCCGACGGCGTGACAATGGAGGGTGTCCCCTCCAGGGTCAACCCGATGAAGGCGACCTTCACACCCTGGTAGTTCTTGACTGTGTAAGCGGGGAACAGTGTCTTCCCCGTGGCGTCCACAACCACGTTGGCGGCGAGAAATTCGAAGTCGGAACCGAGGAAGGGGTCGCCGTCGATGTCACCGTCGACAGGATGTGGACCGCCGCTGGCCATGCGAAGCAACTCGGCTGGTCCTTCGTCGAATTCATGGTTTCCCACCCCGTTGATGTCGAGCCCAATCAGGTTCATAGCCTCGATCGTGGGCTCGTCATGGAATAGGGCGGAGATCAGCGGCGACGCTCCGATCAGGTCCCCGGCAGACACGACGATCGAGTTCTCGGCACCAGCCTCTCGGTCCCGAATGTTCGTAGCCAGATTCTGAGCCCCGCCAGAACCCCCGAATGAGCTGGAGAAGGTGTTTATGTTTCCGTGGAAGTCGTTGATGGCCAGGATCTGTAGCGGGACTTCCTGAGAATTCGATGACCCCTCGCCCGGGTTGTCCTTGGCCACAGCCGGGCCGGCGAGAAGTCCCGCCATCAACGCCGCAGCGCCCAAATAAGCGAAGCCACGTCGTATACGGCTGCTCTCCTGCATGGTTTCCTCCAATCCACGGTCTTGCCGGCTCCGACCCTACGCAACCGAGGGGCCTGCAGGCACGTCAAGCGGGATGGCGTCTGAGCGAGTCCCGGATCTGGGCAAGCAGCTCGATCTCGGTTGGACCGGCCACTTCCTCTTTGGGCTTCTCCCCGACTCGATCCTGGTATGCGTTGTACGGCTTGACGATGAAGAAGAACACCGCGACAGCCGTGAGCAGGAACGTCACTACGGTGGTCAGAAAGGACCCGTAGCCTATGATCGAGTTGTTGATCGTCACGGTCAGTTCGTCGAAGGTGGGCTGACCGAACGGAATCGCGATTATGGGCATCAACACGTTGTCGACGAGAGACGCCACCACGGCCTGGAAGGCCAGACCCATTATGAACCCGACGGCGAGCATCAAGACGTCGCCCTTGACTACGAAGGCTTTGAACTCTTGGAGCATTTGCTGACCCTATCCGAACCTCTCGAGGAGTCGGCCCCCGATCGACGCGAGCTCCTCTCGTAGCTCCGGAGGGTCCTCCACCTCGAACTCCACCGGCAAACTGAGCAGATAACGAGCCAGCCAGTCCATCTCATCTGCGCCGATGAGCAGTCGCGATGTCATCTGGTCTATCGGTTCGATTGTCCCCAGCGTTGGTGCGATATGACGACTGGCGACAGTGGATGGGACCTGCAAGACGACCGACGCCCGGAACGCCCAAGCATCGATCGTGATACCACGTTGCACCAGATCCACAGGATCCGGTCCGGGTCTCCGCTTGGACTTCATTCCTGTCTGCTTCGGTGAGGTGACTCTATCGAGCCGAAAAGTCCGCCAATCGTCGCGATCGAGGTCGAATGCCACCAGATACCAGCGTCGCCCGGTGTGGACGAGACGCCGGGGCTCGACGTGTCTTTGAGTGTGTCTCCCCTCGTTGTCGACATATTCGAGACGAAGTCTCACCTCCCCCCGGACCGCTGCAGCAACTGCGGCCAAGGTGGAGTGATCCACATCGGCACGCGAGCCGACCAGGGTCGAGGTGGTGGCCTCGGAGACATCTTCGAGTCTGTTGCGGAGACGGGGCGGGAGCACATTCTCGAGCTTGGTGAGCGCCGAGAGGGACGCGTCCTCCAGACCTCCTACGGCACTGGTTGTCGACACTCTCAACCCGAGAGCAACCGCCAAGGCCTCGTCGTCGTCGAGGAGGAGCGGGGGCATTTTCCCGCCTGCGCCCAACCGGTACCCACCACCCGGCCCGGCCATCGCCTCGACCGGGTAGCCGAGTGACCGGAGCTTTGTGACGTCACGCCTGATGGTGCGCGGAGTCACCTCGAGCCGCCGGGCAAGATCCTCGGCTGTCCAGTCGATCCGACCTTCGAGCAGGCCGAGGAGCTTGAGCAATCTCTCTGCGGTGTCCACCTGAGATGAGCCTCCTCGTTATTGCGGACCGATCCTGTCCGCAATACCGCATAGCGTAGTGAAGGTGGAGGCCGAGTGAAAAGGAGATGGTGATGATCAACTACATCACCTACGACCAGGTGAAGCGTATGACCGAGGAGAGGACACGTAGGTCCCTGCTCAAGTACGAGGCGCGACGCACGACATCCCATGATTCGTACGTGAAACCCAGGGCCGAAGCCGAGGTGGTCGAACTGGTTTTTGCCACAGTCTGCGAGACGGAGTCGATCGGTGCCTGATCCGCCTTGGTCTCATGTCAGCGAAACGGAGAACGGTCCGCTGACCTGTCTCCCGCTGATCCCGGAGCGGTTCGGCGACATGGAGAAGGTGTTCGGCGAGAGGGGTGTTGCCCGCGGATGCTTCTGCATGCATTGGCGGCGCCCCGATGGTGGATACGGGGACGACCGGGACAACAGGGAGCGGTTCCGGGACACCGCTCTGGACGGTCCTCCCCCTGGCCTTATCGGATATCTCGACGACGACCCGGTGGGCTGGGTTCAGGTCGGACCGCGTTCTGACTTTCCGACCTTGCAGAGATCACGTCTCTTTCGAGCAGTGGATGACACCAACCCATGGACCATCAATTGCTTCGTCGTGAAGGTGGGCAGCCGACGGCAAGGTGTTGGCAGTGGTCTGTTGGAAGCCGCTATCGAGTACGCCAAGGACAGCGGCGCCGCCGTCATCGAGGCCTACCCGGTCGACGGTCACCGGGAGTCATTGGTCGACTATTTCACCGGCACCCTTTCGATGTTCTCTGAACGTGGCTTCACCGAGATCATCAGACGTAACGACACCCGCCCCATCGTTCGCTTGACTGTTTGAACATTCCAGCCCTTTCGCATCCCGGGTGAGCTGACCGTTAACTTGACGCCATGCCGCAGATCTCCTTGGTCACCGCCAGTTTCGTGACACGCGAAGTCGGATATCGCTCGATCTCAGACTGGGGTGAAGGAGACCGTGCAACTCAGGAGCACTTCGCACCTCTGGACACCTACGAGGAGAGGTTCGGCGCTCTGCTCGACGAAATCGCGGACCTGGGTTACCGAACGATCGATCTCTGGGGTGCCCATCTCCATCACACCTGGGCAACGGATGGCCATTTCGAGATCGCCAGAGTTGCATTGGGCCAACGGGAGATGAGAGTGAACAGCCTGGCCGCTTGGTGCCACGATCGCGCGGCCCTCGAGGGGTTCAGTCGGGTTGCGAACGAGGTGGGGGCTTCGATCATCGGTGGTGGAAGTCCTCTCTTGACCGAAGACAGGGCTTACGCCCTCGGCGTCTTGTCCGATCACGGCGTCAGGTTCGCCATCGAGAACCATCCCGAGACGAGTCCAGCCGAGGTCCTCGAGGTCATCGGCGACTCGGAGTGGATCGGATCCTGTCCGGACACCGGATGGTGGGCCATCCAGGGCTACGAGCCGGCACGGGCGATCGAGGAACAAGCCGAAACCATCCTCACCGTCCACCTCAAAGACGTCGATCCTGACACTCACAAGGGCCGTCGTCCCGGGACCGGCTCGGCAGACATAGAAGGGTGCTTGCAAGCTCTGTCCGAGATCGGGTATGAGGGAGCAGTCGGAGTCGAGCACGAGCCGGACGGATGGGACCCGTCCGACGACCTGCGCGCTGCCTACCAGCTGTTGGCCGACTGGGCGGCCGGCAGGTGATCTCTGCGGTGATCGTCGGCTGCGGGAACATCGCCACCAGGTACGCCGCCGACCTGGCTCGTGCCGGCGTGGTCGATCTCATCGGGTACTACGACGTGGCGAGTGACAGGGCAGCAGCGTTGGCCGCCAAACATGGAGGAGAGGCGTTCGAAGACCTGGATCAGGCGATCGAGACTGCAGAACTGGTCCTCAACCTCACGATCTTCGAAGCTCACTATCCGGTGACGAAGCTCTCAGTCGAGAGGGGACGTCACGTCTATTCGGAGAAGCCCTTGGCTCTTCGACTCGGTGAGGCTTTGGAGATCGCGCGACTTGCCAATTCCCACGAGGTCAGGGTGGCCGCGGCGCCCTTCACGTTCTTGGGTGCCGCCCAGGCGACGGCCATCGAGTGGGTGCGCAATGCCAGGCTCGGTGAGGTTCGTCTCGCCTACGCCGAAGTCAACCACGGGCGCATCGAGACCTGGCATCCCAGTCCCGCTCCGTTCTACGAGGTGGGTCCAATGCTCGACGTCGGGGTCTATCCCCTGGCGATACTCATCAAGGCGTTTGGACCGGTTACCAAGGTGCGAGCCATCCCATCTTCCATCGCTCCAGAGCGCACCGACCTGAGCGGGCAGACGTTCACAACGGGATCTCCTGACTACTGGCTGGTCGATCTAGAGCACGGCGACGGCACAAAGGTGAGACTCACCGTGAACTTCTACGTCTACGGTGACGAAGGAATCGTGTTTCATGGCGACGCGGGCTCGCTTCAACTCGAATCCTGGTTCGTTCCGAACTCCTCACTGGTGTTCACGCCTTACGGTGGCGAACCTCAAGCGGTGAGCACACCAAAAGCGGCACCCGAGGTGGATTGGTCTGTCGGTGTGGCCGATTTCGTGTCGGGCATCGAATCTGGCGTAGAGAGCGCCCTCAATCTCAAAGACTCGGTTCACCTGGTGGCGGTCCTCGAGGCGATCACCAGCTCAGGCAACTCCGAAGAGCCAGTGGTGATCGAAGCGCCCTCATGAAAGACCACCACTGACTGCATTGATGATGCGGATCTCTGCCTCCTCGGGTACCTCCGCATCGAGATCCGACTGAAATCCGCTCACAAAGACAGACACATGCGGTCTTATGGCTCCCTTTTCGTCGAGCACATGATTGCGAAGCCCGGGTTTGACGACGAACAGGCTCTCCAACGCGGATGCGACCGTGTCGCCTTCCACTTCGTGTCGGGTCTCCACGTTCGCCGCATCGGCCAACATCCGTGGCAGTCTGAGGATGGCGCTCAAGCGATCACCTTGACCGCCCCGATCCTGGGGAACGCTGCGCCGAGCTCGGTCCAGGTGTCACCATTATCGCCGGTGAGCCACAGCTTGCCTCCAGTGGTCCCAAAGCAGAATGTGCCGGAACCGTCGCCGTCGAAAGCACCACGAAGGACACCTGTGAACTGGGGCGAGTCGCTCCAGCCTGTGCCGGACACTTCCCAGGTGTCCCCGTCATCGTCGGATCGATAGACCCGGAGCCGGCCCTGTACCGGGACCCGGTTGGCGTCCGACTCGAGCGGGATGGTCAGCAGCCGGCCGCTGGTGTCGTCGCGCCACATGACAAAACCAAAGCTGGCGGGAAGACCGCTCTCGATCTTCACCCAGTTGTCTCCCCCATCGGTGGTCCGATACACACCGCTGTGATCCTGTCGCCAGATTCGAAACGGATCGTCCGGGTCGTGTGCGACACAATGCACGCAGTAGCCCACCTCGGGTCGGGGTGAGTCCTCCGGGAGACCGACGGGGTCGATACCGTCGTTGCGGGGTTCCCAGGTCGCTCCACCGTCGTCTGATCTGAAGACGCCCACTGCCGAGATGGCCACCCATTGAGCAGTCTCGCCGATCTTCACCCGGTGGGCGCAGAGTCCACCGAGACCTGGCTCCCACTGATCTCTCGTGCGGTGCTCGTTCAGACCCTTCACGGGCTGCCACGAGACCCCGCCATCGTCGGAGATGAACAAGCCCGCATGGGCCACACCCGCCCAGACCCGATCATCAACAGTGTGGAAAGTCCAGATCTGTTCCATCTTGCGGTCCACGCCGTCGGGCCAGGCCGGGGGCGTATCGCTCTGCTCCCAGTTGTGCAGATCATTGCTGCGATGCACACCCACGCCGAACCAGTTGCTCCCCACGGCCGCGAGGTGGGTGCCATCCGGAGCCGTGCCAAAGGCGGTGACCTTCCATCCAGGAAACATCGGACCGGAGACTTTCACCTCCAAGCCGTCCACGTCGACGAGGTACGCGCCCTTCTCGGTTCCGATTGCGAGACGTGTCATGCCAAAGAAGATAGCGGTCGTCTGAGACAGGTTCCTGCTCGAAGATCGCGAAAACCACCACGAACCTCATCCTGCAGGCGTTGCGTAGAGCACGTAGAAGGAAAGGAGCACAAGGTGCGACGATTCACCGCGCTGATCATGGCTGGCCTCCTCGCCGGAGCATTGGCGTTACCCGTCGGAGCAGCACCCCCGGACCGCAACTTCGTGGCCGCCCCTCTCAGAGGAACCAACGAGATCCCGGCGGTTGAGAGCGATGGGGTGGGCACCGCGGTCCTCAGATTGAACAAGACCGAAACCGCCCTCAGCTTCTTGCTCATCGTCAGCAACCTCGAGGACATGGTCCAAGCCCACATCCATTGTGGCTCGGCGGACGTCAACGGACCTGTGGTGGCCTTTCTCTTCGGGCCCGCGAATCCTGCCGTCACACAGAACGGGTTTCTCGCCCGGGGTGTGATCACGAACGGACAAGTGATTCCGCGTCCGGACAGCGCCGAATGTCCGGGCGGAGTCGCCGACTTCGACGATTTGGTCGCCCATATTCGTGCGGGGAACACATACGTCAACGTCCACACCACAAGTTCACCGGGGGGCGAGATAAGGGCCCAGGTCGGATAGCCGCACCGCCTGGCAACAACCACAATCGGTGAGGAGGCCGGTCGACGGCTGGTCTCCTCACCTGTGGCGAACAACGAGTGAGAGAGGCGTAGAGTCAGGGCTATGAGCGGACGCATGGTTCATTTCGAAATCCCGTTCGACGACGCCGAACGGGCCCAAGCCTTCTACGAGAAAGCCTTCGGGTGGAGTCTGAATCACATCGCCGAGATGGATTACACGATGATCTCGACCGGCCCATCAGGCGAGCAGGGACCCACTGAACCCGGGTTCATAAACGGTGGGATGTTCCAGCGAGTCGATGACACCCCGCCGGGAACTACCGTCGTCATCGACGTCGATGACATCGATACAGCCCTGGCCAAGATCGAGGAGCTTGGTGGCCAAACAGTCGTCGGCCGCACGCCCGTGGGTGGCATGGGTTGGTCGGCGTACTTCAAGGACTCCGAGGGCAACCACATCGGTCTGTGGGAGTCTGCCCGGGAAGAGTGATCGACACTCCTCCCCGAGCTCACTGGGTGTCTCACGGCACAGCAACTGATGGCGCACCCGATTACTCAACCCCCGGCGCCGCCCGGTCTCCAAGGTCCCGCCTACGCGCCTTTCGCCCGATTCCTGCACTGGGCGATGTTCATCGCAATCGGGCTGCAGTTCGTCATCGGGTATGCAATGGAACGATACGACGATCTCCTGGAGATGCCTGTCGATCGCTGGCTCGGTGGCGAAGAGGAAAACCTTCTACTGTTCCACGGGTTCCTCGGAGTGCTCATTCTCTCAATGGCCGTAGTACGTCTTCTCTTCCGTCTGACGGCTGGTCTCCCGCCGTGGGCGGCAACCCTGACCTCGACGGAGCGCCGGATCGCGCACTGGACCGAGGTCGTTTTATACGGTCTCATGTTTCTGATTCCGCTGACCGGTCTGGCGCTGCTCTTCTTATCAGGTGAGGACTGGGAGGCTTTCGGCCGGGAATTGGAGGCACCCTACGAACTCGCTGACGATGACCTGCTCCTGGCCGGCCATATCGCAACGCATCTGTTGTTCGCAGTGGCCTTCGCTGCTCACCTTGCCCTCATCCTCAAACACCAATTCGTAAATCGCGACCGCCTACTGCGTCGGATGATTTGAGAAGGGAGCTCCCCAGCGGGTTGGAACCAGCTTCGTCCTAACCGGGTGTGTTCTCAGTTTCCGACGCTCTCTTGAAATCGATCTCGAGAGCGAGTGTTTCGACCAGCGCCTCGCACCTGGCGAACATCTTTTCAGCCAGATCCTCACGATCAGAGAGCAGAGCGAGTTCGGCCTGGAACCTTCCGATGTCGATCAGATAGTCGAGGACGATGTCGCCGATCCCATTGCTCACAACCCCGATGATTCGTCAATAGGTCGACCTATCCCCATAGGTCCAGCGACCGTTCTTGGGGCGCAGCGACATGTTGTCTGGAACCAAACTGTGGCTGGTTTCAGCGACCGATCAGGTCCTGCAAATGGCGCACACTTTCAAGGCCTTGCAGCACCAATTGGAATGACCCACTTCTGATGGCCTCTTTGGCAGCTTCCAATCTGGGCACGATGTCACCGACCAAGCCACCTGTGGTGACATAGTCGATTCCGCCGCTCTCGATGGAGATGGCCACCTCACCGACGTCGCCGTTGGACAAGTAGTTGTCCACCCCCTCGAACACCACCAAATCCAATCGCTTGACTATCGAGGTCAGGGTTCGCTCCTGCCAGCCCGCCAGTGGAGTCGAACTGGCCCATGGCTCGGACTTCCACTCCTCGAACTTTGCGTGCTCGTCCTCGTCGACGCCGATAGCCCACAACGGTCGGCCAGTGCGCACATACTCGGAATGAATCGCATTGAACACACCTTCCCCGGACCGCGAGGCGGCGTGGAACACGACGTCGGCTCCCTCGTCAATCAGAAGGCGAGCACCGAGCCCTCCCAGCGTCTCGCTCACGAACCCGTCCCAGGATTGGCTCAGATACACGTGGCTCGTCTTGACGGCGGAGTCGACATATGACACTCCCTGCTCGAACCCCTGCTGGAAGGGATGCATGAACGGAGCGTCCACACCAACCACAATCCCGACGTGGCCCGCCGTTGTCTTGTGGGCGGCGACGACACCGGCGAGAAATCCCATCTCTTCGTGCCGTGAGGTTATGGATGTCTGATTCGGACTACTCACCTCGATCATCAGGGAGTCTTGGCGATCGACCCAGAGGAAGAAGCTGTCGGGATGACTCTTTATGAGACGCTGGACAGCAGGATCCCTTCCCAGATACGCGGTCAGTACCGCCAAGGGCGTCCCTTTGGAGAGGAGATAATCCACTTTGGCGAGATTCGCGACCCGCCCACGACCGACGTCGTCGATGAAGTGCTCCGCCTTCATGCCGTGCTTCTCAACGGCCTGACTCAACCCTCGGCTTATCAGCCTTCCAAAGCTGTCATCCTCCGAAGCCGACAGCAGAATCACATCTGGCGGCGGGATGGGACGGTCCCGAAGCTCGATCGAGGCCTCTAGGAAATCCACTTCTCTCCTGGTGAGGCGAAGACCTGTCTCGGCCCTCCATTCCTCAAATCCTTTCAACCGCTCCCCACGGAGCAGATAGTCCTCGGAGTGATCGGCCGTCACCCACTCAGCGGTGGCGGCATCCAGAGCATGGAGCCGGTCTAGGTCGTCGGAGTACTTCTCGATCCAAGAGACCAACTTGGGCCACTCGGTGATCAGGTACTCATGGGCGATCTCGACGACCGGCGCTCCGGAAGCCCCCCGGTCGAAGGTCAGAAGCCGTCGGGACCCGAAGGCATCCAGAACCGCCTGGAGCGCAACCGGATCGACCCCGAGGTCGAGGAGGTCTCTCAACGGAACCGGCCGGGCAGTGCTCGTAGACCCGCCCTTCCGAATCATGCGGACCATTACTTGTTCAACCAGATCCCGCCCTTCTGCATCGAGTTCCTCCATGAGCTCGTCAGCTCGAAAGGTGAGGGCTCCCTGGATCCCGCCCAGATCTACGTAGTCGGCCAAGGTCAGGGTGTGCGAAGTCCGATCGAAGAGCTCGAACAACGTGAACTGGAAGATGGGGAGAGCCCCTGGCTCACCACCCATGTCGGCCACCAGTTGAGCCAACAGCGCGGGCTCGACATCCACGCCGGCCATCCGGGCCGGCTCCACCACAGCGCGCTCGATCTCTTGGGCGGCCATCGGTCTGACGCTCACCACCGAGCGTGAGAAAACGCCGGCCAGGGAGGGAACAGAAAGGGGTTTGTCGAAGTAGTCGGCTCGCAGCGTCGCCACCACGCGTACAAGACCGCCCTTGTCCTCGACGGCGGTGGCCAACAAGTCGGAGAAACGGGCAATGGTCTTTGAGTCGCCCAACGTGAACAGCTCCTCGAATTGGTCGATGACCAACACGGTCGACCGACTGATCGTCTGAGCCAGCGCCCGAGGGTCGTTCTGGAAACGGTGTAGGAGCGTTGGGTGTGCTCCGAAACCGGCTCGGTCCAAGGCCGAAGCCAGCTCGTGTAGCGGCCTCGGGCCCGGAGTCAAAAGAATTACGGTCTCACCTCTCGAACGGAGCACCGGGATGACCCCTGCCTGCGCCGCACTCGATTTGCCCGACCCGGAAGGACCGAGTACCGAGACGAAACCTGCGCCCTCGTCAAGTTTCTCGAGCACTTCGGCCACCAGATTCTCCCGTCCGAAATAGACGTCGGCATCGTCTTCGGAGAATGCACGCAGCCCTCGATACGGGTTTGCAGCAACCGCATCAGGGGCTGAGGGACTCAGGCTCGGATCCTGTAATAGGACTCTCTCCTCCAAGTCCCGGAGGTCGTCCGATGGCTCCAGGCCGACCTGGTCGCCCAAGAGGCTCTGGTAGTCGCCAAAGGCGCGCAGTGCCTCTGCCTGACGACCCAGGTTGTAGAGAGTGAGCATCATCACCCGGTGCGGCTCCTCGCGCAGCGGGTCGACTTCAATGGCCCGTCGGGCGAGGTCACGAGCCGCGTCGAAGTTCCCCTCTTTGAGATGAACGCCGGCAAGAGCCTCCAGAGCGTCCGACCTGAGCTCACCAAGTGAGCGAATGTGGCCTTGGGCAAACTCCTCGTAGGCGAACTCGGCGAGCGGGGAGGCCGTCCACACCGCGAGAGCGTCTTCTAGCTTGGATCGGCCTACGGCTGGGTCACCGTCCCGAATCGCCGCCAGCCCCTCCCTGACAAGCCGCTCGAATCGGAGTGAGTCGATCGCGTCGGGAGACACCGTCAGCCGATACCCCGGTGGACGGGTCTCGATGAGGTCGCTGGGCGAGCCGTCGGAGAGAGTCTTGCGGAGATTCGAGATGTAGATCTGGACCGAATGCTCGGCCGTCCGGGGCGGGCTTCTCCAGATGGAGTCGATGATTCTGTCGGTGGAGACGATCTCGTTGGCGTGAAGCAGGAGAACGGCGAGGACTGCCCGCTGTTTCGGTGGGCCCGGGTCCAAGGACTCTGCTTCCGAATCCACACCAAGAGGCCCGAACAGTCGGAACCTCAAAGAGTTTGTGCTCATCCTCGCCATTCCAAATCTAGGCGTGCTGGTGATGGCGGGTGGGCAAGCCGAGAAGACGGGTCGATCAAGGAGCCACGCCGTGCCCTGGACGATTGGGGGAATATCGACATGAGCCCGACATGACTCGCTCTCGGAATCATCAAAACCGCGCGGTGAACCCCAAGAGCTAGGCAGGAAACAAGTCGCGGTGGCCCAGCCCGTGTCCTCCCCACACCGATCTCCATCGCTGCGATATCAACGATCGAGATCATCTGCTCTCTCTTCATCCAGACCCGTCACCTATCTCCTTTCGAATCAGCGATCTGTGCCGGCGGCCGAAAGAAGTCATCTCCGACGCTCGACAATGCAAAGTCCGGCTCTATTTCCGCTCAATGCGGCCCGAACGTGCTGCGTCGGAGACACGGCACATTTACACCACAGGTCGGTGGGGCTGAAGTGGGGTGAACCACTGACCGCCAGCACACAGCGATTGCCTAGATGGACAAACGGTTTCCGGAGACTCCCTCCACGGCCCTGGTGTATGGTCCTGGCACCTACCGTAGGAGGAAGGCCATTAGCACCGACGAGAACAAAGCTCTTGTCCGACGCTGGTTCAGCGACGTAATCACCCAGGGCGACATGAGCTCGTTCGACGCCATCTGCGCCGCGTGTCATCCTGATTTCGAGATGATTCGGGGTGTAGTCGAACCCGCTCCTCGCGGCATCGAGGGCACAAAGGAACTCATCTCGAGCATCCGTACCTCGTTTCCGGACTTGAACGCAACCGTCGATGAGCAAATCGCAGAAGGGGACAAGGTCGTGAGCGTGGTCACGATGACCGGGACCCACCAGGGCGACTTCATGGGAATCCCGGCAACCGGGCGCTCATTCAGCATTCCAGGGGTGAGTATCTGGGAGGTGCGAGCCGGCCGACTCATTTCAGAGAGAGTCAACTGGGATACGATGGCGATGATGCAGCAACTCGGCGTTGGTTCCGACGGCCAGCCCTGACCCAACGGACCAATCGGCCGGTTCATAGAGGGTGCGACTCGATCGGTTCGATGTCAATCGGTGATCTGTACGGCGATCTTTCCTCGGGTATGACGTGTCTCGATGAGCTCGTGACCGGTCTTCACGTCGCTCAACGGGAGAATCCTGGATACCTCGGGAACGATCTTCCCGGTGTCCACCAATGCCGCCACTTCCGTCAGCGTGCGCCCGATCGGAGGCACGGAATACACCATGTCTTGACGGACACCGTGAGCCGAAGCAGTCTCCTCAGATGGCGGACGTACCGCGGAGACGAGCATTCCGCCCGTTTTGAGGAGAGGCCACGATCGCTCCTGACTGTCGTCGCCCACCGTGTCCAGAACGACGTCCACTGACCCTTCGTCTATTACGTCCTCGAAACGGCTGGTCGAATAGTCGACTATTTGGTCCACCCCCAGCTCGCCGAGAAAGTCGACGTTGGTTGAGCCGGTGCCGATGACGGTCGCCCCGCGCAATTTGGCCAGTTGCACCGCGACATGCCCGACTCCTCCCGCCGCTCCGTGGATCAGCACGGTTTGCCCCTCGGCGAGACCAGCCGCTTCGTAGAGGGCCTGCCAGGCAGTCAGGGTGACGTGTGGGATCGCTGCGGCATGGACGAAGTCGAGCGACCGAGGCTTTTTGGCTACATCATCAGCAGCGACAGCGATGTATTCGGCGTATGAGCCGTCGCGGGAGACGCCACCTCTTGCGAACACCTCATCCCCTGGGGAAAACCCATCGACCCCGGGACCGATCTCCTCGATCACACCAGCCGCATCGGTTCCAAGTATCAGCGGAAGCTGGTGATTGAAATAGTCGACCATGTACCCAGCCCGGACGGCCGCGTCGAACGGATTGATCGAAGTCGCATGCACCCGGATCAGGACCTCTCCCTCTTCAGGAGTGGGACGAGGCGCCTGCTCGAAGGTGAGCACTCCAGGATCGCCGTACGCGTGTATGCGCACGGCGTTCATCATGTTCATGGGCTCCCTTGCTCGGATTGACCGCCCACACTATCGGCTCGCCGACCGGCGTGAGGCCCGACACGATCCCCTTTGTGGGGCCATCAGGCGCACAACGAGAAGCTACAGAGATTCGTAGAAAAGCTAGTGGAGCTGAGGGGATTTGAACCCCTGACCCCTTGACTGCCAGTCAAGTGCTCTGCCAGGCTGAGCTACAGCCCCGTGAAAACCTAGTATGACCTGGGCTTTCGTGGGTGGTTGCGTGCCGGGAGGATTAGCAGAACGCTTGCACAGCGCTTAACTCTGCTGTGGTTCCCGGCATGGATACCGCAACCGAACTCAGCCATATTACGACCCTGGCCCGGTCTTAGGGAACTCCACTTACGGGCCGAGCAGAAGTCGCCGGCAACGATCGACAACTACACGTCGGCGGTGGAACGGCTCAGCGACTACCTGGTGGCTCAGGGGATGCGTACAGACGTCACCAAGCTCACCCGCGAACACATCGAGGCGTTCATCGTCCACCTACTCGACACCCGCTCCCCTGCCACCGGGCTCTACCGGTTCAAGGCCCTGCAACAGTTCTTCCGGTGGCTCGATGACGAAGGCGAGATCATCGACTCCCCCATGGCGAAGACGTCACCGCCGAAACTCGATGAAGTCGAAGTCCCGGTCGTCTCCCTCGAGGACCTGAAAAGCTACTCGCGGCGTGCACGGGCACCGGCTTCGAGGAACGTCGTGACACCGCCCTGATCCGGCTGATGTTCGACTCCGGCGCCCGACTCCCCGAGGTCGCCGGACTGGAGGTCACAGACCTCGACCTGCCGGGGCTATGAGGTCGCCCACGTACGCGGCAAAGGCGGGAACCATCGGGGCGCTCCCTATAGGCCCCAAGACGCTGAAAGCCATGGACGGGTACATGAGGAAGCGTGCCGCCCACAAAGACGCTCAGTGCCCGTTTCTCTGGCTTGGAGGGAAAGGCAGGTTAAGCGGCTCAGGGATTCGCCAGATGCTAAAGAGGCGATGTCGCGAGGCTGGGACAGACGAGATTCACCCCGACCAGCTCCGCCATTCTTCTCCTCGGAAAGGCCATGACTGTTGGTGGTCACTGGGCGTCCATGTGTAGCCAAATGTGTAGCCGTAGGTACCCGGACACGACAACCAGGAACAACGCGACCGATCGAAACTCGTAGACAGAACGGCACCCAACACCACGCACTAGGACTGGACGGACGGCCTGGGCGGGACTGTTAATCCATTTGTTGTAGGTTCGAGTCCTACCCAAGGAACCTCTAAACCCTAGGTTATCCCTGGTTCCTTGCTCTTCTGACTTAACCTTCTGGTCGTTTTTGCCCCCTGTGTGCCGCGCCAGATTCCCGTATGCGTCGTCGAGAGCGACATCAGGCCCGATCCTCTGTTACGCGGCCTACAACCACGGTGCACACCCGGAGCCTCTCCGCAGCGGTCTCGGTCTACGACGTTTTCGAGTCTGATGAACTCGCCCATTGAGCGGCGTAACACTCGTCTGCCATTACGGCGTGGTTGCGTCGTCGATTCTGATTGAGTCGATGATGGTTTGCATCTCTGCGATGTCTTCGGCCCTAGTTCCAGCCGAAACCTGGGTGAGGAAGACCTGGCGTTCGCCGTTCACGTCGAGGATGTAGACACTGGCAGTAGCGTCAGCCAAGAGCACGAAGAATTTGTCGACCGGTGCGCTGTGCCAGATTTGAACGTTTCCAGGAAGGTCGATATTGCATGTTGCCGTTTCGGGATCGTCGGCCATGGTCAAGTCGATTCTCTTGGCCGGTAGGCCGCCCAGTGACGTTTCCATCGGTCCAGAAGCCACCGTGTGGGGCTGGTTGAGTAAAGCATTGGCGAGGTCATCGACACTGGGACCGACCTCCTTCAGCTCCCACGGGTCCGCGGCGGTACCGACACAGGGGTCTGAAAAGAGCGCATCGGGAACCACGAAGTAGAACCCAGCCTCCTCTGAACCGGCAACTTTGATGGCCCCGGGGGAGCCGTATTGGGTCTCCCATCCTTCGGGCATCGTCATCGTCACTCCGGCCAGGTTCCATGCGGACGGGGGTATGTGATAGGTGCCGGGTTCGACCGGGCCGGTCGCCGGAAAGTCGGATCTGGCCTCCGCAATAGTGGTAGAAGCCGTCGTGGTGGATGGGCTGGTGGTAGGAGTGTCTTGGCCGGTTTGGGTGGTGCATGCCGCCAAAATGCTGATGGCGGCCACGAGCCGTATGTTCCTCAGCTTGCCTTGCCTCATGATGATGAAAGCCGGGCCGATGACATTCGTACGACAAGAAGATTCTCGGTTGGTCATCCCCATAGAGGCACGTTGGAAAATGGGTGGTGGCTATTCGGTCGGTGTTGAAGCCAGTTCCGACACGAGTCTTAAGGGTTTCTTGTCGTACGTTGACTGTTGGGCGGGCTTTGACAAGTATCAGCTCAGGAGACAGGTTGATTCCCGACCAAATCAGGGTCGATGGCTTCGTCGAGTTTGTTGAGGCCAACGAGCGGAGACTGCGTCACGCTCTCACCGCGGCGTTGGGTTTCGACGCCGGGAAGGAAGCTGCAGCAGAGGCTCTCGCCTACGGCTGGGAGCATTGGGACAGGGTGCGTGAGATGACCAACCCGGTCGGATATCTGTACACCGTCGGGCGATCCAAAGGGAGAAGGCTCCTCTTGAAGAGGAAACCCGACTTCCCGGCGATTGCTGAAGACCGCACTCCTTGGGTTGAGCCGGGTCTGCCGGCCGCTTTGGCTGGTCTGCCCGGGAAGGAGCGGACTGTCGTTCTGCTGATCTACGGATATGGATGGCATATGACCGAAGTGGCGGAGACTCTGGGAGTGTCGAAGAGCACTGTGCAGACCCATGCAGAGCGGGGAATGCGGAAACTGCGTCACAAGCTGGGGGTAGCAGGATGAGTCGAGAACTCGAACATCAGCTCAGCGAGTACTGCATGGAGATGGACCAGAAGCAAGGTGCGCTGTCGTTCGTGGACGTCCTGGAGCGAACCGGTGAACTGCAAGTCATCCCCGGCCGAGGAAACCAGCGTTCACCTACCAGGCGCACTTGGGTCGTTGCTGCCGTTGCCGCTGTCGCGTTCATCATCGTGGCACTGGCCATACGACTCCTCCCCCCCGACGACACTCTGGACCCAGTTGACCAACAAACCACCACGACGTCTGTACAACCGGAGAGTGAGGTCATACGCGGCTGGCCGCATACCTTGCAGAACCCGGCGGGCATCTACTCGTGGGACTTGTCGACGTGCTCTGGAGGCTCTTGCACGATGGGTTTCATGCACAATGGATACGGGTCAGGTGACGTTGATATCGATTTCCGCGAGGCGATACTCAGCGACCTGGATGACGAGGGGACGCCGGTGATCGTGGCCGGGTACGACGGGTTCTACCTAAGGACCGGCGATGGAGTCGAGGAGTGGCTTGTAATCATCGAGGGAAAGCGGGTGGGCATCCGTCTCGTCGCGGCACCGGGCACGAGTCAGGCCGACCTTGACGAGGCTCACGACATCATCGAGTCGATCCGGACAGAACCGTTCGACAACCGTTTCGGCTTCCGACTTGTTTTCACGCTCACCACAGACGACTGGGACTCCGGGTAGTCGCCAGTTCACGCATCGACACAGAAACCGGAATGCAGCCCATCGCCGCAAGGTAGGAATCGCCTATGACGGATTCCTCGATACGCCCAGGCTCACCACCGATGAGGTTCTATTCCGCTGAGGTGACGAGGTCACATCCGACACACTCAGCAACGACGAGCCCCGGCGATCAACCGTCGCAAGTTGATAATCGGGGCTTCGTCGCGTCTGAACTATCAGGTCTTGGCTTGCACCGTGCCCACGACAGGCAGCCCTGCATAAATGATTGCCCCGGAGACCTGCGACACCATCACAGATGGAATCGTTACGAACGCTGAACTCCCGTCGATGGTCACCGGGTCACCCGGTATGTCGTTCACTATCACCACGGCTACTGCACCGGCGGCCTGCGCGTTCAACACTTTGTCGACCATTGGGCAGCTGCCTCGATCGATCACGGCAATGCTTCCGGCCGCGAACCCGAACAAAGAAGTGCATCCGTCGATAGGGAAGGTCCGCACTAGCGACCCAGTAACGCCGCCAGTGTTCAGCGTCGGACCGAACGAAGCACCCGACGCTTCATAAGTTCCGGCGCAGCTGATGGCGGATCAACCGTCACCTGGTTCGGGAGCGGGGGAACGGGGGGTTCGGTGAGGATCACCCCGCCCATGGCCCTATAGACAATGGTCGCACCGGGCCAGCTCATGGCAAAACCCAAATGCCTCCGCCACGAGTGCGTTCGCTTGGCTTCTCGCCCGCGGTCGTTACCGAAAAATCCCGGATCGAATGTGGTTGGGGTGGGTACTAACGCTTGCTCTCTTGGGGTGAGCCACCGTGCTCGCCCGAGAAGCGACAACCGCAGCGCCAGGACTGCACGCTTAACAGCTCTCTCAAGTGCAGTCCGGGCCTGCCCCGTAGAGCTTCATCCCCACCAAACGGGCTCGGGGACGAAGGGGGGCGGTGGGTAGACGGTCGGGCGGCCACTACCCATCGGCCCCTGACTGAGTCTGGCTTTCCCCGCGGGAGTCCTCCAGAATCCGGGGCGTTCGCTCCTCAGGTTGATCCGTTGTTGCCACCCGAGACGTCGACGATGAACATGAGGTTCGGGAACGAGATGCTCGCTGCCGAGATGATGTCAGGAATCGAGCCGACGACTTCCGGTTCTCTGCTCTGGGCGACCTGGGAAAAACACCCGGAAGTACACCGTTCACCCTGGGATAAATGCCAGTCAAGTGCTCTGCCAGGCTGAGCTACAGCCCCACTAGGGGAGTCATCAGTTTATTGCCGGGGATCCACGAAGGTGAAAACGTCCCTAGGCCTCGGCCGAAGGTACCGGCTCTTCCCAGTTGATCCGGGCCGCATCACCCCAGAGACGTTCCAGCGAATAGAAATCGCGGGCCGACTCCATGAAGATATGGACGATGATGTCGCCGTAGTCGACGAGACACCACTCCCCCTCCGTCCGTCCCTCGATACGTAGCGGCTTGACGTCGAACTCCTGTCCGAGTCGCTCCTCGACGTGATCGGCGAGCGCCTGGATGTTGATGCGGGATGAGCCGGTAGCGATAACGAAGACATCGGAGAGGAAGAAGGACTTCTCCACGTCGAGCAGGACGATGTTGGTTCCGTTCTTTGCGAACAGGGCATCTGCGGCCACCCGGGCCATATCGGCGCTGCTCGCTATGACGTGGTCTCCATGTCCATGCGTTGTCCCACCATATCGTCTTCGGGGTGATTCGCATACAGATCGTTGGCCACGATGTAGGCATGCACCTCGCCGGTGACCAGGTACCGGAACGGCCGACCATCCCTGACCCTGGCACGAATGTCGGTCCCGCTGATCTCGAGCATTCCCATGTCGATGTGGATGGCATCAGGGAACTCGGGACTGTGAATTCCCGAGCGCGGAGCGATTGAAATGGTGGCTCGTTCGGCGATCGCGTTCCATCGATGCCAGCTGTCGAGACCAGCTGCGGAATCGGTCCCAACGATCAGGTAGAGCTCTTCGTCGGCTGGGAACGAATCGAGGGTGTCGATGGTGAAGGTGGGTCCGTCACGTGTCACCTCACGATCGTCGACCTCGAGTCCTGGAACACCGGCAACCGCCAATCGGCACATCTCCAGTCGGTGATGGGCCGCAGATATCTCCCGATCTGCTTTCTGCCAGGGGTCCCCTGCTGGGATCAACAGAACACGATCGAGCCCCAGTTGGTGCAGGGCGCATTCAGCTGAGTGGAGATGAGCGACATGTATCGGGTCGAAAGTTCCGCCCAAGATTCCGGTGCGCACGTCGACGAGGATAGGGCTGTGGAGGCGTCACCAACCGTAGGGCGCGGCTGATGTCTGTCTCGGTGCAGCCGAGAAGACCTGTCGGATCGACATATCTGTCGGCGATCCGCACCGACATGTGAACTCCCGAGGTCCCATGGGGACTTCCTGCGCCACCGATCACCGATCCCCGCTTGACCGTATCGCCGGAGCTCACTCCGACCGCCGACAGGTACGACACCGAGACTTTGTATCCAGATAAGGGTTCCATCGTCACGGTCCTCATCCCGGCAACCGATCCGGCGAAAGTGACCCGACCGCTGACGGGCGCGGCAACGGGGTCTCCCTCGGCGGCGGCGAAGTCCACTCCCCAGTGGCCCGAGTACGTCCCGGTCGGGGCGAAGCCGGCTACCACTGGCCCCGCGACCGGCGGAGCCAGACATACGGCCGCAATGGCAAGGACTACGAGCATCTCTCCCAACTCGAACGTACGGCGGCCCGGTTTCGGATTCCAGGGGTTCGCGCCTAATTTCGCGAGCGAGCAAAGGAGAGAAATGACCGCTGCCCGCATC